>JBHIAI010000003.1:0-52285 GCA_046861655.1 Fidelibacterota bacterium | reverse complement strand
TAGAGTCCGTCGTCTTCATTCCAACACCATCGATTCACCCGCTCCCCGATCTCTTTTGCCCTCTGGCGGTAAAGTACCGCTTTTTCGGTTTTCCCCAATTCATCGGCCATGATGGCCAGGTTCTCGTACATGATGGCCATCTGGGATGACATTTCCACCCAGCCGCTACCCTTCTCCGTCGGTCGAGGAGTATTGTCCATTCCGCTTCCCAGCGGCGTATTCCAGTAAAGCTTGTGCACAGACCTTACGGAACGCCGGCCGTTGGCTTCCCAGTCCGTGGCATCGGGATCCCCGTCGCGATCAAGCCACCCAGCGTATTTCTCCAAGACCGGCAGCACCTCTTCAAAACGGGACTTGTCCCCGGTGATTCTGAACGATTCCACCTCCGCCCAGCTGAAGAGGGGAGGATTTATGGTGTTTTTCCATCCCGTGGGATGGAACAAATCGCCGTCTGCAAAGTGGATAAATGCCCCGTCTTTTTCCCGGATCTCCCGGCAGATGTACCCACTTTCCCGTTGAAGAGCGTAGAAGTTGTCCAGAGACTGAATGGAGGGAAAGACATCGTGGCCGTACCGAGCGAACATTATCATAAAGATCGTGTCCCACTGGAATACGTTGGGACTGAAGGCTTCGTCCAGCCAGTTGGAAACAAAGGGAGACCCCTCTTCAGGCTGCTTGAATCCCCTGAACGCGATTTCCCAGCACTTCCAATACATGTCAATCCAGTCGGGATGACTTTCAAGAATGGGGCGGGGAAGGTTGTCTCTGTTTTCCTCGAACAGGGGGAGGGGTTGGGGTACAACTTGAGCCTTCAGACATACGGACAGTGCCAGGACAATAAGCGAGAACCGGGTTCGTTTCATGGATTTCCCTCCTGAATGTCAGGGCGAAGCCGGATAGCCTGTCCCCCTCCTGGAGCCAGAGTCAGTTCGCGGGTGGTGTTCCGGTCGACCGTGGTCCGGGAAATATCCACAGCCAGTGGGTTGGTTTCCCAGTGGGCGCCAGCGGCGTCCCTGTATATCTCAGCCACGTACTTCCGGTGAGCGTCGAGAAAGGTTAACGGTGCTTCAAGTGACCGCCCGTTTTCATCGGTGATACTGCCGATGTACCAGTCATCACTGTTTCGATCCTTGCGGGCGATGGTCACATAATCACCGATTTGGGCATGCAACACTCTTGTCTCCTGCCAGTCGGCGGGTACATCCATGATGAATTGAAAGGCTGGCTGGTTTTCATAGTTTTCAGGGAGGTCGGCCGCCATTTGCAGAGGGCTGTAGATAACAACATACAGGGCCAGTTGCTTCGCCAGTGTGGTGTTGACCCGGTTCTCGGGTCGGTCCGCCTGTTCGAAGGTTAGGTCAAAAATGCCGGGGGTAAAATCCATGGGGCCGCCCAGCAGGCGGGTAAAGGGCAGTATGGTGGTGTGTTCGGGAGGATTCCCCCCGTCTTCACTCCAGGCATTGTATTCCTGACCTCGAGCCCCTTCCCGGGTCAGCATGTTGGGATAGGTTCGTCTGATCCCCGTAGGCTTGATGGGTTCATGAACATCCAGCATGATCCTATGTTGAGCAGCTTTCTTGACAATCTTCCGGTAGTGCCTGACCATATACTGGCCGTGATGCCACTCCCTGGCACCCACGGTATCCCCCACAGGGATAATATTCTGTCCGAAACCGACGTATCCTGTCTTCACCGTGTTGATCCCATGACGGCCGTAGTACCGGAAGGCATCGTCCACCTGCCGTTCATAGTTTTCAATGCCTGTGGAGGTCTCATGGTGGCCGATGATCTTCACCCCTTTCGATGCGGCATACCGGCTGAGTTCCTCCATGTCAAAATCGTCGTACGGTGTGGTGAATTCAAAAATGTCGCTGTTTTCCATCCAGTTGCCGTCCCAGCCTCGATTCCATCCCTCTACCAGTACACCGGAAAAGCCGTGTTCGGATGCAAAATCGATGTATCGTTTCACGTTCTCGGTCGTGGCACCGTGTTTCGGCCCCGATCCCCAGGTAAATGTCCCGATATGCATGCCCCACCAGATACCCACATATTTCCCGGGTTTGATCCACGACACGTCCTCAAGTTTGCTGGGTTCGTTCAGATTTAAGATCAGATAGGATGTGATGAGATCCCCTGCCTGTTCCGAAATCTGTACGGTACGCCAGGGGGTGACAAACGGGGTTGTGGTTTTCACTTTGGTTCCGTCGGACCATGGGACCAGATCGCACTCCAGTTTGGTCCTGCCGGTCCGGGCCAGTGTCATGCTGGAATAATCGGTGAGGGCAGCTTCGTGAATGCTTAAGAAAAGTCCATCACGGGTCTCCATAGTGAGGGGAGTATGAACGGTGTCCATTCGGCTGATGCGGGAGGATTGGTAGAGATATTCATACCGGTTCCACTGGTACGCCTTGATCCACCACGCCTTATGATTGCCAGCGAGACTGAACTCGGTGTGCTCATCGGTGATTTGAACCGATTCCAGAAAATCCTGCTCGGGCACCTCGTACCGAAACCCTATCCCATCATCGTAGACTCGGAACACCAGGTCCATCCTCCGGGGGGTCTCGGACCTCTCCTCAAGCCGAACCGTTACCTGGGTATAACGGTTTCTGATGTCGGTAACCTCACCCCAGGGCTGAGTCCAGATCCCGTCATAGTGGCTCGTGTCCTGTCCCACAATGACCATATTCCGGTCCAAAGGCGGAGCATCCTTGAAGCTGAATCCCAATTTGGACGGCCTTATGATGTCCCGATCGACCCGCTTGACCCGGTAGGTGGGTACCCCACTTCGGTCAAGGGTGAAGATAACTGTGATCTGTCCGTCGGGCGAAGAGATATCCACACGTTCTTTCACTCCCTCCCTGCACTGGAGAGACACAATCATGGAGACCAGAAGGGTTAACAGACTACTGGGTGTGTGCAATTTCACGGTTCTTGCTCCTTGCTGTTTGCCTGAATACCACCGCGGAATCATCGTTCCGAGCTACCACTATGAGAGTTTCTCCAGACCCGGACCGGAAAGATTTCATGTGCCGAACCTGTCCCGTGACCACAAATCCGCTCTCTTGAAGAGGCGCCGGATGGAAGGATCCCTTACCGTCTCCAAGAAGTAAACACCCATAACTCGCGTCGTATCTTCCCTGGTCGGGAGGCACGTTGTAGAAATTTCCTCCCAGAAGGATGTCTGAGTGGCCGTCCGTGTTGAAGTCATCGATGAGTATGGCATGTACGGGAGAAAACTGTGCCTCTACGGGCAGTTCTTCCGTACGAAAGCCTCCGGCTTCTCCGGAGCCGGTGTCTCCCTTATTCAAGAGCAGAATGGATGCGAACTGGGTCGCTCTTCGAACGGTGGCGGAACGCAATTCTTCCCTGGGAAGAATGTCCTTAACAGGCTCGCCCGCGTAGTCCCGGTACGTCGGGTATTTCTTCTCCAGAAAAGGGACCGCCAGAATCATCTGATCACGGGACGCCAGAGGATACACCTCATCGCCGTTGTAATACGCGAGTATTTGATCCAGCCTGTCGTCTTCTGAGAAATGGCCAAGGAACATCTGTACCGGTCTATCGCCGGAGGCTTTCAGTACAGAGTTTAATCCCAGGTTTCCGATCACCAGGTCTGGATATCCGTCGTCGTTCAGATCCGCCTCGGCCACGGCGTTCCACCAGCCCGTAGTGTTCTGGAGTTCATACCTGTCCGTAACATTGACCAGACGTCCGTTCTCATTATGAAACACCGTCACCGGCATCCACTCGCCCACTACTACCAGATCGTGGTAGGAGTCGTTGTTGAGATCCACCCACACCGCGTCGGTAACCATACCGACACGGGAGAGCTCAGGGGCATGGATCGAGGTCTCATCGGTGAATTTTCCTTCACCGTCATTGATAAGAAGATAACTCTGAGGGATAACGCCATAGTTCCACGGGACCGACCGGCTGCCCACAAACAGGTCCACATCGCCATCGTTGTCCACATCCACAGGTTCAACACACGCACCGTTGGCATGGATTTCGGGAAGAGCGTCCTTCGCCCGGCGGAGCTGACCACGCCCATCATTCATGTAGAGCCTGTCTCTTAAGGGCCCCATCTTGCCCCAGAACTCGTTGCCCCCCCTCACAACATAGAGGTCTACGAAGCCATCCCCGTTCGCATCAAAAAAGGTCGCATCCACGTCTTCGCCCCGGCTTTCCCTAATGAACAGGGAATCGATCTCCTTGTGAAACCTTCCGGGACCCTCTTGGTAAAACAGAACCCCTGGTTGATGCTTTGCCCCCCCGAGAAACAAGTCTTTCAACCCGTCGCCGTTGACATCGGCAACAGCCAGGGCGGGGCCTGCCGTCGATAGAAAGTGGGGAATCAGAGGTTCCCGGTTGTATTCGATAAAGGTGTTTTCCTGGTGGGTATAGTCCAGGGACACCTCGTCTGTTACCTCACGGAATAAAGGCTCCTCATAATCCTGGAACCGGCTGGGATGATCGGGTTTGGCGTCCGTCCATTTCAGTTCCACCGTTCGATTCACCGCCAGGTTTTTCAGCACCTGGGTTTCCCCGGTTGGCCAGATAACTTCTAACGAATCGATCCGGTCAATATCCCCCAATCCGAAGTTTAGAACAGGTTCTACCGATGACTGGAATCCCCTGGTCGGCATCTGCTCCTGAAAGAACATCCTGTCAGCGTGGTACAGAGTGATTTTGGTGCCAGTACCAAAGGTATTCTTCCCGCCACCCTTAAGAGTTACCTTCAAGTAGTTCCCTCCCCGGCGTGATTCTCCGGGACCAGAATACAGAAGGTTCCTGTAAACAGCAGATGGGGCGTTCACGTTATTCACCACCAAGTCCATGGCACCGTCATTATCAAAATCGGCAAAGGCAGCTCCGCTGGAAAAACCGGGATCCCCAAGTCCCCATTCACCGGCACGGTTGATGAAGGTCAGATCGCCCTGGGAATGAAAGGCATAGTTGGCCTCGGCAACGGTTGGCATGCGCTTGAGGAGTTCATCAAGGAGGTCCCGCTCAATGACCGTGGGAAGGGCCCCGGGCCTTCGCGCACCGAGCCGCACCTGCACGTCGCTACGTTTGATGTATGTCAGGAAATCCAGGTCGTTCGGCCTGCGAAATATCCCATTGGTGACGAACAGATCCTTGTACCCGTCGTTATCCAGATCCACAAACAGGGATGCCCAACTCCAGTCTGTGGCATGAACCCCCGCCAGTTGCCCAATTTCGCTGAAAAGATGGACAGAGGTTGGCGAAGAAGACGCTCTTATCTGGCCCCCGGGGCCTCTGTTCAGTTGAAGGGTGTTCCTGCGAACCTGGTGGGTGTACCCGTACCGAATCTTGGTGTCGTAAATATCATAGGAATCGGCGCTCACCGACGATTTTCGCACTGTCTCTTTCTCCGGGAACATATCCACCACCACGATATCGAGGAGACCATCATTGTTGAAATCTGCCAGGTCGTTTCCCATGGAGGCACTGCTGACGTGACCTGTGGACCGGGTTAACTGTTCAGTGAATGTCCCGTCCTTATTGTTATAGTACAGGTAATCGTTTTCATGGAAGTCGTTGGAGATATAGATGTCCGGGTACCCGTCCCAGTTGATGTCTCCCACCGCCACACCCAGACCGTACCCCAGGATGCTTTCATAGATCCCCGCTTCCAGGGTAACATCGGTAAACCGGCCGTCGTCCTGCCGGTAGAATTTGTCCCCCACCTCGTAGTCCCTGATCTTCCTCAGGCTGGTATCCCCGAAGGTTTGCTTCGAATGAACCGAGTGATTGAGCAGGTACATGTCAAGATCGCCATCCAGGTCGGCATCAAAAAAAGCTGCCTGTCTGGAGAGACCCTTGTGATCCAGCCCAAACTCTGCCGCCCGGTCCGTGAAAGTCAAATCTCCGTTGTTTATGAAAAGGTGGTTGATGCCCTTTCTATTCAAATAATTCACCACGCACACGTATATATCCAACAGCCCGTCGCCGTTCACATCGGCCATGGTGGTGCCTGTGGTCCACTCTCCCGGATTTCCCTGGACACCTGCGGTCTCGGTAACATCCTCAAATTGGAATTCCCCTTTGTTCAGGTAAAGGCGGTTGGGCAACATGTTGGCGGTGAAATAGATGTCGGAAAGACCATCGTTATTTACATCACCAACAGCCACCCCTCCACCATCATAAAAGTAGAGATAATTAACCATGTTGAACAGAGAATCTTCTTCAAGGGCGTTCTCAAAAGTGATGTGGGTTTGGCGAGGGGTAAGCTTCTTGAATAAGGGTTGAGAAGGCTCTTGTTGACACGAATAAAAAACAAGAAAGAAACCCAGCAGGATGGGTGTGGTATTGGGACCATGGGTCATGGTTAATTGTTTGTTACTCGGTGCTTGTGATTTGGAGTTTACCTGGGGTACCGCAGTGTCTCACTGATCACCTCGCTGAAACGTCAGGAGGGATCGTTTGAATCCCCAGGTGGTTATCTCCCTGGTGTTATAGGTTTGAAGATAAGATGCGTGCTCTTCATCCCGGGGAAATGATTCGTCTGGTCCGTAGGGATACGCGCTCATACCGTGAAATGGTAAGGGGTTGACCGTCTGCCCGTAGGCGGTGTTGAGATCGCCATCCTTCAACCATCCATCGTTGTAGAACAGAAAGTCTCTTGTCCAGCCCGCTGGAGGATCGGGGAGCCCGGTGGCGTCGAATTCCAGTGTAAGCTCATCGCCAGCGTTCATCACAACGTACTTGCCGTCCGAATCCAGGAGGAGCGGAAGAACGTCACCGAACCTTGTGTAGAAACCGGTCAGGTCCCTCCATTTGGGTTCCGTTGTGACGATCTGGTAATTCGGGATGTGCGGACTGTACGGACTTTCCCTGTTCACCTCTGAGAATCCCCGGTAGTGAAGATGGGCAGCCCCGGGGTTCAGAGTGATCACGGAACTTTGCCCCGGGTCAAGTTGAAGGGATCCGGTGGCATAGAAGATGTGGTCCCAGAAAATCTGCATACTGGTACGAATTCGAATGCGGGAGTCCCGGCCCTGGGGATCGAGAAATTTCCCCGTTAGATCTACCACCATGGTCTTCTTTTTCCCTTTAGGAAAACCCAGATTCTCAATCACCGTTTTCCAGTTACCCTGCTCATCGATAACCTGAAGCGAAGGAGGAACGGATCCGATAACACCCGATTGTGCCATATTCACGTTGATGCTGGCGTCGGTAGGGAATACCCACCCTTGAAGGAAGAGAAAAATGGAATCGGCATGGGACACCTCCCCCAGATCAAGGATGAGATCGTGGGGTTCCGTGACTCCCTGATGCAGTGCCGGAATCAGATTTGACACATAATCGGTATCCCTTTGGGAAATCTTCTCAAGAACGTCATTCCCGAAGCCGTCGTGGGCTGAGACCGGCAGGTGTTTGTGGTTTACACCATAAATGTGCAGAGGAGGAAAGGGCGGCAAAGTAAACGTCTCATCGACAAAGACGTCCACACTTTTCCGATGATCAATGACCAGTAGCTTCACCTGGTCCAGATAGGGGGTTTCCCACAGCTCCGTTGTGAACTGAAGAGAATAGGTCCCGTCTTTCAGCTTCAGCTTCTCACCCGGGATCTTGAAGTACTCCCGGGCAGAATTAGCGAAAGCGTAGATTCGTTCTCCTGCCATGATTCCCAGAGGCATACCGAGAGCGCTGGCCCACAGCACGTCGGTAACGAATTCGTAGTGGTCACCATTCCAGGCATACAGCCAGGGACACGACCCTTTCAGGACCTGGGTTTCTAGAATGGTTTGATTTCGTTCGGGATTGAACCGATTCTGAGGAACTCCATTGCTCCACACCACACGGACTACATCGGCGCCATCGCGATCGCCGAGGCCAAAAAGGGCAACAGGCTCGGTCATTACCCGCATCTGATACAGGGTACCAGCCTTTACTTCCACCTTAGCACCAATGCCGAAATAATTATTCCTGCTACCGCCAGACCGAAGCCCCGCCAGACGGATCGCCAAGTAGTTATTCACATTTCCACCATCGTTCCTCAACAGGCGAACGGAACCGTTGAGATCCACCAGTAAAATATCCAGGTCCCCGTCACCGTCGTAATCCACCGTCTCCACCTGGGTGGCCGGGTCCATATCCCCGGGCAACAGGGAAGAAGCATCAACGTATCGTCCCTCTCCGGTGTTATGAAACAGCCACAGTCCCCGTTGCGTTTGGGCGGTATCCTGTGGTGTCCCGGCTATCAGAAGGTCTTGAAACCCGTCGTTGTCGGCGTCCAGGAACACGGCATCGAGACCACGGACGCCGGTCAAATGTTCAAACGTGGAGTCTGACCGGCTGTCCCGGTCAAACGTGCCGTCCCCCAGGTTGCGGAAGAGGGAATGATGCTGACCCTCTAAATCGGCAACAAACAGATCCAGGTACCCATCGTTATTGTAGTCCCCCGCCGTTACAGCTCCGGGGCTGCCCCTGCTGGCCAGGCCGGTATGTTGGAGGATGTCCCGGAAATACCCTTGCCGCAGGTTGTCGTAGTATTGGTTGTTGCCCTCTTCGCTGATCACAAACAGATCCATGTCACCATCATCGTCGAAATCCCCGATGACGGCATCCCGGCCGTGGGCCAGAGCCCTCTCTGAGCGGACGCCCGCCTCTTCGCCAATCTCGCTGAACGTCTTATCGGAATTGTTCCGGTACAATCGGTTTTGACCCCGGCCGGCGATAAACAAATCGAGGTCCCCCTCATGGTCCAGGTCGATAAAAAGCGCCATTCTTTCCCCGGAAACGGTCTGGATTCCTGAAGAGGCCGTAGCGTCCTCAAACGCCCCTTGGCCGGAGTTAAGGTAGAGTTTATTGGTGGACGAATTCGTGACAAATAGATCGATATGGCCATCATTGTTGACATCTGCGAACACCCCATGGACGTCCCTGCCCCCGTGGGCGATCCCGGCCTCACCCGCTTTATCTTCAAAAAAACCCTTGTCGTTGGTATACAAATACTGTCTGCTGGTTTGTTCATCAGACCGCCACCGCGACACAAAAAGATCCGGGTCCCCATCCCCGTCGTAATCGCCTGCGGCCAGTACAGTCCCGGGCAGATCATCCTCGGAGGGAAATCCCCTGTCCCCGGTCATCCCCAGGCCGGTTCTATCCGTCACGTCCATGAACTTGACCGTCACAGGAATTCCGGACGGCCGCCGAACCTGCAGAGGGAGCGGCTGAACGAAACGCCGGATGGGTACCCCGGTGATTTCTCCCCCAATTCCCTTCAACTGATCGACCGCTGCCCGGTAGACGGACGTTGATTGCAACACATTCTGGAACATCCGGATGCCGGCCATGGCGTCGTTGATGTTTCCCTGATTCATGGCAGTCAGGCTTCTCTCAAATAGGTCCCGTGATCCTTCGGGCAGTTCCGGCAGAATCTGTCGAATGACCACCATCTGCCCCACAGCCTGATCCAGCTTCCCGTTTCCCATGAACACTTCCGCCAGCTGAAGCCGGGCTGCAACATTGGCCGGCAGGGCGTTTACCACCTTCACCAGAAAACCCTCCGCCTTCTCGAGAAGCCCCGGATCGGGAGAGGTTATCAAGTACTCTGCCAACTGATGCAGGGTGCGCACGTGATCGCTGTGTCTCTTCAGGGAATTTTCTAAGGTACGAACAGCCAGATCTTTCCGATGACGTAACTCGTACACTTTTGCCAGCAGGAGGCGTATATCGGGATGATCCGGCTCCAGCTTCAATGCTTTCTTAAGCCAGGTTTCTGCCTGTTGGAGTTCTCCCGTCATCCGTAAATGGGTCAGACCAAGATTGGCGTACCCCAGGGGTTCCCGGGGCGCGATTTCGACCAATTCTTGAAATTCTCTCTTCGCCTGTTGAAGGTTTCCCTCTTCCAGATAGGCCAGGCCGAGGTTTCGATGCCTGATCATTTCCGTGACGGTCCCGGCATCCATCGCCGGCTTTCTTAGACAGCCTCCCAAAAGGAAGAGGGCCAGCACCAAAACGAGCCTGCGGCCACCGTTCATCGATCAGGGTTACCTCGGCACGATCTCATACACCTGGATCCGGTCGTCATTCTTGGCAAAAAGAATGACATCTCTTCCTTCCGTATGGCTCATAGATACGATATCCCGTACCTGGCCGGTGACGGACAGTCCCGTATGTCGCGCAGGGACCGGGTCAAATTTCCCCGTGCCATCTCCCCTCAACAGGGTGCCGTAGCTGGCGTCATACCTCCCCAGCTGGGGTTTGATCCCGTAGAGGTTTCCAGCCAGGAGCAAATCCTTCGATCCATCTGAATCGAAATCTCTGGCCATGATAGCGTAAACGGGAGAAAACTGAGCCTCGGCCGGAAGGGGGTGATGGACGAACGTGCCCTGTTCCGTTCCGATAAACACGGAAGTGGCAAAGGTATGGGCTTTTTTCAGCATCGCCTGGTTCAACTGTTGCGGAGTAAATATGTCTGTTATCTCTTTGCCCGCGTAGGATGCGTGAGTCGGAAATTCCGCGCCCAAATACGGAAGTTGCATGACCATATCCGGTCTGAGCAACATGGGATAATTCTTACCCATCTTGAAATGACACAGGATTTGTTCTATCAACCGGTTGTTGTCAAAATCAGAAACATACAATGTCACAGGCTCCGAGGGGGAAGCTCTTAATTTGGAATTCTCTCCCAGATTGCCCGCCACCAAGTCCACGATTCCATCTCCGTTCAGATCTTCCGCGATGAGACGATTCCACCATCCCTGGGTCTTTTCCAGTCCCACCTGTGAGGTCACCTCGTACAGAGACTCCCCCGAGTTCCGGAATACGGTAACCGGCATCCATTCCCCGACGACCACGAGGTCCAAGTTTCCATCGGAATCAAGATCCACCCACTGGGCGTCGGTCACCATACCTAGACGGGTCAGTTGAGGAGCCACCTGGCGGGTTACGATGGAAAAATTTCCCTCTCCGTCATTCTCCAGCAGGGTGCTCGCGGGAGTCAGGCCGTACCGCCCGGGAACAGAACGGCTTCCCACAAACAGATCCATATCCCCATCCCCATCAAAATCACCTGGGGAAACGCAGGAACCGCTGGCGTAAAACCTGGGAAGGGCTTTCACCCGTTGGGAAAATTCCCCCTGTCCGTTATTGATGTATAACCGGTCGAGGAAAGCGGCCGACCGGGGGGGGAATTCGTTCCCACCACTGACCACGTAAAGATCCAGGTCCCCGTCCCCGTCGGCATCGAAAAAAGCCGCATCAACGTCTTCGGAACGCCTGTTCCTATCGAATACGGGTTCATCCGAGCGGATAAAGGTGCCAGCGGCGGTCTGAAGGAATAATGTTCCAGCAGAATCCTTAGCCCCTGTGAGATACAAGTCCTCCAGGCGGTCGCCGTTCACATCCCCCTTGGCTACTCTCGGACCCTCTGTGGACAACAGATGAGGAATGAGAGGCTCCCGGTGAAAATCCACAAAGGGGTTCTCAACGTGGCGATAATCAAGGGGGAAACTATGCGTAACATCACGAAAAATGGGGTCCTCATCTTTAGGCAACACTGGCGATGGGGGCTTGCTGTCTCTCTGGTACAGGATTACCGTTTGATCTGCGGGCACTTTTTCCATGATTCCCCGGGTTCCATCCGGCCAATCGACCGTGACGGTGTCCACCTGGTCGCAATCCCCCAGACCCATAACAAGAGTGTAATCCACAGAGGACTGAAACCCTCTCGTGGGTATTTGCTCCACCACCAGTCTGTTTCGACCGCCGCAGGTGAGTGTGATCTTCGCTCCGACAGCGAAGGAATTTAACCCCTCGCCCACCAGTTTCACTTTTAGAAAGTGGTGGTCTGTGAGGGAATCAGCTTCGTTCCGGTACACAAACGCGGGTTGGTTTACGTTATTGACGATCAGGTCATGATCGCCGTCCCCGTCAAGGTCCCCGTACGCCGCTCCATTCGAGAAACTGGGGGTTTGAAGCCCCCATGTTTTCGCTTCATTGGTAAAGGTCAGATCTCCATGGTTGTGAAACGCGTAGTTGGACAGCTTGTTAGAAGGAATTCTTCGTATCAGTTCGGGAAAATCGACCCGGTCTCCCCGCAAGATTTGTTCGATGTTTTTCGTCTGTCTGAGATAATCCAGATAGTCCTGATCGGTTACATCCCGGAATATTCCGTTAGAAACAAAGATGTCTTTCAGACCGTCGTTGTCGAGATCCACAATCAGGGCTCCCCAGGTCCAATCGGTCTCTGCCACCCCGGCCAGAAGTCCGATGTCACTGAAGGAGATCTGGCCGTTCTGCGCAAAGCCCCTATGCAACTGGAGAGTGTTCTGCGAGAGTTGGTGGTAATACCCCCAATCGATCTTTTTTTCATAAAACCCATAGGTTTCGAAAGTGAACGTTGTTTTCAGCCGGTAGTCATCCTCAGGCAGCATGTCTGTGGAAAAGATGTCCAGGAAGCCATCGTTGTTGATATCCGCGATGTCTGTCCCCATGGAGGAAAGGCTCACATGACGAATCCCTTCTTCCAGCCTCTCTGAGAATGTGCCATCTCGGTTGTTGATGTACAGATAGTCACGTTCAAAGAAATCGTTGGCCACATAGATGTCGGGCCACCGGTCATTGTCCATGTCGGCCACTGAGAGCCCAAGACCGAATCCGATCACAGGGCTGTAGATTCCCGCTTCCTTCGTCACATCGGTGAATTTCCCACCATCGTTCCGGTACAGGTGGTCCCCGCCGTAGGGATCCTGCTTACCCCGCAAATTCATGGATAAATCGAAGCTCGATATGGCCCGGAAAGCGTTATTCATCACATACAGATCGAGATCTCCATCCCTGTCATAATCGAAGAACGCGGCATGGGTGGAAAAACCGCGATCGTCAATTCCGTACTGGGCGGCAGCTTCGGAAAAAACAGGCACTCCGTTCTCACCGTTTCCCTGGTTGATGAATAGCTCATTGGCCCGGTTGTCCCCCATGATATTCCCCGAGTTACACACGTAAATGTCCAGCCGTCCGTCGCCGTTAATATCGACCATGTTGGCCCCTGTGGACCAGTTATGGCTCCCCGCTACCCCCGCCTTTGTCGTCACGTCGCGAAATTGGAAACCCCCCTCGTTCAGGAACAGCTTATTGGGCTGCTGGTTCGCCACCATGTACACATCTGGCAGGTGGTCATTGTTGACATCGCCAACAGACACGCCTCCGCCGTTGTAGTAATTGCGATACTTAAACACGTTGAAATTCGTTTCATCGATGAGCCTGTTTTCAAACTCCAGGTGGGTGACATCACTGGGAAGCAAGGTAAACAGGGTGTCCACCTGGATGGCCGAAGGCTTCTTACCGCAAGACAACAGGAGTATGGCAGCAGTTCCGGAGAGAAATGAGATTACCCCAACGATCTTCATCCGGGGGAATTTATGCAGAAAAAGCCATCGTGCTTAGGAAGAATTACGTCGGTTACACTATAAAAAAGATCGGCCCCGGAATTCGGGGCCGATCCTCGTAATGAAGGGATATCTATGAACTAAACCGCGAACAAACTATGACCCCAAGTAGCCTGGATTCTGTGACAGGTTGGGATTCGCATCCAGTTGAATCTGCGGGATGGGAAAGAGTTCCAGGTTTTCATCCCCTGTGGCGTCGTGTAATGTCCACGCACCTTCCCAGGTGCCAAACCTGATCTGATCCTGGCGTCGGAACCCTTCCCAAAGGAATTCATGACCACGCTCCCAGTAGATGTCATCCTCGTTAAGCGTTGAGAGTGGGTCGAGACCGGCACGCTCCCGTACCTGGTTCACCAGGGCAAGGCCCCCTCCGTTCAGGCGAAATTGCGCTTCCGCCTTTGCCAGCAGGATATGGGAATACCGGAAGATGGCGTAGTCATTCCCGCCAAACCATCCGCTCATATCAGGATCGATGGGCCACTTGAGGATTCGAGGACCGTTTCCCTCTGTGGCATCTACCAGGGGAGATTCGACGGTAAAGACCAGTGGGTTTCCATCACGATCGAATGCCGAATCGCCCTCGTCGGGTCCGGCTAACACATACTGTTGTCCTACCAGTATCTGATCCCGCCTGGCATCGACACTGTCAAATGAGTTGTAGAAGTCAGCCAGGACGGAGAAGCCGTTCCAGGGGCTCGCGGGGATCTGATTGTAATGGAGGGTCGCCATGTGCCGGAGCCAGGACGCGTCCCATTCGCCTTCTGGTCGATTCGCAAACACAAGGATGTTTTCCGTGTTTGAGGGGCCCTCATTTTCCAGAGCAAAGACATCATCAAAGGAGGGCATCAAATCATACAGACCGGAGTTGATCACCTCATCACAGGCAGCTATCGTCTCCTCCCACATGGCTTCTCCCGCATAGACTTCGGCGTTCAGGTAAACGGTGGCCAAGAGAGCATTGGCAGCCCCCGATGTGATCCGGCCGTAGTTTCCTGCTCCATGGGATTCCTCAAGATCCGGCAACGCCTCTTTGACTTGGGCCACGATGAAATCGAACACTTCTTTACGCGTATTAGGGGCGGGGGGTCTATCCGGATCCACGGGTTCGATATTATCGCTTTCATCCGTCTCCGCGATAAAGCTAAACGCTTCGGCGGTGGTCGCGTCGGTGACCACGGGCACGCCGCCAAACAGATCCATCAGCCACCAATAGTACAGGGCTCTGAGGACCTTAACCTCGGCGGTGAAGGTCTTAACCAGGTCCGTCTGTTCTGCCCTACCCAGGGCATCAAGCGTCGAGTTCGCCCTCGCTACGCCCCCATAGGCCCCGGTCCAGGCTCCGTTGAGGAACCCAAGGGAAGGTTGCCAATCATGTTCTTGAAGGTTTCTCCAGATGCCTCCATCGTCCCAGTCGCCGCCCCGGGTGGGCACGACCATGGCATCCGAGGAAATGTCCTGCAGATGGGCATAGTCACCCCAGGAAGCGTTCTTCAGGCCATTGTACACAGGGACGACGGCGGCCACCAACTCACCCTCTGTTTGGTAGAAGTTCTCAGGCGTTACCACACCGTAAGGCTTCTCGGTCAGGTCCGTGCAACCCCAAACTAACAGCAAACCGAGGAGGGCCGGCATGAGAACACCAAGTTTGCGGTTCTTCATAGTACCCCCTTTTTCGTTGAAATCTCCTTGTAGTTACAGTCCAAGACTTAACCCCAGCGTGAACGTCCGGGCTTTGGGATAGTTGGTGTAATCAACACCCAGGGCATACCCCGTAAAGGTGTTAACTTCCGGATCATAGCCTGTGTACTTGGTTAGCACAAACAGGTTGTCACCACTCACGTAGACCCGAACGTTCTTAAAGGTACCCGTGGTGAACGTGTAACCAACTGTGACGTTCTGCAGGCGGATGAACGATCCGTCTTCGATGAATTGGTCCGAATACGCAGGAAAGGCTAGAGGACTCATCCCTTCATCCACGTAATCCTCCGCCCCTGAGAAGAGATTGATGTCATTGGTCACATTAGACGGCCGTTCGTATTCCAGGCGGGTATTGTTCATGATCTCGTTCCCCCACACCCCCTGGAAGAAGACACTGATGTCTATGTTCCCATAGTTTATGATGTTCGAAATACCAAACGTGAAATCGGGCTGGGCGGAGCCCAGGATAAACCTCCCGTCGTCCAGGGGACCCCCTTCCGTCGTCAGAATTTCCTGTCCATCATCATCGTATCCAAGAAACTTGAACCCGAAGAATGCCCCTAAGGGTTCACCGATTCTTACGATCTGTGCTTTTACTCCGCTCAGTCCTGCTCCTCCCACGTCCCCCGTGACAATGTAATACGTGGTGTCCTCACCCAGGCTGGTCACCTCGTTCCTGTTGGTGGCAAAATTGAAGCTGGTCCGCCAGAAGAGGTCTTCGGTGGAGATGTTCACCGTGTTCAAGGCGATCTCGATCCCCTTGTTCTCCACCGTTCCTACATTGTCCAGTCTGGTGGTGACTACCGCCGGCTGAGCAACGTCAAACTCCAACAATAGATCGTTGGTCGTCTTGGAGTACACATCGATGGAACCGGAAACTCTGTCCCTGTACAACCCGAAGTCTATTCCCAGGTTCAACTGGCTGGTTTCCTCCCATTTCAAATCGGGGTTGGCCAGCTGTGTGGGCGCCACACCGGTGAGCAACTGATCCCCGATAACGGTGTTGGATCCTGGGCCCAGGAGAACCAAAGAGCGGTAGTTTCCGATGTCCTGGTTTCCGGTGATGCCAAAACTCGCCCTTACTTTCAGGTCGCTCAGGACGCCGAAAGTCGGCATGAAGGGTTCTCTCGACAGTCTCCATCCGAAGGACGCAGACGGGAAAATACCCCACTTGTTGCCTTCCCCAAACCGGGAGGACCCTTCCCGCCTGACGGCACCGCTGATGAGATACTTGCCAGCTACATTAACATTGGCACGTCCCAGGAAGGAAATCAAGCGGTTCACGTTTCTGAAGGAGTAGGGCCGGGTGGTGAAATCGGCCGCACCCCCGATGTTATCCGTTAGCCAGGCATCGGTGACAAAGTCTCGAGCCGTGATGCCAACGCCTTCATCCTCGAACTCCTGGAAGGTATAACCTCCCGTGGCCTCCAGGTTAGAAGCACCCATGCTCGCCCGGTAATTCAGCGTCGACTCAAACAGCACCGACTGCCTTTCGTTGGTTCTGATATCCGCTCTCCCACCGAAGGCCTCAGCATAGGGCAGTTCTCTCGGTTGATAGGTGTTCCGGGTCACAGCGGTCCGATCCAGTCCGACGTTCAGTTTCCCGTTCAATCCAGGGATGAACTCATACTCTGCCGTTGAATTGAAGAAGATGCGCATCTCCTCCGAAACATCTGAGATTTCGTTAAGCAGGGCAACCGGATTCCGGATGGTCGTGGTGGGATACTCATAATAGGATCCATCATCATTTTTCACTGGATAGGTGGGGTTCATCTTGAGGACATTGGTAAACACGCCCCCAAAATAGCCCGCCCGTTGATTGTACGGAGTGTTATGACGCCTGATAAAGGACGGATTTATTCTTAAGGCCAACTTCAGTTTATTATCCAGCATTCTATGGTTGACATTCAACCGGCCCGAATACCGCTGCCGGGCCGAATTCAACACAACCCCCTGCTCATCCAGATAGTTCAAGGAAGCCCGGTACTGGGTGGCAGCCGAGCCGCCGGTGAAGGAAATATTGTGATTCTGACTGATGGCGGTTCTGAAAATTGCATCCTGCCAGTCCGTGTTTGCGGTCCCGAAGTCGTCGGGATCATACACAAACTTGGTTGTATCGTCTATGATGTTCGCGACCTTCTGGGCGTACGCTTTGTATTCGCTGGCGCTCATCAGGTCTAATTTATTCGATACGCTAGAAGAGCTGGTGTAGACGTCGTAGACCAGAGAAGGGCCACCGGGTACTCCCGGCGATCCTTCCTTGGTGGTAATCAGAATCACGCCGTTGCCGCCCCGGGCACCGTATATAGCCGCCGCGGATGCATCCTTCAGAATATCGATGGAGGCAATATCCCTGGGGTTCAACATACCCAGGGGATTGTCCCGGGGACCGTCATTGATATCCTCTCCGGTTCCGCCTGGCAGGGCCGACGTGTTGTTGACAGGCACACCATCGATGACAATCATGGGATTGTTGCTGGCCGTTACAGATGTACCCCCTCGAATCCGGATCAGCGGTTCGCCTCCAACTTCACCGTTGTTGCTGGTGACGACCACCCCTGGCACCCGGGCCTGAAGCAGGGACTGAATATCGGTGGTTGCACCCTGTGTGAAACTCCCCTCCTTCAACGAGGTGATGGAACTGGTAATGTCTCTCCTCTGCTGAGTGCCGTACCCGATCACCACCAGTTCCTCCCCAGGAAGGGCCTGAGGGGTCATGACAACATCAATCTCTTGCCGTCCAGCAACCGAGATTTCCTCTGTCTGGTACCCAATGTAGGAAAAGACTAGGGTGGCATCGGGGGAGACTCCGTCCAAGAGGTACCGCCCGTCGCTGTCCGTTGTGGTACCCATATCTGTACCTGCCACCACAATGTTGACACCAATCAGGGGATCTCTGTCCTCACTGGAAATCACACGCCCCGAAACGCGGCCATCCTGACCGAATGCCTGCCCCAGAACAAACAAAGCTACAGCCAGACTAACGAAAAGGACTTTGAACCTCACTGTGCACCTCCTTTTGGTAAACAGACGCGACATCTGTTCCAAACCAGTATTCTCTCTGTACGGTAGTTAAGCAATTGCATGCTCAAAGGAGCTTACGAGCCCTCAGTTCTGAAGGGTGTGGGCAGCCGGAAACCTGCCGTGGACGGGTGATGACACCGGAAAATATGCTCGTCTGATGAGAGATCTTGGGCTGTTGTCTGCCAGCACACCCTGCTTTCGTGCCCACACCTTAACTTTTGTGATATTATCATTGTTCTTAACGCAATGTCAAGCCAAATCTTGGATTCTTGATTCTTGATATTATTGAATCTTCCTTCTGATTTCCCCCAGAAAGTCTTCCAGTTGTTTGTACCTGCCTTCATACACCCGGCTGACATCGCTAATCTCCAGCTCCCCTAAATCACTCATGTGCGCACGGAAAGGAGAGGGGCCCTCGGCCCGTTCCGGGAATAAGAGCGGTTTTCCTGTCCGGGTGTCCCCCTCCCGGGGGACATCATTTCCCGGGGCAGGCTCCAACACCTGTGAATGCGCCACCGCTTTTTCCAGCAGGGATAGGGCTTTGGCTGAATTTCCCATTTTCCACTCAATGTACCCATTGAGAAGACAGGCTTCCGCGCTCTCATAGTCGGAGGCGATCACCGGGTCAAAGTAGCCCTGTGCCTTGGCGAGGGCACCCCCGATCAGGGCAATTTCCCCCAGACGAATAAGAGAGGTCGTTTCTTCCTTGTTGATCTTGAGGGCCATGAGAAACCGGTGTTTGGCTGCCTCAATATCGAAAAGTTCTTCCCGGTCGAACTGAAGGTGAAGATTGCCTAACTGAATGAGTGCGCGGATGCTGCTGGGGTTGACCTGGAGCAGTCGTTCCCAGGCTTTCTGGGCCCTGCCATATTCTCCCAATTCCATGTACATGTTCCCCATATAGTACAGCCCGTCTTCGTGCCGGTCATTGAGCATAAGGGCCCGTTCATACGCAGTGGCCGCCTTTCGCGGTTGTCCTGAAACCCGGTAGCCGGTAGCGCTACGGTATATCTCCCAGAAACGCCGAACTCTCTCCCGTTCGGAGGAAAACCTTCCCTCATAGGTGACATTCCCCTCCAGGATTCGCACGGTCTGATTGGCTTCAAGGTCATGGAAGGCCTGACGAATTCCGCTGGGCCAGATGATTTCCAGGGTATCCACCCCGGAGGCAGATCCCAGACCAAAATGCTCCACCAAGCTGTTCTGGGAACAATAAGACGGCTGTGCCCCGATCTGACGGATTTGAACGGTCCTGTCCGCAACGAGGCGTAGCTTGGCCCCGAAAGCCGATCTGTTGCTCTCCGTCCCCTCCAGAGCTACCTCTAACCAGTTGTTTCGATTTCCCCCCTCATTTCTTAGAAGGATCCCGGGTCCGCCATTGTTGACCACAAATATGTCCACGTCCCCATCGTTGTCATAATCGCCGAACGCCGCTCCCCGGCCCACGTATTCACGCTGAAAGATTTCTCCGCTCACCTCAGAGACGTCATAGAACCCTTCACTGGCCCCTCCGTTCCAGAACAGTTGGTTCGGCATGGGCACGAGAAGCCACGGTGCTTTTTTCTGCTGAAATGTGCTTCCGTTCACGGTGAAAAGATCCAGCCTTCCGTCATTGTCGAAGTCGAAGAAAGACGTGCCCCATCCAATGTAATCCAGGGCGATTTGTCCCAGGCCATGGCGGTCCGCTTCGTCCATGAATTTCGTCCTGATAAAAGAGGACGGTGATTCTTTCCCGAACTGGGATCGGAGGTTACTGTACAGAGCATTTTCCTGAGCTATCCAGTGGGTAATGAAAATGTCCATGTCAAGATCCCCATCCCAGTCGCCCACGCCCAGTCCCATCGCTCCCCGGTAGTCTGCTACCCAGGACCCATGGCTTATTTCTTCAAATTGTTCATTGCCCAGGTTCCGGTACAGGACATTGTCAGAAACGTCATTGGCAACATAAAGGTCAGGCCAGCCGTCTTCATCGAAATCAGACCAGGCTGCCGAGAGACTCCGCCCCTGAACGTTTTCCACCCCGGCCTGAGCTCCAATTTCAGAGAATGTGCCGTCCCCGTTATTCCTGAAAAGTAAGTTCCGCTCCGGCTGGAAAGAGGAAGGATTGAGGCTTGCGGGAACCTCAACATCGTATTGCATGGACGATCGGAGTGCGTCCTGGTGAGAATACCGCACATACCCGCAAACATACAGGTCCAGAAACCCGTCCCTGTTGAAATCCGCCCACGAGGCGCCGGTCCAGAAACCTTTCCGCCTGCCCATCCCCGCTGGGTAGGTAACATCGCTGAACGTGCCGTCCCCGTTGTTGTGGTAGAGGGTGTTTTCCCCGTACGATGATACGAACAAATCCGTCCACCCGTCGTTGTCGTAATCCCCCCAGGCAGCGGCCATGCCCCAGCCGCGGAAATCTACACCTGCGTCGCCACTCACTTCGTCGAAGGTTCCATCCCCCCTGTTATGATACAGAGCCGAATGGGCCGGAGAGGATTGGATGTCTTCCAGCGATAATGGACCGACTTCGTTGACGACAAAAAGATCCAGCCACCCGTCATTATCGTAGTCCCCCCAGGCTGCCCCGGATCCCATATCCTCAGGAAGCTGGCTCGTCCGTTTTCCCGAGAAATGATGGAATGAGATGCCCGCTTCCTCCGTGGCGTCTACGAACCTGACCGGGCGATAGTCTCCCGGTATGGACCGAGTGAGGCTGGCGGTTAGTCCTTCAATCTCTTCACCTGGCCGGTACGGGGCTTCAGGCCTTGAGAGTAGCCAGACCACCACGGCCGCCCCGGCCAGGAAAAGGAGAAGGGCCACAGCACTTGTGATGACGAGACGTCTTCGGCGGGACAGGGTCACCCGCACAGGGTTAGGACGTCGTAATCGGTCGGACCTGTATCTTCTTGGTGTCTTCAGAAACCAGCGAAACCGGGGCGGTAACACCCGACTCTTCACCAAGAAGAAAGTTCAGCAGGAATTGGTTGATTTTTCGGTACATCAATTTCGCCGTCACCCGCAACTCTTGAACTTTCTCAACCCCGGACACACTCTCGGGGCTGAGAAAGGAGAATGTCACTTGGTCAGAAAAGCCCGGAAACATAACCCGCCGGTATCGCACACCCACCATCTCCCACAGATTGTGCCTGTCGATCAGATTGCCGTACTCATCGACAGCCTCAGCCTTGAAAACAAAAGACCCCGGTTCGATGAAGTGCCTGTCGTCCCTGCGGCCGGTGGCGAAAACTTCCCTGCCCTCCTGATCCGTCACAACAACTTCAAGCCAAGCCTGGATGATATCCATGGGACCGGTAGGGAAGTCGTGACCGACCTTGTTGTTGGAGATCAAGACTTGAATGTTCACGACTTGACCCGGTTCAACGATCTCCGGCACCAGCAGTTCGATGGGCACTGCAGGTCCCGTCTTCCACTTCTCAGAAATCTCAGGGATTTCGATTTTCCCCTGGAGCCATTTTTCCGTCAGGGCAATCTGCTCATCCGCACCTGGAAGGTCCAGGAGGGACGGCACGAATTGATTCGCGGCTATGAAACGGTGGCTGCGATGTTTTTTGTCCTTGGGAGTACGGTTGTAATCCAGGGCATCTCCCCTGGCAGGATCGGTGGATTCCACCAGTGGCATATGACACTCGCGGCATTCGATGGTCTTCGTAGGATCTTCCGGATGATTCCACCGGCTCTTCCGCCAGTTATCGTACTGGTTTTGAAGTTGAACCCAGCCCACTTTGTTGATTTCCTGATCGATGAACTGCTTGTGACAGGCAGCGCAGAATTCAGGACTCTTGAACAGTCGATGCTGCAGGCTTTCCACATGTTGCCTCGGATAGGCACGTATCAGGAAGTCCCTGAGAAACTGCACCGTCTTGCCCTCGCGCAACTCAAACATGTATCGCCGTGGCTGAGTGATGACATAATTGGCGTTTCCTTTGAGATCGGTTTCTTTTATGGCATGGCACACGATGCAGGAGACACCCTCTTGATAGCCCACCAAGTTGGTCAGCTCCTCGGCAAAAATGTTCTTGGCTCCCGAAAACAGGGAGATGGGGTCGTGACATCCCCCGCAGTACCGGGTCGACTCAGGCCCGTTCTGCTTTCCCATCACGTTCTGAACGGCTTGAAACGCCGGATCCATGGCGGAGTAACGGTGAGCGCTTACCTGCCATTCTTTCACCACGTCCTCGTGACAACCGGATGTGCCGCAGGTCTGGGATCCACCCAGAGATCGAGCGTCAAAGGCATCCCCGGTGCTTGTCCGGGCCAGACTGGGAGCAAAGGGCCTGTCCTGACCGTACAGGTAGCTGTAGTCATCGGGCAACCGATTCACCAGTTCCACCGGTTCATAAAGAAATGCCAGAAGGGCTACCACAGCGAAAAGGGCCCCAACAGCGAACAGAGTGTTCAACCCGTACCGACCCTCCGCTTTCAACACCGGGTGCAAAACACGGGTTTTTCGCGCTCTATAATCGCGAATCACGATGGCCACCACGTGAGGCAGGACCGCCCCGATGAGGGCAAACGTGGAAACGATGTGAACCAGGTCCCAACCCTGGCCGATCCTGGTGAGAAAGACGGCTTGAAACGTCAAAACGAGGCCGCTCACGACAGCCACCACAGTGGCTACCAGGGAGACGTATCCCGTGAACTTGATGTGGTACATTTTGATGGTCCGGTAAACCAGCCAGTGCCGGATTTGATACCAGGTATACGGTATCAAGAATACCAGCCCCACGATCGTGTGCAAGAAGACCATCATCTGGTTCGAAATGCTAAACGGAAGGAGATAGATGGAAAGTCCTGTCAACAGCTCAAAAAAGAGCAGCCCCGACGTAAACAGAAGCAATCCGTGCTGCCACTCCTTCACCCTGAAAACCTGATCACGTTCGTTTTTCATGGCTTTGCCTTATCGCTCATGTAATAGCTTAAGTCCCGGCTGGGACAAGTGTGTTCTCTCCAAGATTTTTCCCCTCAACAATGTATACCGTCTGATTGGGCCGGATATTCTCGAAGGTTTGAATGTGGCCGCTGGGCCATATGACCTTGATTCGATCCACCTGTCTTCTTCTGCCCAGGCCGAAGTACAGTTCCTTGGCGTTGCTGGAAAAGTAGCCGGATCCGGAGATCAAAGGTTGACTCTGAACGAGATCCCCCGCCGTCACCTCTACTGTGGACCCGTACGCATCCCGGTTGGACTGTTCTCCTTCAAGTCTCACTTTGAGCCAGTTGTTACGGGCCTTTGAAACGTTTCTGTACAACACACCGATACCTCGATCCGGGTGGTCCATGACGTTTCCCTTCCCGTCCTCAATCTGCTGGCCGTTGTTGGTCACATAGATATCCACTCTTCCGTCATTGTCATAGTCGGCAAAAAGGGCGGAACGGTAGATTCGCTTTCCCGTGTCCCATATCCCGGAGGGTTCAGAAATGTCAAAGAATCGTCCATGGCCATCGTTCTCAAAAAGAAGGTTCAACATGCGGTTGTCCCCGCTGACCGAGTTCAGATGTCCGTTGGCGAAGAAAAGGTCTAAGTCTCCATCGTTGTCCAGATCGAAAAGTCCTGTTCCCCAACTCACGGCAGGCCAACTCAGCTTATGGACCATGGGAGAATCGAATTGGTGAACAAAAATGGCGTTTCTGACCTCCCCGTCGTTTGAGCTCTCGTTGTCTTCCAACTGGGCCAGAACATTCACTTCGGCCGCATAATTGGTGTAGATAAGGTCAACCTTGCCGTCGCCATTGAAGTCGCCCACAGCCACTCCCATGCTCCCGTCGGTGGTACTCAGACCGCTGGGCCCCGAGAACGCTTTGAATGTTCCATCTTTTCTATTGAGGTAAAGGCCGTTGGCATCCGTATCGTTTGTCACGAACAGGTCGGGCCAGCCGTCGCCGTTGAAGTCGTTGAAAGTACACTGCATAGACTTGCGGGCGGCGTCCACCAACCCCGCCAGATCGGTTACATCGGTGAACGTTCCATCCCCGTTGCTCCGGTACAGAGTGTTCGGAACGCCCCCAAAGTCCATGGGGAATCGGAGGCTCGTGTTCCGGGGCCGATGGGAAAAGTCCACATAACCCAGTACGTACAGATCAAGATTCCCGTCTCGATCATAATCTCCCCAGCAAGATCCACCATACCACCGATCTTTGACTCCTTCAGGAAAGGCTTCATCTGTCACGTCCGTGAACGTGTTGTCTCTGTCGTTCCGGTAGAGGAGGAAATCACCGTAGTTGGTGACAAAAAGATCGGGATACGCGTCGTTATTGTAGTCTGCAACAGAGACGGCCATCCCTTCCCCTGGGTCGAGAACCCCACAGTCGGAAGTCCGGCGTGAGAACGTGCCATTTCCCCTGTTTTCATAAAGGGCGTTGGTCACTTCCCCACCCCCCTGACAGTTCACCAGGTAAAGGTCCCAGTCTCCGTCCCGGTCGTAGTCCAGCCAGGCACCTCCCGAACCGTTCATCTTAATCAGGTGAACGTGGGCAAACTCTTCCAGGGTCAGAAGCCTGCCTCTCGATTTCCAGAACTCCTTCTCTTCACGGAAAACCAGTTTTAGCCCTTCATTGGTAGCCGTGCCTCTCACCGTGGGTCCGATCTCGCACCACCGGGGCCGCTCTGCGAAATGGGTGAAATCTATTCCCGCCTGCTCCCTGTGATCCACAAATCGTATACTGGACCCTTCCAATCGTGGGGTGATACTCACCCACTTGACGATGGCAGAGCCCACAAGTATGACTCCGCCTACAATATACAACAGTTTTCGAAAGGATCCTGTCATGCCTCCCGGCTCCTTTTTCGTCCTTACGGCAAAAAAGTTAGGGAGAAAACACCCTGCGTGTCCAGGAAAACAACGGATCAGAACAATCCTCTCATCCCGATGGTCAGTAAACATTCTATGGTTGACTCCGCTCCGGAATTCCTGTTCACTGATTTCGGCCCATCGATACCATCAAAGCACACCCCGGTTTCAGGCTGGTACATCTGAGTACGCGCAATATTAGCCCCTTTGAACCACTGGAATACCTTATCTGAACGTTCAACATAGGTCTTTTCCCCTGTGATGTCGGCCAGGGACCTGAGCCCCCGGTAGATGGACGAGAACCCATAGGCTATCTGAGGAACGGATCTCGCCGTATACGTCTGGTTTCCCCTCATCACGATTCTACGGGGATAGTTACTCTCAAGCAAGAAAGGGACGAAAGAATCTGCCCACCGTTCAACGCTTGCAAGGAGAGCAGAATCCTGGGTGACCTGGAATGCTTCAAGAAGGCCATACGCCTGGCCGTTTCCCCAATTATGCCAGATGTTATCAAAACAGAGATACATCCCGTTCAGGGGATGCCCCGGTGCGGTGTATTGATAGCCCATCAGTCCTTCCGATATCTTCTTAATGATTCCATAATAGTCGAATCGGCCCGTACGGTGAAGTTTTGTGAGCGGTATCAGTAATTCACTATTCATATCGGGCGCGTTCTTCACCAGCCATGCCGGGCGCATTCCCAGTGTGGTCTCTTCCAGTAACGGGTAACGTTCCACGGAATGCCCGATGTGAACCTCGGCGGCCTTGATTCGGGCTTCAACCCGATGTATGAGATCCCTGTCTGCGGGCCTGGGGGAGAAGATCGCATAGGCCGCCGCCAGTCCTCTCAATCCTCGAATGGCCCACCATCCAAACTCTGCCACACTGTTCGGATGGGACCTGTTGATGCGTCCATCCGCCAGGAGAAAGTTGTGCCACAACCCATCCTCTCTGCTAAGATAGAGCAGGAACCGCGTCATTCCCCTGGCAATGGGGAGGAGTTCCTTGCGGTCATAGGTCAGAATCTCCTTCTCCAAAACCTCCATAAATCGACCCACATCGTCCACACAGGCGATTCCCTCTCCCGGTGCCTCCGTGGGCTCATAGTCTGGAAACGGGGAATAGACCCACATGAAGGTAATCTTCTCACCCGCGACTTCCATGCTGTCAACCAGGGACAGGGCATGAGACAGATTCACCGGTGAGACAGGAGGTCCGTCAGACAGACCCGGGAAGGGGAAAAGGACAAGAAAGATCAAAGGGTGCAAGTTAGACTAGCCAGCTTTCGTCGTCAAAAGTTACCTCCTGGCTGTCGACACAGGCCACACCGATGACCGTATCGGCACCCCCGTAGAAACAATAGATCCGGTCATCCTTCCTGACGGTGCCACAGGAGAAAACGACCTGGGGAACAAACCCGTTCCTCTCCCATTCGAGTTCTGGTTCCAGGATCGGCTCCGCCTGCCTGGCCACCACTCGACCAGGATCCTCATAATCCAGCAGGGCAGCGCCCAGCCGGTAGGTCCATTGCGAATCTACGCCGTGAAACAGAAGAAGCCACCGTCCTTCTAGCTTTATGGGGGGGCCCGCGATCCCAATTTTCTTGTGATTCCACGTTCCCGGTTGAGGTGACATGATTTTCCTGTGATGTTCCCACGTCTTCAGGTCGTCGGAAAAACACAACCAAATGTCCGGATGCCGACGGTGGAGGAGGCAGTACCTCCCGTCAATCCTTTCGGGGAACAGGGCCCCGTTCTTGTTCTCCTCGTCCAACATGACGCCCCGCCTCTCCCAGTGCACAAGATCCTCGGATGTGGCCATAGAGAGTCGATAATCCCCGTCGAAACGGCCCCCAAATCCACAGTACACCATGTAGAACAATCCGTCCAACTCCACGATGCGCGGGTCTTCCGGCCCCCTTGCCTCCTGGGGGGCCCTGGGTTCCAGGATGGGGTTGTCCGAACGCTCCCAGTTGACCAGATCCATGCTGACGGCATAGCCTAGACTGTTCGTGTAGGGACCGAATCGTTCGTGGGGACCCATGTCCGTGGCCCGATAAATCAGGTGGAACGACCCGTTATGAAAGACGGCTCCTGGGTTGAACACCGCTCCCTTTTCCCATCTGTGATGATCCAGCGGCTTCAGTATGGGCTCTTTGGCAAGGCGTGTCAGTTTCATTCTTAGGAGTGTCACCTATCCTTTCAATCCAGACGTGGCCATGCTTTCAATAAAATACCTCTGGAAGTATACATACACCAGGGTGACGGGGCTCGCCAGTAGCATGGCGGATGCAAGAATGACACCTTGCTGGTGTTCTGCGGCTCCACCTATCGCAAACAGCGCCACCATCTGCGGCATGGTCATGACTGATTGTTCCCGGACCACGATCAGGGGCCACAGGACCTCGTTCCAGGAGGTTAGAAAGGTGAGGATTCCCACCGTAACAATGGCGGGAAGTGCGTTGGGCCACACAACGCGAAAGAGGATAGCGGCTTCACCGGCACCGTCCATCCGGGCCGCGTTGATTAATTCTTTGGGGATGGACTGAAAATACTGCCGGAACAGGAAAATTCCCAACCCGCTAACCATGAAGGGGGCAATGAGCCCTACGTAGGAGTCGGTCCAGCCAAACTTGACAATCAGGATGTAGGTTGGGATCAGGGTAATCTGAAACGGGATCATCATGGTAAACAGAATCAGAAGGAGAAGGATCCGGCCCCCTTTGAAGTCCAGGTACGCCAGAGCGTACCCGACCATGGAGGTGAATACCAGTACCGATGCCGTTATGGCCGACGAAACAAGAAGGCTGTTGAGGAACGCCCTCAGGATGGGAATCTTTTCGAATACGGCCCGGTAGCTATCCGCGGTGAACTGCGACGGCCATAGGGACAGGTTCGTAATCTCGCCTTCCGGTTTCACTGTGGAAAAGGCCATCCAGATGAACGGATACAGGAAGGAGAGGGCGCCTAGGACCAGGAGAGTATAGCGGATCAGCTGGCTTAATCGTCCCCGGGACATTCACCACTCCCTCTCAAGAACCCGCCTCTGAATAAGGGTAACGCCAAGCATCATGAGGGCCAGAGCAAAGCCCACGGTAGCCGCGTATCCCATCTTGTAAAAGCTGAAGGCCTGCCGGTAGATATACAGAACCACCGATAAGGTGCTGTTGACCGGCCCGCCCCCCGTCATGACATAGGGCTCAATAAAAAGGTTGAACCCGTTGATCGTGGACAGAATGACCACCAGAACCACAATAGGATTCAACACGGGAACGGTAATATGGAGGAACTGTTGAAGTTTTGATGCTCCGTCAAGATCCGCCGCTTCATACAGATGTTTTGGGATCCCCTGTAAACCAGCAAGGAACAAAACCGTGTACAGTCCCACGTTTTTCCACGTGGCCATCACGGCAATGGACGGCATGGCCCAGGTCGGGCTGGTCAGCCACGGGAATTTGGGTCCCCCAAGTTTCAGCAGAAGAGCGTTTATCAAACCCGTTTCGGTGGAATACAGGTATTTCCACAAGATAGTCACCACCACTCCTGAGATCACTACGGGCAGAAAGAAGGAAGCCCGGAAGAAGGTAACACCTCGAATTCTTTCGTTCAATGCGTTGGCAAGTATCAACGATATGGCAACCTGCAGGGGGATGTGAATGGCTAGAAACCAAAAGGTATTTCCAAGGGACTTGAAAAAGAGGGGATCATGAACCAGGTAACGAATATTCTCGGCACCGATGAAATGCATGGGGCTGATAATGTTCCACCGGTGAAAGACCAGGGTGAATGAGAAAAGAATCGGATAGACAGAAAACACAAGGAAAAACAGAACATAAGGAGAGGAAAATGCCCACCCCGTTCTGGACGGATGATCCAACTACGAGCCCTCCCTTTCCAGAAGGACCCTGGTCCTGTGGGCGGCGTGTCGGAGAGCTTCCTGGCTGGACCTAATCTGATGGAGGCAGGCAGCATCGAATTCTTGGGAAATGATATCCAGTATTTCCAGCAGGTAGATCGATTGGTCGAGCCCAACCGTGTTCGGAATCATTTCCGCGAAGAACCTGTACTGAGGATGTAGCGAAAAATACTCCTTAAACGCAGGATCCGACAACAGCCCCTTCCTGATGGGCAATTGATGGGTAAGCTCCAGAAGCCGGACGTCGTTTTCCCGGCTTACCATGAATTTGACGAATTCCCAGGCGATGGCGGGGCGCTCCGCTGATGAGAATATGCAGATGTTCTTCGGGTCCCCATACGTGAATGAGTCTCCCGCATAGCTGTCGGGGACCGGAACAGGCATCACTCCGTACTCAAAACCCTCGGGTTTGAACTTTTCGATCTGCGCAAGGGCCCATGGACCCCCCATATGGGTCGCCACCTTTTCCTGCACGAACACATCTCCCTGGAAGAATGCATTGGGAAAGTACCCCTCTTGAAACCCCCGCCGGATAAAATCAAACACGGCCACTCCTTCACGGCCATCGAAGGCAATCTTGCCCTCTGAATCGATGAGTGTTTTCCCTCCCGTAGCGGCGATAAACAGGGTATAGAAGTCGAATAAGCGGTGCCTCCATTCAACATTGACGTCGATATCCATCATCCAGCGGTCAAGGTATCCATCGCCGTTCGTATCCCTGGTCAACCTCCTTGCTGCCTCAAAATAGTCGGAATAGGTCCTCAGGGGTGGGCTGACTTCAGCTTCCTCGAATAGGCGCCTATTGTAGAAAAGCACAATGGGGTTTGACTTCCAGGGCATCTGGTAAAAGGCACCGTCCCTGGATTGAAATTGACCATAATTCGTTTCTGGAATTCTCTCCGAGTAGACTTTGTGGAAATCAGGAAAGGTGTCGAGCCTGACTAACACATCGGCCCCCACATACTGGGGAACCGCTCCTGGCCACAGATTTGAGTAGATATCAGGCGTGGTTCCGCCGACGATCGCCGCCAGCACTACCTCTTCACTGGATCTTCCTTCCGGGATAGGCTGATGCCTGACTTTCCATTCCGGGTACCGTTCGTTCCATGCGTCCACAATTTCCCTGGCGTGGGCAACCTCATGGGGGTTGTTGGAAGACCAAAACGTAATCGTGTAGCCCCCTCTTCCTGGCTCAGGTCGCCCGCAGGCAATGAAAGCAAGGCACGCTAACAATGAAAGGCTTTGACGTCCTATGAGAATGCCCGCTCCCTCTTCCTAGCCCCGACTTTGACGGGTTTCGTTCCGATTCCTGGCGTAGGCTCTTCCCACTTTCTCCAAAAGTTTCTTCGTGGCCAGAATCCCCTCACCCTCACTCAACCCGTCTCCCTCGTACTCGATGCCCACATAGCCGTCATACCCGGCATCGAGAACGATTCCCATCATCCGGGTGTAATCGGTATGAATCTCGTTTCCCTCCGCATCGAAATCATGACTCTTGGCGCTTACCGCCCTGGCGTAGGGCATCAGCTCTCCGACTCCCTGGTACCGGTCGTACCATCGGTCATCATCGATCCGGAAATTTCCGAAATCGGGTAACGTCCCACAGCGTGGGTGATCCACCCTTCTGATGACCTCCGACAGCCAACGGCCGTTGCTGGAGAGTCCCCCGTGGTTTTCCACCAGGATGTTGAGGCCGTTGCGCGCGCCGAATTCTGTCAATCTCCTGAGTCCATCCACGACCAGGTTCATTTGCTCCTCGTAGGTCCCATCGCTCCGGGCATTCACCCGTATGGAATGGCAACCGAGAAAACGGGCCGCCTCTACCCATTTGGTGTGGTTCTCCACCGCCTTCTGACGGGCAGACCGGTCAGGATCTCCCAGATTTCCCTCTCTGTCACACATGATCAGCAGACTCCTTACACCCTCGTGCTGTGCCCGGCGCTTCATCCTCGTCAGATAACTCATGTCCCGCGCTTTGTCGAAGAAAAACGTGTTCACGTATTCCACGGCGTCAATACCAAACCGGCCTCTGGCAATAGGGGCGAAATCAAGGTGGTCGATCTGACCGGATCGTAGCGATCGGTGTAAGGACCATTCGGCCAAAGATATCTTGAACGGCATTGGACCGGAATACCTCCGATATGGGGACCCCGAGAATTCCCAGAGAGCTATCCCCCCGGCAAGCTTGACCGAGGTTTTTAGGAATTCCCTTCTGGGTAGTTTTTTCATAGCTTCTGACAGGTTTGTATCGTGAGCATGAATTTTCCGTTACCTGCACCACTCACCAGGAGGCTTTTCTTCCGCCACCTGGCTGTTTTGTCCCTGCTTTCAATTTTTTTCTCCTCCTGTGGGGAAGATCCCTACTTCCTCACCTTGACCGGTAGAACGATGGGAACCACCTACCGCATCACGTGTCGCCCCTCAACCAAGTTAGCCCTGGGGGTCGATGTCCTCCAGGCCGGTATCGATTCGGTTCTGGACCGGGTCAATGGTCAGATGTCAACGTACCTTCGAGACAGCGAGATTTCCACATTCAACGATTGGCGATCGAGGGACCCTTTCCCGGTGTCCAAAGAGTTTGCTTTCGTGGTTTCGAGGGCCCTTCACTGGTCCCAGGAGACAGACGGTGCCTTCGATATTACAGTGTTCCCCCTTCTTTTTCTATGGGGATTTGGCCCGGGTCAGGAAAGGTCATCATTCTCCTATTCTTTCCCCAGCGCACAGGAGATCACGGGACGGCTCTCCCACGTCGGACACGGGAAGCTGAAGGTTCAAGAGGGTGTCCTGACAAAAAAGGACCCGCTCCTCATGCTCGATCTCAACGCCATTGCCAAGGGCTTTGGGGTGGATGCCCTGTTCAGCTATCTGCGATCCCTGTCCATTAGCCGCATGATGGTAGAGATCGGAGGAGAAGTCCGGGCCATGGGAAAAAACGCCCGCGGCAGGCCGTGGGCCATTGCCATTGAACGTCCACCTTTCTTCTCCTCCGGAGGCGCCTGGGCATACGAACTGGACAATGCCGCCATGGCCACATCCGGAGATTACAGAAATTTCTTTGAAATCGATGGAAAGGTCTTCTCCCATGAGATCGATCCCCGCACGGGGTATCCTGCCCAGACTGGGGTAGCCTCCGCCACCGTTGTCGCCCCCCACTGTACCGATGCCGATGCCCTGGCCACGGCCCTGATGGTCATGGGACAACAGCAGGGTCTCCGGCTGGTTGAAACTCTCGATGGGGTAGAGGCATTGCTCTTCTTAAGAGAGGGCGAAAACGGATTCAGATGGACTGCAAGTTCAGGCTTTCAGATCAGGGAAAGGTGAGGATTATTTCAGCTCTTTGATGAAGATATCCTTGAAATGGACTGAGGTTTCCCAGTCATGGTTCTGTAGCCCAATGTAGCCTTCCTCCGCGAAATCGAGAACCTTCCCCCTGGGTTCAGCTTCCCAATCGAGAATCTTTTCCCCGTTCAATTCCACCTCAATCTGCTTTCCCCTGAAGGTAATCCTGTAATGGTTCCACTCTCCGGTGGGCTTGGAAGCATCTTTCCCCGGAGCCTGGGCATCATAGACAGCGCCCGTCTTATGGACACCTTCCGCTGCATCGTTGATCTGTACCTCAAAGGCATGATAGATGTAGTCATCATTGGCCGGCATCTCGGGAACTCTCAAGAATACCCCCGAGTTGGCTTCCGGCTCCATGCACTTGAAATCGAGCTCCAGCACAAAGTCACGAAACTTCCTGGCGCTGTACCAGAAGAGTCCCATTCCTCCCCTGGATTTCAGAACCCCCCTGGTTCTGTCCAGCTCAAAATACCCGGGTCCGTAGTGATTCCACCCCTGTTTTGAAAAGACCCCCTTTTCCTCCTTGAGAATCCGTTCAAAACCCTCCCGGCCTGACCGGAACAGCCCCGTCAACACTGCCGCCACGAGAAGAACGGCTAAAGATCGTATGATCATGGGTTTTCCTCTAGTCGTCTCTTGGATTCCATTCTCCTTTTGCCACCGCCGGGACGAATGAGCCCAGCCCCGGAGGTGGAAACGGAATGGTTTTCCCCTGCTCAGCGCTCATGTAGGCGGTCATGAGTAGCTCGGTGACATTGACGCCGTCCGCGAAGTTCTCCCTTGGGCGTTTCCCCGCCAGAAACGACTCCACCATATGCCGGTTTTCGGCCGTGTATCCGTAGACCTCGGTCTCGCTGCTCACCACGGGCATCACGCCCGATTCGGCGTTCTGTTTTTCCACCAGATCTTCACCTTCCGAACCCTTCACGTTTCGGCTCAGGAAAATCTGTAAATCCGAATCGAGTGTATTGACAAACATGGAATACTCCGGCCCAAGAAGCTCCATACTAAGTCGCAGCCCTGCCCCTACGAAGCACCAGGACGTGGTGGTTTCCACCACGACCTTTAGCCCCTGGTCAGACCTGTATTCGACCAGGGAACGGGCGAAATCTTCTGCCGGACGCTTCAGGTAGTCGATTCTGCCCTGGCTCAGTTTCGAGAGGTGATCTGCGAATTCCGGTCTCTGCCATTTCAGACAGGCGGCGTAGGCGTTCACGCTGACCGGAGTCAACGCCTCCCGGTCCGCGCCTGGGGGAGTGAGCATATAGCGGGCCGTCTCCACCGAGTGGCACATCATATCATTCAGGACACCACCCCCCTGAAGCTCGCCCTCCCAGAACCAGGGCATGTGGGGACCGCTGTGTTCTTCCGAAGCCCGGGCGAGATAGGGACGGCCAGTGGTGGCAGCGCCCCTCGCCCAGATGATCTCCTTTCCCCGGGTCACGGACGGAGCAAAGACCTGGTTTTCCAGATATCCGTCCAGGAGGTTCACCCTCTCAGCCAGTTCAAGCATTTTTCGGGCTTCGGCAGCGTTTCGTCCCAGCGGTTTCTCACACGCAACCCCTGTCAACTCTCCCTTGCCCGACTCCACGGCCTGGGCGATCTCTTCCATAACCTCCAGCCGGGCAAAATTGGGGAAACATATCCACACCGCCCCGATGGATGGTTCGGCCACCATCTCGGTGATGGAGTTGAATACCTTCGCCTCTCCCACCCCGGTCTGCCGGGCCAGAGAGGCAGTTTCCTCCGCGGACTTTTTTGTTCTGGAGACCACACCCAGAATGTCGGCATTCCGAACGCCTTTGAGTGACCGGACGTGAAAACGGGAAACGAATCCGCCACCGATCAAACCTATACCCAACCTCTGGTCGTTCATCCGCTTGATCCTGCGTCTTCGGGGGCATCGGCTCCTACCGCCACTGCCAGTGGCTTTTTCTCTTCCCGGAAGAAAACAAGGAAGGCCGCCGCGGACAGGATGGTCAACACGCACGGAACGATGAATGTGTTGGTCCAGTTCGTCACTCCGGAGGCATCGGTAAACAGGGTCTGAATCTGCCCCGCGAACAGGCTCCCCAGAAAGCGTCCCAGGCCCAGGGCCACGATAGCAATCAGGCTCTGAGCCGAAGCCCGGATATCTCGCGGTGCCTCCTTATCCACATAGATAAAGGCAGCTACAAAGAAAAAGACGTAGCAGAAGCCGTGAAGGGTCAGGGAGGCAATCACCAGCCAGGCGGGCCGACCGATGGCAAAGATGATATAACGCAAGGGCCAGGCCAAAACGCCGAAAGCCAGCGTGGTGCGCATCCCGTACTTTTTTAAGAAACGCGACAGCAAATAGGCCATGACGAAGATCTCAGCGATCTGGGCGATGGTCATAACCGCAGGGACCACCTTATCCGACAAGCCTATCCCTTCGGACCGGAGAAAGGGGGCCGTGAGGATGTAGTAGAACTCCAGTTCCGTGGCCACCACGAAGGTGATGCCCATGAAGATCAGGAAGTTCTTGTCCTTCAGCATCCTGAGGGCTTCCAGAAAGGCCAGAGGGTTCACCCCTTCCTTCTTCGGGGGAGTATGGGGAAGGATGAGGGCTTGAATGCCCATGATCACCGAGAATATCCCCGCCAGCATCAGGGTATCTCCCCTGAACATAAGACTTTCACCCACCGACCGCCACGCCGTCAGCAACCAACCGGCAGCGATCCACCCCAGGGTGCCCCATACCCGGATACCCCCGAACTCTTCCTCGGAGTCCCCCAAGTTGATCATGGCGATGGAGTTGGTGATGGCCAGGGTGGGGGCGTACAGAAGACAATAAACGAACATCAGTCCCAGCATGACCGGATAGTCCGTGGCCTGGGACATGATCAGGAGCAGGATGCCCCCTGTGAACTGGAGGAACGCGATCAGTTTTTCGGAGGCAACCCATCGGTCGGCCAACTGCCCTCCCAGAAAGGGGGCGACAATCGTCGCCAGGGGCAAAACGGAATAGATGGCACCCACCTGGAACCCGGTGAACTGGAGGTCTTCCAGCAGGTACGCCGAAAGAACGGGTGCCCAGGACCCCCAGATAGCGTACTGGAGGAACATCATGGTGCCTAAGCGAGCCTTCACTCCCACGGATCGACCTGCTCTGTCAGACGATTTGATTCTTCCGGGGATCCCACTCGACCCGCTTACCTCTCAAATAGGCCTCCGTGGTCATGTGACAGGCCACGGCCTCCTGGAACCCCATTTCGATGTCGCACTTCGGCTGGGTTCCGTTCCGGATGGACACCAGCCAATCTTTCACATGAAGATGGGTGGGGTCGACGCGCTTCCCTTCCCGGTACGTATATACCAAACCCTTGGAGGCGAAGTACTTGGCCGTAGGCGAAGTAATGCCGTCGATCTGCTTGGAGCCCGGGGCGTAGGTGTAAAGGGGAAGGGAAGGATTGATCACGCCGCTTTCCAGCTTTTCCCTGTACCGGGTCGATTCGGCGTCGGCCCTTACAGTGAGCCCGCTGAAAGCAAAATCGTCAGCCGCCCCCCCAATCTGCATGGTGGCATCGTGCCCCATAAACACATTGCCCCGGTTGTTCCCGTTGGCCAGGGTAGCGCTGTACAGAAGAGTGAGATTCCTGTCAGGGTACTCGAGACTGGCTTGAAACACATCGGGAACATCCCGGCCGTCCTTGTAGAAGTAGATCCCTCCGGTGGCCGCGGCATACTTGGGTATGCCCAAACCCATAATCTGGTTAACGGCGTCAAACTCGTGAGAAAACAGGTCCCCCGATAGGCCCGTTCCGTAATCGTACCACATGCGCCAGCGGAAGAATCTTTCCAGAGCCTCTTGGCCGAACGGGATCTTGTGGGGAGCGGGCTCCTGAAATGTGGCCCAGTCAATAGTCTTCTCACTGGCACGGGGGTGAATGTCCCACACCCATGCTCCCCAGGGCGAATTGCGGTTGGTCGTGACTTCCACCAGGGTGACAGGACCCAGAAGACCTTCCTCCACGATCCGTTTCGCATGCTCATGGGTTTCCACCTGACGGTTCTGATGACCCAGCTGGAAGACGATGCCCGACTTCTTGATCGTATGGTACATTTCCACCGCCTCCGGGAAGGTTCGGGTCATGGCTTTCTCACAGTACACATGCTTGCCCACTCCGGCCGCATCCATGGCGATTCTGGAGTGCCAGTGGTCAGGGGTGGCAATGATCACCGCATCGATCTCGTCACTCTCCAAAAGTTCGGTATAGTGGCCATACCTTTTCGCCCCTTCTCTGGGCTTGCCCCCCGGTCGAATCTCATTCGAAGACGCCGCCAACCCCCTTTCTGCCCGGACATCGAAAAGATCACAGACTCCCACCAGGCTGACGTTCAAATCTTCTTGCTGCATAAAAGTCTCAAAAGCTTTATCAAGCTTGTCCTTCTTCGCATCGGAAGCCTTCTGTTCCACCCAATCTGGATGAGCAAAACCGGCGGCCCTCACCAGGTGCTCTCCCCGGCCGCCGTAGCCAATGATCCCGAGCCTCAGATGCTCCCCCCGGGCCGTTGGAGTCACCACCGCCGGCGCCTGGCGATCGGCAATCAAATCCGCCAGAAGGCTCGAACGTTTCAACCGCTCCAACCTCCGCTTCTTCCATACGTTATAGAAGAAAAGGCCAACCACGGGCAGAGTGGCCAGCCCTTTGAGGATTTCCCTTCGCTCGAAGTCGGTGCTTTCCCCCGCTGATTTCTTCGATTCTTCCCTGGAAGGGTTCTTGGGTCGATTCATGGTGTATGACTCCCCTGTTTCACGACGCCTTTGCCAAAAAGGAGTTTGTCGAGACCGATGACATGGGTCGTTGGAAAAAGGGTCAAGACGAACAGAGCACACGCTTCAATGAGGTTCTTGTTCACGATCAAGTAACTCCCCTCCGCCGGTTTGGAGTAGTCCAGTCCCACCAAGGGTGGGGCAAAAAGATAATACACGAGAATCAAACCCATCCCGGCCATGCTCGCCCACCGCCCGAGCAGGCCCACGATCAAGGCAAAACCGATGAGGGCGAGTCCCCACATGTTGAGCTTGTCCACCCACGTCAACAATGCCGGGCTGGAGACAATGGACTTGGCAAGACCAGAGAAAATCCACTTGGAATCAAACAGGTAGGCGGCTGAAGACCAATAAGGATTCAAGATCTTGGCCACCCCTTCATAAAAGAAATGCCAGCCGATAAGAACACGCAACAGGACAAGTCCAACCAGCTGGTACCCGGTGTACTTCATCTCAAGGATTAAGGCTCAAAGCCGGCTGGATTCCCCTTTTTCCCCTGTCCATTCTGATAAGAGCCGATTGTCACAACCCCGTAACGAATCAAATTCGGACATTCGACACTAAAAGTAAAGCGAAAACCACCTTGGGAGCGACCGTCACCGGTTTATTCTGCCATCTCGAACCAACTCATCCCTCAGGACTTGCCAAAGTTTCATAGGACTGTGCCATGAGTTCGGTGGTCCTCTGACGAATTGCCAAAGAGGCCCGGATGGCACCGTTGTTGCCCCTAACGGGGTGCGTGTTTGATGAAGATGAAATCTTTCAAGAAACATAAAGATAAGGAGGAACTACCATGACACTCATCAAGTGGACACCGAGAGCGAGATTCTTGACTCCCTTTGACGACTTCGATCGCTTCTTCGACAGCTTCTTGACCGGGGCCTGGGCGAACACCCTTTTCCCCGATGTTGACTGGGTTCCCGCGTTCGACGTCATCGAGAAGGACAACGCCTACGAGGTCCATGTGGAAGCGCCCCGGATGAAGAAATCCGACTTCAAGGTAACCGTACACGATGGGCTTCTGACGGTATCGGGCGAGAAAAAGGTCGAAGACTCCAAAGAGGGCAAACACTACACCCACAGAGAGTCGGCATATGGTCGCTTCTCGCGGTCTTTCCGCCTGCCCGAGGACGTGGTGGATGACAAGAACGTCAAGGCCGCTTACAAGGATGGCGTCCTGACCATTACGGTCCCCCGGACCAAGCCGGTTGAAGAAAAGGCTCTGGAAGTGAAGATCTCGTAACTCGGACACTGTCCCAAGACAGAGACAGAAGGTCAAAGCCCCACTTGGGGCTTTGCTTTTTTTCGGAAAGGTCCTAAATGGTGGGGTCACCCTTCGACAGGCTCAGGGTAAAAAAGCCTCAGGGTGACAGAAAGAAGCTCAGGGTGACCGCCCTCTGTTCACTGCTTCCTCGACAAAGTGTCCCAGAAGTTCACCGTTTGGATCTGCGTGGTCGTTCCACCCAATCCCCACCACCTCCAGTCCCGCATAGTCAGCGGAGAGGGCCACCAGGGCACTCACCTCGGAACCCTCATTGATTTCCTCTTCGTGAAACCGCTCCGGACCAACGGTGGTCACGATCCCCCGAGGCAGACCTAGATCGCTGCGCAGGTACAACCTGCTCACATCGGGAAATCGGGGGCGGTGACCCATGGGCGTTTCTCCCCTTAAGGGATTCTGTCCCGAGAGGTTCCGGTGGTCCACGATCTGAATAAGGGGCAACGGTCCGCGCACGCGATCCACCAGCCATATCCTGGTGGCGGACCACTTGTCCCGGATCTTCAAGAAATTGCGAGGATGAAACACCTCCAGGGAAATCTCCACCGGTGAGATAATGGACATCCCTTGGCGGATCCACAGATCGTGACCAAAATCTCTTGCCGCTTCATCAGCTTGAAAGGCGAATGCATTCCCGTAGGAACCCGGTCGGCGCGGCAGGTAGAAAACGATTGAGGCTGGACGTTGGATGCTAGAAGGATTTTCTGAATCTGCGCCCATCAATCACCCGGATAAATCCGCGTGCTATTCCTTGGCCCCGGGATCTCCTTACTGCCACCTGCCGGCTGCCATCTGCCTATTGTTTTCAGGCAGGTCTTGGACCAAACAGGGCCGTTCCGATTCTCACCATGGTGGCTCCCTCCTCCACCGCTATCTTGAAATCGGCGGTCATTCCCATGGAGAGGTGATGAAGCCTTACACCGGGTGCCAGCTGTTCATTCAGTTGGTCTCTCAACTGGCGGAGACGACGGAACGTACGCCGTGTCTCTTCCGTATCGGTTGTGAGGGCCCCAATCGTCATGAGTCCTTCGACCCTGATTCCCGGCAGGTGAACCAGTTCGATCAAGTCACCCACGTCATTGAGGGAGAATCCAAACTTGGCCGGGTCGCCCCCCGTGTTTACCTGAAGAAGTACAGGCATCACCGTACGCTGTTGCGAGGCAATCCTGGAGATACGCTTGCCCAGCTTGACAGAATCCACAGAATCTATGGTATCGAACAGGGAGACACCCTTCCGGGCCTTGTTAGACTGAAGGTGGCCGATCATCCGCAGGGTTAACCCGGGAAGTTCCGGTAATCGATCCATTTTTTCCCCGGCCTCCTGCACCCGTGTTTCACCTATGGATCTGAGGCCGGCCCGGTAGGCACTGTCGATGGCTTCCTTGGGAAACCCTTTGGTGACCGCTACGATTTCCACGGGGGGAGCATCTTCGAGTCCCGCCCGCTTGCGAGCCCTGTCAATCCCTTCGCGGATCGAACTCAGGGCCCCTGGGTCAATCACGATTCCGATTCGTCCTGAACCACCCGCGTTACGGTTGAGATATGGTCCTTGGGGTCCAGCCGGATAAGTTTCACTCCCTGGGTCACCCGGCCGATGGTACGGATCTTGGAGACGGGCTGCCGGATCAGTACGCCGCGATCCGTTATGATCATGAGGTCATCCGTGTCCACCACCTCCATGATGCTCACCATCTTGCCCACCTTTTCCGTGGTCCGCATGGTCATGATCCCCTTGCCTGCCCGTTTCTGCGCCCGGTACTGGATGACTTCTGTTCGTTTTCCGTATCCCTGTTCCGTCGCCACCATAATGGTCCCTTCCCGTTTGAGCACCACCATGCCCACCACCCTGTCGTCTTTCGAGCTGAGCTGAATTGCCTTCACCCCCATGGTCTTGCGACCCGTTGGACGAATCTGCTGCTCGGAGAAACGGATGGATTTTCCTTCCCGGGTCCCCAGTATGATATCATTATCACCTTCGGTAATTCTCGCATCGATAAGTTTGTCGCCCTCCCGGATGTCCACGGCATAGATTCCTCCACGGCGCCGATTCCCGTACGCGGACAGCCTGGTTTTCTTTATCATCCCTTTTTGGGTGGCCATGACGATGTAGTGGTCGTCGTCGAATTCCTTCACACTCACAAACGCTTCCACTTTTTCTCCAGGCTCGCAGTCAATGAGATTGACGATGGCTCGCCCCCGGCTGGCCCTTCCGCCGGGAGAAATTTCGTGAACCTTTAACCAGTAGCATTTTCCCCTGTCGGTAAAAAAGAGCATCACATCGTGCGTATTCGCGATGAAGAGGTGTTCCACAAAATCCTCTTCCCCCGCTTGAGCCCCCAGAAGGCCTCGACCGCCGCGTCTCTGACTCCGGTAGGTGGCTGCCGCCGTCCGTTTGATGTACCCCTTGTAGGTCATCGTGATGACCACATCTTCTTCGGCAATCATGTCCTCAACGGAGAATGTTCTCCCGATGGGGACAATCTCCGTTCTCCGCTCGTCACCATAGCGGGACCGTATCTCCTCCAGTTCCTTCTTGATGATGGCCATACGCTGGGGCCGGCTTTCCAGAATGCCTTTCAGCTGGGCAATGATCTGGATGGTCTCCTTGTAATCCTTAACCACCTTTTTCACCTCCAGGCTGGTGAGTCTCTGAAGGCGCATGTCCAGGATGGCCTGAGCCTGCCGGTCGGAAAGACTGAAGTTCTTGATGAGTTCTTCTTTGGCCTGGGCGGGATCTTTGCTCCCCCGGATGGTCCTGATCACGTCGTCAATGTTATCCAGGGCGATTTTCAGACCCTCAAGGATGTGCGCTTTATCCTCCGCGGCGGCCAGATCGAATTTGGTTCTCCGGACCACCACTTCATGGCGATGATCGATAAAAGACTGCATCATCTCCTTCAGGCCCAACACCCGGGGAACACCATCCACCAGGGCCAGCAGAATAATCCCGAACGTGTCTTCAAGCTGGGTGTTCACGTACAGCCGGTTCAGGATGACTTCCGGGACGGCATCGCGCTTGGTTTCAACGACGATTCGCATCCCGTCCTTGTCCGATTCGTCCCGGATGTCTGCCACGCCCGTCACCTTTTTCGATCTCACCAGATCGCCCATTTTTTCCAGAAGGCTCGACTTGTTTACCTGATAGGGGATTTCCGTGATGACAATGCTGGATCTCCCCTGCCTGGTATTCTCAATGGCCGCCCGGGCCCGAACGGTAATCTTACCCCGGCCCGTCTCATACGCTTCTTTGATACCCTCCACCCCTTCAATGACCGCACCCGTAGGGAAATCGGGACCCTGGACATATTTCATCAGGTCCCCTGTTTCCATGTCCGCATCATCGATGAGGGCCATGAGGGCATCCACGATTTCCACCAGGTTGTGGGGAGGAATCTTCGTGGCCATCCCCACGGCGATGCCCTCAGATCCATTCACAAGAAGATTGGGGGCCCTGGCGGGAAGTACAGCGGGCTCCTGCAGGGTTTCATCGAAGTTCGGAACCCAGTCCACTGTGTCTTTGTCCAGGTCCTGCAGGCTCTCACTTCCAAACCGGGTCAATCGCCCCTCCGTGTACCGCATGGCCGCCGCATTGTCTCCATCAACGGAACCAAAATTTCCCTGTCCGTCAACCAGGGGATAACGGAGGGCGAAAGATTGGGACATCCGGACCAGGGCGTCATACACCGAAGCGTCACCGTGAGGGTGATATTTGCCCAGAACATCGCCCACGATCCGGGCACATTTCTTGTAGGGCCCGTTCCAGGGAACCCCGAGCTCATTCATGCCGTAAAGGATCCGCCGATGAACCGGTTTCAGTCCGTCCCGCACGTCCGGGAGGGCCCGGGATACGATGACAGACATGGAATAGTTGAGGTAACTCTCACGCATTTCCTCAACAATGTCGCGTCCGATGATGTTTTCTCTAGTGATTTCCACAGGCGGGTCTTTCTCTAAGGGTGCGGCATTCCTGCACTCCTACACATCAAGATACGACACAAACCTGGCGTTAGCCTTTATGAACTCTCTTCGAGCCTCCACATCGGACCCCATGAGATCCGAGAATGTCTTGGCAGCATCGGCAGCGTCTTCAAGGGTTACCTGCAACAGGGTTCGCCGTTCTGGATCCATGGTGGTGGTCCATAGCTGCTGGGGATTCATCTCCCCCAATCCCTTGTAGCGCTGGACGTGAATTTTCTGATTCTTGTTTTCCCGCTTGAACCGGTCGATGATTACGTCCCTCTCGTGATCATCGAAAGCATAATGTTCTTTCGACCTCTGGCGCAGCTGATAAAGGGGCGGCTGGGCGATGTAGACGTATCCACCCGTGATGAGCTCCGGCATTTTCCGGTACAGAAAAGTTAACAGAAGGGTGCGAATATGACTGCCGTCCACGTCAGCATCCGTCATCAGTATGATCTTGTGGTAGCGTAGCCTCTCTATGTCGAAGTCTGCCGTCGACCCGTTTTCTTCCTCCGAATCCCCGCCAAAGCCCGTTCCAAGGGCGGTTACGATGGCCTGGATTTCATTGTTGGACAACAGCTTGTCAATGCGGGCCTTTTCGGCATTGATGACCTTACCCCTCAGAGGAAGGATAGCCTGGAAGCGTCTGTCCCGGGCCTGTTTCGCCGACCCTCCGGCTGAGTCCCCCTCCACGAGATACAGTTCGCACATGGCGGGATCCTTGCTGGAACAGTCCGCCAGTTTACCAGGAAGGGAGCCCCCCTCAAGGGCGCTCTTACGTCGTATGAGTTCCCGGGCCTTTTTCGCGGCAATCCTGCTTGTGGCCGCCAAAGCGGCTTTTTCAATGATCCTTTTCGCCACCGGTGGGTGCTGTTCCAGGTACTCCTGCAGGCCCTCGAATACGATGGAATCCACAATCCCCTTGACCTCACCGTTCCCTAGCTTGGTTTTGGTCTGACCCTCGAATTGGGGCTCTGCTACCATGACAGAAAAAATGGCCGTTAGGCCTTCCCGGAAGTCCTCTCCGGTAAGGACCAGATGCTCTCCCTTTTTCCCTCTTAACAGGTTGTTCCGGGTGGCATAGGTGTTCAACGCCCGGGTGAGGGCGGACCGAAATCCCGACAGATGGGTGCCCCCCTCCACCGTGTTGATGTTGTTCACGAAAGAGAGTATGTTCTGGTTGTAACCGTCATTGTAGCGGAGGGCAACCTCAATGGGGACCTCACCGGAATCGTGATGGATGGTTATGATTTCCTTGTGGAGCGGCTGCACACCGCTGTCCAGAAACTTCACAAAATCTTTGAGTCCCCCCTCGTAATGAAACGATTCGGTGTTCGGTTCCTCCCCCCGCTCGTCCGTGAGGAGAATCTCCACGTTGCTGTTGAGATACGCCAGTTCCCTCAGGCGGTCCACGATGATATCGCGGTCCCACTCCACGGCCTTGAAAATCTTCCTGTCCGGTTGGAAGGTGATGACGGTTCCCGTTTTCTTGGCTTTCCCCACCTTTTCCAGTTTACTGGCGGTCTTTCCCCGTTCATAGCGCTGCTGGTAAATCTCCCCGTCCCTGTATACTTTCACCTCCAGCCATTCCGCCAGGGCATTGACCACGGACACACCCACACCATGAAGACCACCGGAGACCTTGTAGGTACCCTTATCGAACTTCCCTCCCGCATGCAAGACCGTCATCACTACCTCCAGGGCGGGCCGCTTTTCCTCTTTGTGAATGTCCACGGGAATACCCCGGCCGTTGTCTTCTACCGTAACCGAATTGTCGCCGTTCAGGATGACAGCAATCCTTGAACAGAATCCGCCCAGGGCTTCATCCACGCTGTTATCCACCACCTCATTCACAAGATGATGGAGACCCCGTTTTCCCGTATCCCCAATGTACATGGCCGGCCGCTTACGTACGGCCTGCAATCCTTTGAGAACAGTAATCCTGGCGGCGTCGTACCTGCCGGCCTCGACCCCGGCTTTTTTCACCTTAGATACCATAAACCTCCCCCGTCACAGAAGCCTGATATCTTTTATGACTCGTTCTCCGAGGGCCTGGTTGAGGGCCTCAAGGATTTCCTTTTTTCTCAAACTCAGTTCGTTTCTCCACACGGGTGTGTCCACCCTCACTACCAGAACGCCGTGCTTCACTTCTTCCGGCTCGGTTCTCTTCGCTACCGCCTCTCCCACCACGTCGTTCCATACAACGAGGGCCCGGTTCTGCAGAACGGGCCTGTCCAATCCTGCTTTGCGCAGGAAGCTGTCCAACACTGACTTGATATCCTGCATTGAAGGTGTGCCTTTGAGGGCAAACGGGGCTAGACTGGATGGATGCCGACCCCTGTCAGAATCCGTCTACTGCCCACTCATACGCATGGGCATCAACAACATGGTAATCTCTTCGTTGTCTTCTTGCATTTCTGGAAGAATGAGACCGGCACTGATGGGTGTCTTCAATTTCATGACCACGTTGTCCGTATCCAGATGGGAAAGAATGTCACTCAAGTATGCCGCATTGTATCCCACCACCAGATCCTCTCCCTCATACCCCACATCGATTTCCTCCTGGGCTTTGGATGCGCTTTCCGGATCCTCCGTTGTGATGGAACTTCCCCCGGAGGACAGATGGAGAGCAATCTGCTTCGTGGATCGGTTTGAGAAAATGGCGACCCGCTTGACCGTGGCCAGAAAATTCTCCCGGTTCACTGTCACTATCTGATCGTTCCCTTCCGGAATTACGCTGGAATAATCGGGGTAGCGCTCATCGATGATACGTGAAAAAAGAGTGATGCCGTTCAGGGAAACCGTGACGTGATTGTCTCCTACCCACAGAGTCACGTCCTCACGTTGTTCCAAGTGCTGCGACAAGAGCAGGAGGAACTTTCTCGGAACAATCACGTTGCCGGTGAACCCTTTGGACTCATAATCCGTCCTGGAACATATGGACAAACGGTGCCCATCCGTTGCAACCGTTGTCACCTGGTCGGACCCGAAATCAAAGAGAGCTCCCATGAGTGCAGGCTTAAGCTCGTCCGTACTCAGGGCGAACACGGTTTTCTTGATAAGCCTTTCCAGGGTTTCGGCTTTCAACATGACTTCTTTCTTGTTGTCCACCTCCGGCATGGCCGGGAACTCGTCTGAACCGGACCCTCCCACATCGTAGTTGCCAAAGCCGGTTTCAAGCTTTACCCTGTTTTCCTCATCGGAAGAAATCGCCACCTCTGTTTCGGGAAGAGCGTTGGCGATTTCCATCAGCCTCCTGTGCTCAATGGCCACAGAGCCCGTTTCGCCTATGGAAGCCTCCACTCTCACCACCATGGTAATCTCCAGATCCGTGGCCCGGACCAAGAGTCCACCATCCCCCGCATCGAATAAGACACTGTTCAGTATCGGTATGGTGGACCGGGTGGGGGTCGCCTTGCTCAAATTCTGAAGACATTCCTGGAGCGACTGGGTTGGGATCGTAAGTCTCATGGTTATCTACCCAAGAATGAGTGAGAGGTTTAAGAATGCCGTGGCCATCGCGAGAATTGATGTTAGGGATAAATGACGTTAGGGACAACAAATTTTTCCCCCAAAACACCTCCCTACCCCTCGAATTAACCATAATAAATACAAAATTGAAGTATAGAAATCTTATGTTATCATAATAAGCCCTGTGCATACTGTTACCTTAGGGACAAAAGGTGAGCGTAACGGCTTGGGAAAAAGAGTGTTGAGAGTGTGTGTAAAGGAAATGGTTTATGTGGATAACTTGTGTACAACTTCCTTCCGCTGGGAGGAGCTGTGGTGCGTGAAGGCCCTTTGGTGGATATGTGCATAGAAAGTGTGAATCCGTTGGAAACGGGTCGTGCGGAATGGGTGCGTCGGGGGGTGAGCCCCGTTTCGGGGGGAAACAGGCACGTCGGGTTTATTCCAGGTAATTGCGGATAAAAACGGTGGATCCGGCCTGGTCAAACCACTGGCGGAAAAGATCGGCTTTCTTCCTTTCGAGGGCTATGGCCTCAAGCTCAGGCCAGTGGGTGGCGAGGGTGGGAACGCCTCCAGGCTTTATTTCATGGACGAATAGGAGGTGCAAGCCATCGCCGGCTTTGAGAGGGGCAGATACGTGTCCGGGCGTGAGAGTAGGGAGGATGTCTCCAACTTCGGTCCAGGGGAGTTGGGATGGATCTACCCAGCCCAGGTTTCCGCCCAGGGATCGTGTGCGATCATCCTGGGAATACCGGGCGGCGAACCGGACCATATCCTGAGCGGTGTGGATACTATCGCTGATGGTGAGGGCCACGGCCTGGACGCTATCCTCATCGGCTTCGGTTACCTGGGGCGTGATGAGAATGTGTCGTACGTTGATTTTCTCCCCCACCCGTTCAATCATCTCCAGGACGTGGTACCCAAAGGGAGTCTTCACCACGTCACTGATTTCGCCGGGACTGAGGTTGAAGGCCACTTCCTCAAATTCTGGCACCAGCGTTCCCCGGTTAACCAGACCCAGTTCTCCCCCACTGGAGGCCGTGCCGGGATCGTCTGAATACTGGGCGGTCAGGGTGGCAAAGTCGTCCCCCTCGATGAGACGATGGCGCAGGGAGTCGGCGAGGTGCCTGGCCTTCAATCGGCTGGCGCGACCGGGAGACACTTCAAAGAGAATATGGCTTACCCGGTAGAGCGTGGGAAAGACACCGAGACTGTCCCGGTACTCCTCGTAAAACTGGATCACTTCCTGGCGGGTGACCGCCACCTCTTGAACAAGTTGTTGTTGGAATTTCTGTGTGATCAGCTGCTCCTGCATATCGGGCCACCATTCCCGTTTGAGGTCCCCCAGGGATTTTCCAAACGCATTTTCGATCTCCTGTTCGCTGCCAGCCTGATTGATCAGGGAGGCCACGTACTGGTCCAGGGCAGAATTGACCTCCCGTTCCTCAACCAGGATGCTTTCCTCTTCGGCGATCTCCAGGATGAGTTTCTGCTGAATCAGGGTGGTAACCGCCTGATTCTGGAGTTGGGCGAATTCGTGGGCATCTGTATCGGGACGCAAACGCCTTTCCATGGCCCGCATCTGGACCAGTTGAGCCACATCGCTCTTGAGTACGATCCGGTCGCCAACCACGGCGGCAATGCCCTCAACGATGTCCTGACACCAAAGGGTTCCGGCTGTGGCCAGGGCCAGGATCGCCGCCCCCACGCCGCCAGGGGTGAGACGGGAAAGGTTCATGGGCGGGCGAAAGAAAAATCGGGATGAAGTTTTAGGGGGGTGACCACCAAGAGACTGTCCAGGAGACGATCGTATTGAATGGCGGACTTTTCCTGAAACAACTGCTGGGAAACGTCCTCGTAGACTTGGTCCAATCCTCGAAACGAGTCGGCCGGGTAGAATTCGAGAACCTCCAGGACGTGAACCCCGTAATCTGAGCGTACGGGACCCAGGACGCCCTTGGGCTCAGAGCGGGCGAAAACAGCCCGGTCCAGGGGTGGGATGAGAGTACCTTCTGTCACAATCTGGGCATGGACGTTGTAGAAATTGAGAAGTTCCTGTCGAACAGATCCCTCAAGGCGGAGAAGTTTCTGCCTTACCTCCAGGGCTTCCCGTTCCGTTTCGAGAAGAAAGTGCAAAAGGGCCACTTCGGCCCGCTTCCGTTTGAACTGATCCCGGTTCCGGGTGTAGTAATCTCTCACTTCATCGGTGGTGACAACCACGTGTTGGGCCAGGTACATATCCAGAAAAGTGTTTCCGTAAAGGGCCTTCCGGTACTCATCCAGCTGTGCCTGGAGCCTGGAATCGCTGAGCAGTCCCTCTCTGACGGCTTGCTGAAAGAGAAGTTCCCGGCGGGCCCAGGCTTCGATGGTCTGCCCGATGACACCGGCTGAATCGCCTGGGATAACCTCGGGTAGCTGGGAGGTAAGGTCCTCCTGGGTGAGGACGCTTTCGCCTATTCTGGCCACGTATTCTTCAGAGGCGGGAGGGTTCTGACAGGAGGAAACTGAAAAAAGGACAAACCCTGAAGCGGCTACGGCGACCAGATTCAAAGGGGTAGCTTTCATAAAACACATCCGGGGATTAGGCGACAGATTCCGTCTCCTGTGAACCAAAGTTAGAAGAAGGCCGGATGGATTCAAACAGGTATTGTGTTGCTTCGAAGGCCCGCGGGACACTTCTTGTGGAAACCGTCACTTCGAGACCGTTCGGGGAAGTTTCCGAAACTTCGGCAGTCAATCCCAGGGCTTGCAATCTGTGTCGAATCCTGTAGGCAAGGGCACGGGCGTCAGAGGCGGGCAGGGAAGCATCAAACACGGCATGGATACCCCTCGTGGAGACAGCCATGCGTCTGATTCCCGAGCCCGTTCCCTCCGCCTGGATGGCAGCCACAAACAGAAGATTAAGACATTCAGGAGGGAGAGGACCGAACCGGTCCCTAAGCTCACTTCTGACCCCTTGCACAGCTTTTCCGTCCCGGGCGTGGCCGAGAAGACGGTAGAAGTAGAGCCGGTCGGAAATATCGGGGACGTAGGAGGGTGGAATCAATGCGGGGCCATCGAAGGAAACCTGGATGGGACGATGGGGAAGGGGCGTGGACCCTTTCGGAAGTCTAGCGTTTGCTGCCTCCTCCACCATTCTGCAGTACAGATGGAACCCTACGGACGCGATATGACCGCTCTGTTCAGTTCCGAACAGGTTTCCCGCCCCCCGGAGCTCAAGGTCTCTTAAGGCAATGGCATATCCCGATCCCAGCGACGAGAAAAATTCCAAGGTTTTTAGACGGTCGTGGGCAGCTGTGGTGATCTCTTTTCCGGGAGGAAGGAACAGGTAGCAGAAGGCCTGGCGGTTACTGCGTCCTACCCTCCCACGCATCTGGTAGATCTGAGCCAGGCCGAAGCGGTGGGCGTTGTCGATAAAAATGGTGTTCACGTTGGGCAGATCGATGCCGGCCTCGATGATCGTGGTGCATACGAGAATGTCTATCTCCTTCTGAAGAAACCTGAGCATGACAGACTCCAGAGTCCTGCCGGGAAGCTGTCCATGGGCGATACCGATTCTCGTACCGGGGATCAGAGCCTCAAGGCGGCTGGCTACAGCATCCAGGGTCTGCACATCATTATGGATATAAAAGACCTGCCCTCCCCTGGCAAGCTCGTACCGGATGCCCCGCCGAATGATCCGGTCGCTTCTGGGTGACAGCCGGGTGATGACTGACAGCCGCTCCCTGGGTGGTGTCCGAATGGTGGAGATGTCGCGGATCCCCAGGAGCGAAAAGGTAAGGGTTCGGGGGATGGGCGTGGCGCTCATGGACAGAACATCCACAGAGGTTCGCATTTCTTTGAGCCTTTCCTTGTGTCGGGCTCCAAACCGGTGCTCTTCATCCACGATGACCAGCCCCAGATTGGGGATGTCCACGTCCCTGGACAGAAGGCGATGGGTTCCCACAATGACATCCAGGTTCCCTTGCGTAAGGTTTTTCAATATGGGCCGCTCGCGGCTCCTGGGGGTAAACCTGGATAACAGGGCTACGGACACGCTCAGGGGCTCCAGTCGAGCCCTCAAGGTCACAAAGAGTTGATTGGCCAGAATGGTGGTGGGGGCAAGAACGGCCACCTGGCGGTGATCATAAGCGGCCTTGAAGGCGGCCCGGAGGGCAATTTCGGTTTTGCCGAAACCCACGTCGCCGCAGAGAAGCCAGTCCATGGGTGTGGCCCGTTCCATGGCTTTGCGAATATCTTCGTAAGCAGCAACCTGGTCAGGTGTCTCTTCGTAAGGGAAAGAATTCTTGAGAGCGGCATGAAGGTCTGAATCGGGGGAAAAAGCTGTACCTTCGGCCCGGTGCCGGCGGGCGTAAAGGTGAATGAACCGATCCACTACTTCGTCCGCGGATTTCCGGGTTTTTTCCTTCAACCGCTCCCACCGGGACGTCCCTAGACTTGACAGTTCAGGGGGTTTGGTGGAAGACCCAACATAGGTATGAACCCGGGCCAGCCCGTCCAGGGGGACGTAAACCCGGTCCCCCCCCGTATACTCAATGGAGACGCATTCCGTAACGTGATCACCGGCTTTCACCTGAGTTAGCCCCCGGTACAGGCCCACACCGAAGTCTTCGTGAACCACGGGACCTCCCCAGGGAAACTCCTCAAGACGCTCGATAGACGTGGCAGGGACTTCGGCTAAGGCCGCCGCAGGGCGGGAGGATGGCAAGTCCTCTACCTGCTCAAGAGAAGCACAAAACAGGCTCAGGGGGGGACTGGAAAAGGAGGCGGGAAGGGGGAAGGGGATAGGAACAAATGCTTCAATACCCGGAACGGTACGGAACCGGCTTTCGTAATCAGGATGGGCGAAAATGAACCGGTTATTTATTTGTTTTTTCGAGAGTTGCTCGTTTAGGTCAACCCACAGCTGCCGGTTCCCATGGAAGGGACCATGATGAACACAGTTCAGATCCGGACTTCCCTTGGCGGGACGGCGGTGGGGAGCAATGTGATAGGTGAGGCTCGGTCCGGCGGGAATGAATACAAAGGTCCGTACCCCGGCGGGTCGCACCCGGTCAAGTGGCCGGCCCCCGGAGGACGCCAGCCGCAAGGGGGCATGTAGGACGATCCCGGCGTGCGGCAGAGGACGGAGTGTACGCTGGGTAACGGGATCGAACAGGCGGCCCGAATCCACCGTATTGCCCAGGAACTCCAATCGAACGGGCGTATCGAGTTCCAAGGGGAATATGTCCACGATCCCTCCACGGATCGCGAAACTTCCCGGGACCTGAACCCTGTCCACCCGCTCGTATCCCCAGTCCATAAGGGAGGAGCTCAGACGACCCAGGGAAAAGGAGTTCCCCTGGGTCAGGGCAACCCGCCCGGGTCCGCCCCGGGGTCTGGCCACGCGGGTTGAATCCCAGGCAGTGTCCAGGGCCAGAAGAAGGGATAGGTTTCCCCGGCAGAACCGGTTGATGACCGGCTCAACGGGATGGACACCGGAAGAAACGAGAGATGGGGTATCCTGGTCCACAGAGAAACCGGCATCGGTGAGAATCCCGGCGCCCGCAACACCCAGGGCCATAAGGTACTGGGAGACCAGGTTCAGGTCTTCCCCTCGATCTTCGGGAAACAGACAGAGAACGGGTGCCTCGTCCATCTTGAGGAAGGAAAGCAAGAAGGGAACCAGGCCTAGATGGACGGTTTTCAACCCCCGCAGGTTTTCGCCAGCACCCGTAATCCAGGATCGCAGGGTTGGCCGGGATCTTAAGAAACTCAGGAAAGGTTGGAGGGGTTCCCGGCCGCGTGTTTCACGTGAAACATGATTCATGACACCGATAACATAACGGCGAGGACGGCCACATCGGAAGGGGAAACCCCGGAAATCCGGGCGGCCTGTCCCAGGGTTTCCGGTCGAACCCGGGAAAGTTTTTCCCGGCCTTCTGAGGAAATACCGCGACAGTCGCCGTACTGGAAAGCAGGTGGGATGAGGGTGGACTCATGGCGGGCCAGCCGGTCAATGAACCGTTGCTGGCGCTGGATGTACCCTTCATACTTGATCATGGTTTCCGTTTCTTCCAGAGCTTGCCGGATGGCGGTGGAAGAAAGACCGTTGGGATTCACGGTAACAAGACCCTGATCTATCAAGTCCTGGAGAGAGATCCCGGGTCGCTTAAGAATGGCGGCCAGGGAAGCGGAGGTGCTTACTGTCGACTGGTCCTGGGCCAGCAGGAGACGGTTCAGGTCCCGGGCAGGGGCCGTTGAATGAGTGAGATGGTCGACCATGCGGTCCGTGAAATCAAGCTTTTCCATGATGATATCGTAGGTCCGGCTGGACAGAAGTCCGACACGGTGTCCCATGGATGCCAGTCGGCGGTCGGCGTTGGCGTGGCGAAGAAGAAGACGGTATTCAGCCCGGGCGGTAAACATGCGGTAGGGTTCATCGATCCCCTTGGTGATCAGGTCGTCAATCAGGACGCCGATATAGGCTTGATCTCGGCCCAGAACAATCGGTTCTTCCCCCTGCACTGATCTGGCCGCATTGACACCAGCCATGAGTCCTTGAGCAGCCGCCTCTTCATACCCCGAGGTGCCATTGACC
>JBHIAI010000027.1:0-17708 GCA_046861655.1 Fidelibacterota bacterium | reverse complement strand
AGGGTAAACCGGGTCAAGGCATCGGACTTGACGGCCGTATCCTGATCAAAAAGATCGAATTTCATCAGGAGATTCAGCCCCTGAACGGGTTCTACAACCACCTCGCTGTACGAGGCCAGGGACGCGATTCCGTCCCCGGTCCAGTTCCTTGCCCTGTCCACTTCCCCCAGCCAGGCGACCCTGCCAAGGGCCACACCGCCGAACACGCCGGCCATGGTGAAATCCTGTTCCGACATGGCCGATCCCCCCACCAGACCGGTCAGTGGACCCACCGAGGTGGAATACTCCAGGCGGGCGGTGACATTCTTCTCGGAGATTTCCTGGAACACCTGATACCCCGTCTCCGAACCAAGGACGTAAGGATTGGACAGTGAGGCTGTGGCGAAAAAATCGGAAAACTTCAGACCGATCTCAAATATGGCCGGCAGGGGAACCCGGGGAGAAAAGGGCATCCCTTCAGGTTCCCGGGGACCCGCGATGTGCTTCAAAGAGAGATTTCCCCCGCGGATGAAGGAGGTGTGGTCGTCCAGGCGCAGACCGTAGGTCGGGATTTTACGGCCCATCACCACGTAGCCACCATTGGGAAACACATTAAGCAGGGTCCAGAACTCCGGCGATCCCCGTACCAGGTCCACCTTCCCCAGGACTTCCACCACCCGGCTCACCCTGAGGTGGGCGTAGACCGCCCCCTGCATGGGGAAAAACGCCACCTTCCGGGTCTCATTCTCGTTGGCGGTGCTGAGTATCTGAAGCCGGAAATCCGCCCCCAGTCTGAGGTGGTCCCCTACCGCCCCCGTGTAATCCTCATCGGCGAATTTGATACCCTTCTGCAACACCAGCTCATCCATGGAAACTACGGTCACTCCGTAATCGTTTCGAAGACCGCCTCCCGTGGGACTCACGTGGCAGGTGGAACAGCTCACCCCGTTTTTCACCGCGAAGCGGGGAATGGCGCCCACAACTCCCGTGAGGAAGAAGAGGGTAAGGATTATGGGTCGAATGGTTTTCACTTAATTCTCCTGAGCTCCTTCCTCAATCCAGGTCCGGATGGAGGTCGTATCCTGTTCAGCCAGAGGGCCTTCTCCCAGCGGCATCCGGTCACCCCACTGCCCTCCTGTTCCGGCAACCTTGTGCCAGAGAACCGAATCCTCTGGGTCGAAGGGCTTGACCCTCAAGGTAGGAGCATACCCGGCGGATGTCACATTCACCAGAAGAGCGTAACTCTGCCCTTCCCTCAAATCCAGTCCCGTCTCGTGGTCGGACACGTGACATCCTGTGAGGGCACAGTTGGTCGTGAAAATGGGTTGAACGTCCTGGGAGAAACTAACGGTAGCCATGGGTTCGCCTCCCACCCCCTGGAGGGAAACCTCGGCATCCGGTGTCCCGGGATCGTTGCTCATGATGTGAAGGGTGGCCGACCTGGTCCCTTCCGATTGTGGCATGAAGAATAAGTCCACGACCCATTCCGTCCCTGGATCGAGTTCGTTATCCTCCGGTACGATGATCAAGAAGTCAGACGTGTCCCTCCCTTCCAGGCTCAGCCCCGTAATCACCAGATTGGCTGTCCCCGTGTTGGCGACTGTCAGGGTGGTATCGCTGGTATCTCCCACCGCTACCGCTCCAAAATGAACCGTTGAGGCCACTGCGATCCTCGGTACTTCTTCCGGTTCCTCTCCCAGGTCCGAACAGCCCCAAACCAGGAGCAACACGCCATGAAGAATCAAGAAAAATCTTCTCAACACAAAAGTCTCATTTCACCAGGAGCACCTTTTGAACAGCCGTCCGGCTCTCCGGCCTGAAAGGAATACCCCGGCGAAGGATGCAGTGATCATCCTGAAGTTTCCATGTTGATTCCTCATGAACCCACCAGCAAGGTCAAGTGACATGCTCCCATAATTTATCTCCCCGTCCCCAAATGAAAAAGCCCCCGATTGGGGGCTTTTCAAGGACCCATACCGTCGGAAACGGTTAACGACCTCTTGCCATTTTGGCCCGGGACACATCTCCATCTTTATCAATAAAATAGAGATATCCCTGTTCCCGTGTCACCCAGGCGTCAGCAACCTTTTGGGCATTCCCGCCACCTTTTCCGGCACGGGCCATCTGGGAACGCCAAACATGTCCATCTTTGCCGAGGTAATAAAGGTATCCACTTTGCTTCCTGACTCCCACGGTCTTGACTTTTTCAGCCATGATTGCCCTCCTTTAGTTGAGTGCGAAAAAGCTTGATTTTGTTTCTCGACGGAGATTTTAGATTCTCCCGTCAACAAAGTCAAGTTTTTTCGTCGTGAGTTCCGATGACCGCCACTTCCCATTTTCCCAGAGAATTGGCCTTCCTTAGGATTTCCTCACCGGGCTCACGGGGAAACTCCCACGCCGTGGGAAAGAACCAGCTCCCCTCCCAGGAATCCCGTCACCGCCACCGAAACGGCCAGAAGGAACAATAAACCTAAAGCCAATCGATCCACCCATCGACCGGCGGGAAACCGGAGGAGTAACCACACCCAGAGGATCAGGGTCCCCAGGGAAGCCCACAGAGTGAAGTTGGCAAGCTGTTTGTGTCTGTCAAGCAGCGACCGGGTGGATTCGGAAAGTTCCGTCACCCTCAGGGCCGTGTTGGCGGCATCCTGGCCCGAAAGAGCCGACACCAGGGACAGGGCAGCGGCCAGACCCAGAAGCCACAGGGGCGCGGTCCGGCCGAGCCAGGCGGGCTTAACCACCACCACAATCTGGAAAAGGAAGGCGGTGATAATAAGGGCGATGGGAAAATGGGTTACCTGGGGGTGGATAGGGCCCATCCCTAACCTGAATTCTTGCGTCCGGCCAGAGCCTCAACGGCCTCTCTGCTGGAATACCGGTACCGGAACCCCGTTTCCCGTTCGATCTTGGTCCCGTCAACCACGCACGGGTACTGAATGAAATCAATCATGGATTTGGGAGTCTCAGACAGAAACCTGAGCCGGAAAGTCCAGCCGAACCCGGTGAGAGCCCTTAAGAGCCCCGGACGCAGTGCCAGAGTCCCGCCTCCCATGATCCTCGCGACCTCCGAGGGATGAAGGGTGTCCGGCGGACCCACATTGTAGGCCCCGGGAGGAGCCTCCATGGAAAGCCGGAAAAGGGCTTCTGCCGCATCCTCCTCATGGAGGAATTGAATTTCAGTCCCGGAATCCTTAACCACCGGGACCCATCTCTTGGATATGTACCGGGATATGAAATTGCCCATGTGAGCCCCCACCACGACAGCGGGCCGGACCACAATCATCTCCACCCCGGGATTGTTCTCGCCAAACCTTCGAAGCTTTTCCTCTACCAGAGTCTTGTCCCGGGCGTACTGGAAATCTTCGTTGCCCCGGAGGGGATGGTCTTCCTTCAGGAGCGGCGGATTGTCCGCATGAGCCCCATACGCCGTGTAGGAACTGGTCACCACAACCCGCCTGGTCCCGGAGGTTTTCACCTGGCTTAGGACGTTTTCCAGACTCCCCAGGTTAACCCTGAGCATTTTCTGGGAATCGTGGATGGGATCCAGAATGAAGACCAGGTGAATGAGGATATCAACGGGACGGGTTTGAAAAATTGACGAAAGATCACCCGTACAATCTTTCTCATAAAAGGTCAATTTGGAGAAGGATTCCCTGGGAGGTACCAGGTCCACCCCTATCACCTGTTCCACCGACGATTCGCGCTCAAACCTTCTGCACAGTTCGGTGCCCAGGTATCCGGAAGAGCCTGTGATCAGGATGGCCAAAAGAGAGTCGTCGAGTCCTGCAGGGATCCTACAATAATGTTATGAAAATGGCGCCATTGGGGTACTGCATGCCTAGTCCCACCGCGTCCCTGGGGTTGAGGAACTCGATTTCCTTGATAGCCTCCGTTGTGATAGACCTCAGGGAAGTGATATCTCCGTACAGCATCCCGTTGACGTATACCGCTGGATAGGTTAGCCCCCCAGGTCCGAGAACGGAAGTTGCCCCCCGGCCAGATACCCATAGGGGACGAAGCTGCTTAATCAGATCAAAAGCATTGGTGGCACCGCTTTTTCTGATTTCTTCCGGATGGATATAGTTGGCAGAATAGAAACTCCCTCCGGTTACCCCTTCCCTTGTGGATGAACAGGCCATCCACCCTACGACACTCAGCACCACTGTGGCCTTAATCAGACTCATGTTTCTTCCCAGTATACTGTCAGAGGGAAAACCACGCAATATGATTTCCGAAAACAGATATCCCCTCCGGCTGCCCGCCGGAAATACCGGGGGATATCAGTCAAGGAACTCTCTGCCTCCCTGTACCGGTCCGGGGGAAGAGCACTTCGTACTCAGAAGATTCTGATCAGCCTTAGCCAGGCCCCTTCCTTCGAGTCGAATGTTTCGATCACCTGCCTGTTTCTGAGTCTCGCCCGGAATCCTACGACATGACCGTCGTCATCCACGATGGCCCTTAAGTTCCTGTACGTGTTGGTGACGGAGGCCTCCAGAGCTTTCAGGTCTTTCGGACTTGGATCTGTTGAGACGGATGCCGTGATGGCTTGAAAGGCCACGATGTCACCAGTAACCTGTTTGACCTGAATGATTTCCCAACCCAGGGGAGTGCGAAAGTTCAGGAAATACCGGTCAGCGTAGGTGGTAAGTTGGACGGTATCCGACAGCTGTATCAATGGATTTGAACGAATGATGTCCGTTGAATCCACGGTGAATAATTGAAGTCCGGTCCGGCCAAACACATAAGCATAGTACTTGGCATCCTGTCTGGATGAGGATGCTGCATCTGAGATGATCTGACTGACACTTTGATTGAAACTCATGACCAGGGAGTCCTCGGTTGCGTCTCCGGCACTGGTTTCAGTTCTCTGGCGTGAGGTTCTCCCCTGACGGAACTCCGTCCCGGAAACGGAAACAGTGTCTTTTTCTTGCTCTCCGAATCCGAGTGTCTCCAGAAACTCCCCAATCACAGCCGAATCCCCCTGGGATTCGATTGTCTCACCCAACCCGTCCAGCCAATCCTGGGTCACACCATCCAGGTCGAAGTACACTCCCTTGAAAGATTCGTCGAAGCCACCGGCGGGTCTGCCAAGGGGTCGGTTGAAATAGACGGGAGCGTCTTCATAACAGGCTGTGATGAATCCTGCGATGGCCAGACTGGACAACACCTTCTTCATATTGATTATATCCCCCGTCCAGAACAAAAGACTACCGTCGCGAGGAACACAGTGCCTTGGAGGAGTGACCCCTAGGGGAGTCGAACCCCTGTTGCCAGGTCGAAAACCTGAAGTCCTAACCGCTAGACGAAGGGGCCAAATAGTTGGCTCCGGTACACTCAGATCAAAGAACTGTGTCTGCCCCCCTGTTGTCCCGATCAAAATCGGGAAGTCCTAACCACTAGACGAAGGGGCCAGCAGCGGCAGAATTTACAGTCTCTGATTTAGGGGAACAAACAGAAGTGGCCCTCACCTGGGAGTTACCCCACCATTTCCTGGAAGACGCTGCGGTACGTTTCAAACACCTCAGGGGAAAAACAGACGAAAGTTACCTTCTCCGGAGTGGGGTGGGTTTCCAGGTAGCGGAACGTCTCCTTCAGGGCAATACGGGTGGCCCGTTCCACAGGAAATCCGTAAGCACCCGTGCTGATGGCCGGAAAAGACATGGACTCAATTCCGAGATCACCGGCTAGCTGGAAACAACCCCGGTAGCAACTGGCCAGCAGTTCGTCCTCCCCTCTATCGCCCCCGTACCATACGGGACCCACGGCGTGGACAACCCATTTGGCCGGAAGGTCGTATCCCAGGGTGATTTTGGCCCTTCCCGTTTCGCAACCACCAAGAGTCTCGCACTCTTGTTTCAACCGGGGTCCCGCCGCCCGGTGAATGGCTCCGTCCACGCCCCCTCCACCCAGAAGGGTCTGGTTGGCCGCGTTCACGATGGCATCCACCGACTGTATTGTGATATCCCCCTGGATAATATCGATTCGATTCTGCACGCTAACCTCCCCATCCTGTCAGGGGCAGGACAACCGTTTCGTCCGGTGATGCGGGTGAATATTTTTCGAATCCTGCTGTGGCCACGGCGGACGTGGGCTCGATGAGATAGCCCAGCCGGCGAACTTTCCTGAGGGAATCCACAATCTCCTCCTCCGAAACGGACAGAAGGGTACCGCCTGAGTCCCTCACAGCCTCCAGCACCCACTTCCCCCTGGGCGGATCGGGCAGGCGGGTCCCTTTCGCCACCGTCTCCCTCCCGCAGGGGAGGACTTCGATCCTGTCCAGATTATCCTGAAACGCCCTCACAATGGGAGCACACCTTTGTGGCTGAATCCCCACCAGCCTTGGCATCCTGTTCACCAGTCCCAACCGCATGAGATCCTTGAATCCCCGGTAGGCACCCAAAAGCAAGGATCCGTTCCCAACGGGGAATACGATAACATCCGGACAGGTCCAGTCAAGCTGCTCCGCCACCTCGTAAGCAAAGGTCTTGGTTCCCTCCAGGAAAAAGGGGTGCCAGTTGTGACCGGCATACAGCTTCGTCGAAGATGGACCTCCGGGAAGGCTTTCTTTCTGGGCGGCCCTTTCCGCTTCCGTGCGGGACCCTTCCACCCTGATCACACAGGCTCCCATCCCCTCGATCCGCTCCAGAATCCTGGATGACGCCCACGAGGGAACATAGATCTCGCACTCCAGTCCCCCCCTGGCCCCGTACATGGCCAGCGACAGGCCGGCATTCCCGGAGGAGTCCCCCACCACTGAGGTGATGCCCAGTTCCTTCAGTTTGCTGATGAGAACGGTGGTACCACGATCCTTGAAGGAGCCGGAAGGAAACAGGTATTCCAGTTTAAGGAACACTTCCCTGCCCCCGAGCCTGGCCTGAACAAGAGGGGTAAACCCCTCATCAAAGGTTACCCTGTTGCCGTCATCGTCAAGGGAGATGGCTTCCCGGTATCTCCACAGGGTGGGACCCCGGGATTTCACCCTTTCTACGGAAAGCTGAACAGCGGTATCCAGATCAAGGAGACCACCACAGGAACAGTGCCAGATGGCGGGATGGAGGGAGTGCTCCTTCCGGCACTGGCTGCAAACATAGCGGAACATACATGGGAGAGGGACTGGAAGGCTATTCCAGGGTCACATTAACCGCCCGGTCCCCCTTTACATCAAACATGACGTCGAACCTTACTCTTTGGCCCTTCCGCAGTCCTTCCTTCTTCAGATGCACTCTCAGTCCGCTCACATGAACGAAGTAAACATCCCCGTCGTCCCCGGTTATGAATCCGAAACCCCTTTCAGGGTCGTACTCTTTGACTCTTCCCCATTTCACCCTTCGCCAAGCTCAGGACATCACTTCACCAGGCTCACCACTTCATTCACCGAATCCAGCACCGGTACTCCCAACCTCTGAAGCCTGGCCACAGACTGATGCTCTCCGGGGACGAGAACACACTCTGCCCCGATGGCGGTTCCCACTTCCTGATCGTGTTCCGTGTCCCCCACAAGAAGAAGTCCGTTCCCCCGTGACGGGCGGCGCGGAGAATCCTGCCCGATCTTCCCGAGAAGGCGCCAGGCTGCCTCCACCTTGCTGTGGGCGTAATGGTTATCCAGACCCACGATGGCCCGGAAGAAGTTCTTCACTCCCAGGCTCTCGGTGAGCTCGTCCAGAGTCCCCTGCTCATAAGCGGAAAGGAGGGACTGGGGAATGCCCAGTTCGTGAATGGCCTGGAGCGTTTCCCTGGCACCGGGCCGGAGCCCGGCCTCGTGGCGCCGTTTTTCGTATTCCACGATGAATTCCGTGCCCGATACTTCAAAGGGTTCCGCATCAAAGTCAAACCCAAGGCGGCGGTAGTATTCGATCACGGGAAATCCGAACACTTCCTGGTATCTCTCCAGGGTCAGGGGAGACATACCCCGTCTGGCGAGAACGCCGTTCATGACATCCACGCACAACCAGGCATCATTCAGAAGGGTGCCGTTCCAGTCCCAGATGATATGGCCGTATTTCACACGTTCCCTTTCCTGCAGAAGCAGAAGTTTACACATGTGTTCTCAACCGTTAAAGAGTAAATTCCACATGTGTCCGGGAAGATATTTCATTCTTGTCCCGCTGTGAGCCCGGCCGTCATGAACAGGGGAATCGCGGTTGGTTTGCTTGCCCCTCTTCTTTTAGCGGGATGCGTCCCGAAACCCCAACCCCTGTCTGTCGGCTTCTGGAACGTTGAGAACCTGTTTGATCTACAGGACGACCCCGCCACGCAGGACGAAGAATTTACCCCCGGAGGACGCAAGGGGGTCACGCGGGACATCCTCGACCTTAAACTCGGCAACCTGGCTCATGTTCTTTCACTCATGGACGCCGATATCCTGGGCCTGGCGGAGGTGGAGAATCGCCGGATGGTCGAGATGCTCAGCCACCGGTACGGCGGTCGCGACTACAGGATTATCCACTATGAATCCCCCGATGTGAGAGGGATCGATGTGGCTCTTCTTTACGATCCCACCCGCTTCCGCCTGGCAGAATCGAGGGCCATTCCCGTGGATCTCAAGGAAGCCCGGCCCACCCGGGACATTCTGTACGCCCGGGGGAAAACCTCCGGAGGGGAACTTCACATCTACGTCAACCACTGGCCCTCCCACTGGGACGGCACCGAAAAGACCAATCCTCTCCGGGCCATGGCGGCAAGAACCCTGAGGAGCGAGGTCGACCGGCTTCTTGAAAACGATCCCGGCGCGGACATCATCATCCTGGGAGACTTCAATGACCAGCCGGACGCGCCATCGGTCTCCACTCACCTTGGGTGTAGCCTGATCCGGGATTCCGTTTCGGTGGGGAAAGCCTCCCTGTTTAACCTTATGGGTCCCTTCCTTAACGAACCGGGCAAAGGGACCATCGTGTGGGAGGCGAAAGATCTGATTTATGACCAGATAATCGCCAGTCCAGGACTTCTCGATTCAACAGGACTGACCCTGAAGCCAGAGAGCGTTCGAATCGTGGACAGACCCGAACTCCGCCAGAAGGAAGGGCCTTTCGAAGGATACCCGTTCCGGTTCTGGGCGGGGGACAGCCTTCTGGGCGGCTATTCCGATCACCTCCCGGTAATGGTCACCCTGGGACCCTCTTAGCCCGGGAACAAGTCCCTCAATCCTCCGATACTTTGTAGACCTTATCTCCCTTTCTCACCCTGTGCCCTACCTTTAACCCTATACTGTCACCGGTTTTTGCCCCGGAAACCGATTCATGCTCGATCTGCATGGATTCCACTGCCTGGGTGAAATCGGTGGTATGGCCCTGAATGTGAACAGTGTCGCCCGTGCCGAGAGTCCCTTTTTTCAGCTCAACGACGGCCACGGAAATCTTCTTGTAATAATTGGAGATGATCCCCACTTGTTGTTCTTTCATTACCCTTTCCTCCCGGTTCTGTCAGGGAGTATAAACCCAACAGAAAAAAAATTCAACCTATTGGACAGAGCCGGCTCAGGATTGAGGCTGAAACTGTGGAGCCATGTCGTCGAACGGGTCCCCGGTTAGATTCACCAAATGAGTGCCGTCGGGATCCACGAGGTAAATCTCCCAGTTGCCGTCCCGTTTGGACTGGAATACGACCCTCGATCCGTCCTGGGAGAACACCGGGCCTATGTCTTCGGCGGGACTGTTGGTGAGATTGGTCTGTCCTGAGCCGTTCAGGTTCATCATGTAAATCTCGCTATTCCCGTCTCGTTCCGAGGTGAAAAGAATCTTGGACCCGTCCGGGGAGAACACCGGGGAATGATCCGACTCAACGTTGTCCGTGAGCCGGGTCTGATGGCTCCCATCCGCGTTCATCACGTAGATTTCCCAGTCCCCATCCCTGTCCGACTGAAAAACAATCCTCTTACCGTCCGGCGAAAAGCTGCCGTAAAGGTCCGCCCCCGGGTGATCGGACAGGTTGATCTTATTCCCGCCATCTGTATCCATGAGGAAAATCTCCTCATTCTTTTCCCTGGAGGAGTGATACAGTATTCTGGACCCGTCCGGCGAGAACTGAAGGCCCCACCAGCCGTCGAGGTGAGGATTCTCCGTCAGCCGGGTCTCGTTCGCGCCGTCCGCATCCATGATGTAAACGTCCCAGTTGTCTTCCCTCACGGACTGAAACAGGATCGCGGATCCGTCCGGGGAAAATTTGGGATTCCGCTCCAGAAACGAATTATGGGTCAGTCGCCTTTGATCGGTGAAATCCACATTCATGGAAAGAATCTCCTGATGGTCGAACCTGTAGCTCAGGAAGAGGAATTTCGACCCGTCGGGAGAGAACCGGGGATTCCAGTCGGTTCCTTGATTGAAGGTATACCGGGTGGGATCGTCCCCGTCCATCTCCATGATATAGATCTCGTTATTGCCGTCCCTGTTGGACACAAACGCTACCTTGGGAAAAGTCACGGGACCGTAGGACTCGTTGGGACCGCTGCACCCTCCACCCAGAAGAAACAAAACCGTCCAGAACGCTATCGATCTTGACCCGGGAAAAGTCACTGTACGGCAGAACGGGAGCTACTCTTGAATCTGGTGTTCGACAGCCTCAACGGTCAACAGGGTTACCCCGTTACCGGGGAAGGCGTCCCCGGTGACTTCCACCGTTTCCCCGAAGTATTGGTTGAGCTTTGACCGGACCGGAGTATGTTCCACAAGGGAACAGACAAACCTCTCCTGGTCCGTCCCCCTCTTGGACATACCGGTGGTAACAGGGAGGAAAAGATCTCCCGTCTCCTCCTGGAGGATGGCCAGTGGGAGACCCTGGCGGTAACACGCCTCTGCGCAGGCCCTGTGGTCGGGACCTGACGCTTCGCGGCCGTCTTTGAGATAGCAGGTGAGGCAGATCACTTCCCCACGGACCGCGGCAGGTTTTCTTCCCCCCGCTGCGTCCAGGGTGAGGAAGACCGTGAAAAGGATAGCCCCCACAAGCACGTTTTTCATGTCGGCACCTCCTCCTAAAACTTGCCGCAATAAGATACGTAATCGGGCCCGGGGAATCAAGATCGGGTGGGAATGCCCGGGACCGATCTCTAAGAGAAGATCAGCGGGGCCTTTGAAGGGAAAACAGGATACCGAACAGCAGGGCAGTGTTGGCGGCGTGGAAATAGCTGATGTTGCTACGGATCCCCACTATCTGAACTCCGGCAAACTTGCTCAGAACGCCCCCCAGAACAAAGAGAGCGGCCACGATCCAGGAAATTCTGTTTAGCTGGTCCGTCATGTTTCCTCCTTTTTTTCACGACTGCGGTGATAGATTTCGATCTGTCTCGGAACAAGTTACGCCTTCAAGCCGGTCTTCAGCAACCTCACCTTTGTTCTTGCGTTGATCCCACGACGGGTTAAATTTCATGGGGAAACCATGGTGGGGTTGAACAGGAAGCTTCCAACAGCAGCCCTTTTCATTTTGCTTGGGGTTTCTGAGGTCTTCCCCCAGGTGCAAATCGGGTTGAAGTTCATGGGTCTCCCTTTCCACCTGAAGAAGAGCCCCCATCCTCACCTCTACCGGCGGAAACTGGACAAAAGCGGCCTGGCAGTTTTGAACGTGGGGCTTATTCTTTCCTACGAAGTCATGATCCCCAGCGGAGACGTGTCCCTGAAGATGGTGCAGGGTCTCTTCCTGGATTGTGCCAACCAGTTGGCGGGTTTCACCCATGTAGGCTTCAGGGGACGGAGGTCCGATGCTACCCATTCCGTTAGTGTCGGAATCGGTCCAACCCTCTTCTACAGGAAAGACTGGAAAAACTTGCCAGGCTATGTGGATGAGGGACTATTCCAGAGAACGGACACCTGGCAGTACCGGTTCATCTGGTATGCCGGCGAAGTTCAGTTGGATACCAACATCAGTCCCCGTTGGGCATTCTCAACCACACTCATACCGGGCTATCCCGAGTTCGTCGCCGTCACTTCAGGACTCCAGTACCTTTCCACCGCCCCAACTACCCCGTGAATTTGTTCCGTTTATTCAGTAAATTTTCTTGAAAGCGGCTCCCCGCTCCAACTATACATAGGACCTTAACGGATCTGGAGAGGTTGCACGACGGCCCCTGGGAAAGGATGATATGGCTGTTCTGATACTCATCACCACCCACCGGCGATCCCGGGACCAGATACGCAAAGCCTATCAACGAAGAGGAAGGGACCTGTTTCTCGGAAAACTTGCTCCCAACGTTTTTGTCATGAAGAACGACGGAAAATCCCTCATGTGGGCCTGGAAGGAAAAGCGCCGCAATCCCATGTTCGTGGACCTCTACGTAGCGGAAGAACTCAGAAGCTGGCAGATTCCAGACAAAATCAGAAGGGCATCAGATTGGAAACTGGAAAAGGGAAAGGCAAACTATCCCACCCGGAAGGCGACTTTGAAGAAAGAGAATCTCCCCAGTTTGAAGGAGCTGGAGGAGATAACACTGAATTTCTCTCCAAGTTCGCCCGGGAGGGGATAGAGCTCCTAAAAAGGGACACGAATCGTCTTCGGAAGGAGGACGGTCTTACGCCCGGGATCGAAAAAAGCCTCAGGGGGGTTGTGGAAAAGTACCTATCTGAATGGCGAAAGAAGAAGGGAGATAAGAAGAAGTGACTGCACCGGCTCAAGGCGACCTCAAGCTTGTGCTGGAAAACATTGGGGGTCTGGCCGGCAGGCATGAGTACACATTGAAAGAAGGGCTCAACCTCATATCCGCCCCCAATGCGGCGGGAAAAACCTCTATCATCCGGGGCCTTCAGGCTCTGATCATGGACAGCCAGGAGCTGGAACGGCACCGGTATTTCCTGAATGCCTTTGAACGGTCGGCCCGGGCCGAGCTTTCCTGGAATTCCAGCCGGTCCGTACGCCGCATCACGGGAAGTAACGGCAGGGTATCGGTTGGGGGAGAACCCCTCCATCCAGAGGAGAAAAAATGTACCCTTTTTGCCGTGGCCTCTGAGGAGAATGAGCTCCTGGCCCGGTTGAAATCGGGAAAACCGTTGCGGAACCTTATTCTCGAATTCTCAGATTACCGGTATTTCGAGCTCCTGGAGAATTATCTCAACCGGGAATTCGAGCGAACCCGGGAGGAATTGGGTGAGCATCACGAGACCCTGGTCAGACTGAAATCGTTATACGGCGATCTACAAGAGAAGGGAAAGCTTCTGGCCCGGCGGGAGGAAGAACGTGGAAAACTTTCGGACGTCTCCATCGAGACCCTGGAGGAAAACAAGAAACTGACCATGACCCTGTCTTCCCTGGATTTTGAACTGGGAGAACTGATCCCCAAGATCGCCCATCTTCACGGGGAAATCCAGAGGCTGAAGAACCGCATTTCCAGCAATGAAACCCAGGAGCGGCGGCTGAGAGCCGAGGTTTCCCTGTTCGAGAAGGAGCACCCCGACATCGAAAAGGAGTTGGAGGAACTGGACCGGGAGCTATCCGACCTGAAGAGCAGGCAGGCCAAGACCGAAAGCCGGATCGCTGTGGTGGATGACAGCCTGGACAAAACCAACAGTGGTCTCGAACACTACATGGAATACGGCCAGGATATCTGTCCCACCTGCGGCCAGACCATCACCCCCGATCTGCTGAGGGACCGCCAGAAGAAGCTTGAGAGGGAGCAGCGGGAGATTCGCGACCTTGTGGTTGAACTCAGGAACGCCCGGGAAAGAATCGAAAGAAACTACAATTCCCTGAGCCATTACGCCATCCGGGTCAAGAGCGAACTGAGGCAAAAGCTCCTGGCAGCCACCGAATCCCTGGTGGGCGATAGAAAGAAAATCGAATCCCTGGAAAAAGAGCTCGACACCAAGGTGGCAAAGAGAAAGACCCTGATTGAGAAGGTCCAGGAACTGGAAGCCAGTGTGGATAAGAACCTGCGTAATATGCTGAACCGGCGGCGAGCCCTGGATGAAGAAATCGCCCGGCTGGACGAGAACGTGAAGACCATAAAAACCGAAATCGAAAGCCTTGGCGACGTCCGGTCCGTGATCGACTATCTTGTGGATGAGAAGTCTTTTCTTGAAAGGGCGCTCGACTATGTTTCCAGGCGCGCCGAAGAGGTAAAACGCGTGGCCCGGGAGCGGTTCAACCGGCAGATCGCACAGGTGTATTCCCTCATGGAGTTTGACGAAGTGTTCGATCGGATATACCTGGACGATAACTTCGACCTGAAAATCGTACGCCGCCAGAAGGATACTACAGCCCACGACTCGGTTGCCTCCCTCAGCCGGGGGGAAAAGGAGACTGCGGGACTGGTCCTCATGCTGGCAGGCAAGCAGGAATACCTGCCCGACTTTCCGTTGTTCCTCGCCGACGAGACATCCTTCTACGACGCCACACGGTTCCGGAGGATGGTAAAATTCATCCTTACCCTTGTTCCCTATACGGTGGTCACCAGTCTGGTTCCCAAAGAGAAACAATCGGGAATCAAACTATCCCACACGTTTTCGTAAGTTCACTCGACACCAAGGGCAAAAACAACAAGTCCCGACGAAGCGGGACTTTTTTGTGTTAGCAGGACGGGGTTGCCGAAAAACCCGATCCTTCTACCGGGCAAACCTGGATTCAGGGTGAGGGATGGGATTCGAACCCACGACCGCCAGGGCCACAACCTGGAGCTCTAACCGGCTGAGCTACCCCCACCATAGGGCGTCTTATCTCCAGCCTCGAAAAAACCATCGGAATTCTCAACCAGACACCTCCCTAATTTATCCCCGATGCTCAAACACATCCAACCCCTATGTGTCCCGGGCTACCTGACCAGAACCATCTTCCGGGTTTGCCTGAAAACTTGTCCTGCCCGTCCCGCTGAGCCCGGTGAAAGCGGGGAGCCTGCCTGCCCTGAGCCAAGCCGAAGGGTCGAAGGAGAACCGGCCCGCAGGTGAACGAAGTACACTCCACTCGCCACTGGCTTTCCGGAATCATCCCGTCCGTGCCAGGACACGGAGCGAACCCCTCGGGGTTCTGCTCGATCCACAAGAGTTTTGACCTTCCTTCCACGCAGATCAAAAACCACGAGTACCACTCTTGAGTCTTCAGCCAGGGCATACCGGATAACGGTGACGGCATTGAAGGGATTCGGGAAGTTTTGATCCAATCCGTAGCGTGACGGCAATACTCCCGCATCGCTCACGGTTCCTTCCACCGCCAGGGGTTCACTCCGGTAATGATAAAGACCCGTATTGGCCATGTCGTGATGAAACGTGCCCCAGGGAACGCGGGAGGGGTCCCCCGAAGTCTCCAACCGGTAAACCTTGAAATCATCACTGGCCCACACAATATCCGTGCGTCCATTCCCGTCCATATCTCCCACCCCGCTGATGGAAACAATGGGTGCCCCTACCGACACTGGCCATCCCGGAACCCTGGACCCATCGGGGTTGAAGGCGTACAGTTTCCAGTCGCCCGCTCCCACAACAATCTCAATTTCCAGATCCCCGTCCACATCTGCCAGAACGGGAGACATGGGAAGCCCTATCCCCGTCAGGGGAAACCCCTCCACCACGGATCCGTCTGATTTCCACGCACCCACACTGTTGGCCCCGGAGACGACGATCTCCAGCTGACCGTCATTATCCAGATCGGCCACCGCCGGAGAAGGGGTGATCATATTGTGATCCCGTACGTTGATGACATTCACTCTTTTTCCTTCTTCCCAGCCCGGGAGAAAGGATCCGTCCTTTTCCAGGACGTACAGTCGGTGTCTCTCGGAGAGGGCCACGATTTCAAGGTCGCCATCCTCATCGAGATCCACAAGAATCGGGGAAGCGGAAAAAGGACCGGGCCCCTGGAAAACCAGGGGCGTATCGAGAGAGGCCTCTCCCCACACGTAGATTGAGCCCACGTCCTGGGCGCGGTTGCCTCCGCAGGCCACAATCTCAAACTCCGGGTCCCCATCCAGATTCCCCACCGCCACCGTGGCGTACAGATGTCCTCTTCCGGACCCGTGTCCCGCCACTTTCGGCCACCCCTCCTTGAGAGATCCATCGTGCTCCCACAGAAAGACCTGGCCCCCCAGGTCCATGGCCATCACTTCCAGATAGGGGTCCCCATCCACATCCGCCAGAACGGGCGATGAGATGAAACCGGCCTTGCTGACCGCATCGGTGGGCCACCCCGACGAGGCCGGATCGGGGATTCCATCCCCGTCGGAATCCTGGATCTTCCAGACCTGGACCGTCCCCCCCGCGGACCCGTTCCAGAGGCTTACCACCATCTCCAGGTTTCCATCCCTGTCTATGTCATCCACGGCCGGCTTACTCCAGACCGCCCCCCCCGGCCGGACAAAAGCCGTAAGAGGAGACGGACTTCCATCTGCGACCATGGAAGTATAGATGGTTCCGTTCATCGTCCCCACAAACATTTCCGTATCTCCATCCCTGTCCACGTCCACCATGGACGGACCGGACCTGACCCGGGTATCCAGGGTGACGGGCCACCCCCGGGCGAACCCCTGTTCGGTCCAGGCGGGAAGGCTGTCAGACCACACACTTTCGTTCCCGGACGAATCCACCGCAGAGACCCGGTACCAGTAGAATTGGCCCCCCTCCAGCCCCGCATCCTGGTAGTAGGCTATGTTCGAAAGCGGAGTGTCGAGTACCCGGACGTAGGGTCCCCCTGAAGAGTCACTGCGGAAGACGGTGTATCCGGCAAGATCCGGCTCCTCGCTGGGCTTCCAGAATAACCGGATCGCTTCTTTGTGCGGCGAGAACTGAAGATCCTGGGGATGGGTTGGGGCCACCAGATCGAAGTCATGCTCCCAGCTTTGACCGTACCGGTCCGTCAATGCCAGCCGAAGAACCATGTTCGTAAGATCATCAAAAAGGCGAAACCGGAAACGTCCCGTTTCCGTCCCTCCCGGCTCCATGGAGCCGTAGAGGTGCCTTCCATCCCGGATCATCCCATTGCCAGAGAGAATCGTCAAGTTCCCCGAAACTCCTTCGGCACTCCCCGTTCCTTCGTTGACCACGGTCAACCAACATTGCCGTTCTCCTTCGGCCTCATCGTACCGGCTGAGAAAGTGGCGGATGTCCGGGGAGCGCAGAGTGACCCTGACCGTGTCCTCCCAAACCCCATCGCGATTACGTATGGTCACATGAAGAGGAACAACCGTTTCATCCGGAATATTCCTGGCTGCGACCACCTCGAAAAACGCCCAGGCACTGTCTCCTGGAGCGATGGAGGTTTCCATCCCCACATGGTCGTCTGAAACCACCACGTCACTGGACGGGCTGACCAGTCTGACATGGAGAGGAGAATCTTTTCCTCCCGACAGGACCCAGCCCCCGCTGTTCGTGATGGATATCCCCAGGGTTGCCGTCTCGCCGGGATTCAGGATCTCGTCCCCGTTTCCCCCCGTGGAGTCCATCACCGCCAAACCTCCACAGTAGGCAAAAGGTCTCTGAATTCCCCGAACTTCCACTGTAGTCAGAAAAGAGCGGGCGTTGTGCCCGGTAGCCGTAATCTTGAGATCGCCGGGCGTAAGGGGAGCCACGGGGAGGGTGACCTCCCCCGATGAACCGGTGGTCCCCATAACGTACACTTCCCCCTTTTTCGTGACGCATACCGTAGCCCCGCCTACGGGACGATTACGACCCCCGGAAGTGTCGTAGACTGTGAGGGACAGCTCCGACGGACCCAGAGAGACAAAAGAAGGCCCCTCTACCACCAGCGGCACGGGGTTATCGGTATGGAAGGAGAGTTCCGGATCTCCCAGGAGGAGATAGTTAAGATAAACCTGCCGGTAGAAGTAACCG
>JBHIAI010000140.1:0-4188 GCA_046861655.1 Fidelibacterota bacterium | reverse complement strand
GGGAACGACGTTGACATCATTGGTGTCCATGACGGCCGATGAGACAAGAAGAAAATCAAACCGGTCGTCCAATCCCCCAAAGTCTCCCCGGGAGGACTGGGTATGTATATCCGCGAAGCTAGAATTGTCGTGCCACTCTCCAGGGCGGTTGATGGGATCGAACAACCGGCCGTCGTTGTCCTGCTGGGACTCGGTCAGTCGCTGGAATGCTCCTTCGTCGGAGCGGTATACATTATAGTCTCCTGCCACCAGGAAGAAGGTACTGGGATCGAGTTCGTTCAGGTAGTCCCGGAGCATTGAGGCTTCGGCCTCACGCTCCTCCTCGTCCTCCGGGTCAAAAAAACCAGAACCGGCTTTCAGGTGAACCCCATATACAATCAGCTCCGTTCCGGTGGAAAGATGTTCCATCACGAATTCCACTCCGTCTCTCTGACCGTATTCGGATGTGAGTTCGATCTCCCGGGTGGAGACAATCGAGAAGACATCCGGGTCATAGTACAGGGCAATGTCAAAGTCCGTACTGTCCTGATTGATGAAAGGGGCTCCCCGGTACATGTCGGGGTTGTCTTGGTTCAGCACATCGTCCAGGAAGTGGCTGTAGCCTACGGTCCCGTTTATTTCCTGGGCCACCAGGATATCCGGGGCCACGGAAAGAATGACAGCGGCCAGGTCGTCTTCCCGGGCGTTATCGGCAGCGCTGGTGCCCATGTAGTTCCACAGGTTGTAGGTCATGATGGTGGCGTCATAGGGACCCGGGGAGGCGCGGGACAGGGCGGGAACAAGAAGCAGGACAGCAGCCAGGGTACGGATGGATCGGCTCACGATGGTCCTAATTTACTCCAAACGGAGGTTATTCAGGACAACGGGGTTGCATTGTGCGCGACGGTTCGTAAATTGTGTTCAGGCAGGGGCTGGATCCATGGAGAGGGGTGGGGAACTTGCGGGGGTTAAACGAAAAAGGCTCGAACCCGAGCCTTTTCTGGGACTAATATAGGATACCCTCTGGTCGAAAGTTGTGAGAAATGTCACAGTTTTTTCCTTCCAATCTACCGTCCTGAGTCTGATTACACCCCTGCTCGTGGGTGCCCAGGTGATCCTCCCGGGACTGGTGACGGATCGACCGGATCAAACGGAATCCGCATTGGTGGTGTCACCCGGCTGGGTACAAATCGAGACCGGTGTCCTGTGGGAAACAGATGAGTCCGGAGAGGGGGATGTACAGACACGTGTCCAGACCCTGAGATACCCCACAACCCTGGTTCGGATTGGGTTACTCGACGCCGTAGAGCTCAGGCTGACAGGTCAGTTCGAGAGGGAAACCACCCCGTCCGATGGCCAGGACCCAAGGACTCCTGGATTCACGGGGATGGGATTGGGGGGTAAGCTCCGCCTCACCGGTCCCGCCCGGGCGGGATGGATTCCGGAGACAGCCATCATCGCCCATCTGGAGCTCACCTCCGACGGGGAAGGAGCCGGCGGCGGGGGATGGTCACCCCGACTGATACTGGCCATGGGACGCGACCTTTCTGATCGATTTGAATTAGGCTGGAATTTGGGGGGTGAATGGGAGAGTGGCGGATCGGGCGGATCTATCCTGTACACTCTGGCCCTGGGGGTCGATCTGGGTCGGGGTAGGGCGGGATTCGCGGAAGTTTTCGGTACCGCGCCTGAAGGCTCAGGGGCGGCTCTCCAGTTTGACTTGGGCTTCACCAACCTTTTGACGCAGCATCTGCAGCTGGACGGGTCTGGCGGTCTGGCCCTGGCAGGGGAGGCTGCCCACTGGTTCCTGAGCGCCGGCCTTTCCTACCGGTTTTCCCTGTAGAAAACCCTTTTCGCGATAACAGGGTTTTCGTATCTTTAATTGAGACTCAATCTCGAATACTACTCTTTGGGGATGAAAGTCCCCGGCAATTCCGGGACCGGCTGGACGCTGACCGAAAGAAGGTCTGGAAAAGATGAGGAATCAGGGACTCGTGATGAGAACGATCGTGAAATCAGGGTGGTTCATAAGTCTTTCCATGGGGGTGGCTTTTGGGAGAGTTTCGGTACAAGGGGTGGTAGAGAACATCCGAACCGGTGAACCGATCGTGGATGCGAACGTGGTGCTGGAAGGAACCAGATTGGGGGCTGCCACCGATAATCTGGGACGGTTTGTCATCGGGGATATACCTGAAGGCGAGATCACGGTGCACGTGTCAGCCATCGGGTTTGCAGAGCTGAGAAAAACAATCCATGTTACCGCGGGATCGCCTCAACCCCAGTTAACTTTTGAATTGACCCCGTCTGTGATCCCCTTGGGCCCGGTGACAGTACTGAAGAGACGGTCCAGTTTGTTGGGTAGTTCACAGAACTTCCTGCGTGTGGCCGGATCGGCCAGCGTCATCGGAAAACGGGATCTGATCAAGGGTGCCGATACGGATATCCATCGAATCATTGTCCAGATACCGGGGGTGTATGTCCAGGAGGAAGATGGCTACGGGCTCCGGGCCAATATCGGGATGAGAGGCACGGGCGTGGAGCGGAGCTCAAAAATCAACATGATGGAGGACGGTGTTCTGATTGCCCCTGCCCCTTACGCCTCACCCGCCGCTTATTACGCCCCGACAGCGGGGCGTATGGAGGCTTTGGAGGTTCGAAAAGGGTCATCCCAGATCAAGTACGGTCCGAATACCACTGGGGGTGCCCTGAATTATGTATCCACTTCCATCCCGGAAAACTTTCGGTTACGGGGAAGTTTTACGGGTGGAAAATTCGGAACAAACCGGGCCCACATGAATCTCGGTAGTTCCGGGAGTCATTATGGATTCCTATTGGAAGCGTTCCTGGATAGAACCGATGGGTTCAAAAAGCTCGATTTTGGGGGCAATACCGGTTATGACAAGAAGGATTACCTGGCGAAGATTCGAGTGAATACCGCGAAGGATGTCAGGTTTCCGTCAGCGCTGGAGGTAAAGTACAGCGTTACGGATGAGATCAGCCACGAGACCTATCTTGGACTGACGGAAGATGATTTTGGAGAAAATCCATACCGGCGTTACGCGGCTTCCACGCTGGATCAGATGGATGCGGATCATGAGCAACTCGCCGTAACTGCAGTCGTTCAACCAAGGGCCAATCTTGACATAACGGCAACGTATTACGATAATTATTTCCACAGGAACTGGTACAAACTGGATGAAGTGAGCGGAGTCAGCATAGAAGACCTTCTTGAGAATCCAGACAGCCACCCCGATATCTATCGATTGCTGTACGCCGACAGCAGCGCTGCGGATGCCTACAGTATCAAAGCCAACAACCGGACGTACAATTCCTCTGGAATTCAAATAGTGGCCAACAGCCGTTTTGGTATGGGCGCCATAAAACACAGCCTCATGGCCGGTATTCGTCAGCATGCCGATGAGATGGACCGTTACCAGAAATCCGATTCCTACCGGATGGCAGGAAGAAAGCTGGTGATGTCAACAGAAGGTGTTTGGGGAACGGGCGACGGGAATAATCGCCTGTATGAAGCGGATGCCACGTCGTTTTTCCTGGAAGATGAAGCGCAGATTGAACGTCTCACCTTGACCGGGGGGTTTCGCTGGGAGGATATTCAGGTCGTCAGAACAGAATGGAAGGGCGAAAAGGGAGAATGGGATGATCCCCGTCGAGCGGGCCCTCAAACGGTGACGTCCGCTTCGTTTCAGGTCCTCGTCCCCGGCATGGGCGCCGTGTACGAATGGAGTCCCTCGCTCAGTCTATTGGCCGGTGTGCACAAAGGATTCGCCCCCCCTGGTCCCGGCACTGAGCAGAATACGGCGAAGCCCGAACAAAGTATCAATACGGAAATTGGGGTCAGGTACAGAAAGGGATTCTCCTTTGGTGAGGTTATCGGGTTCTACAATGACTATGATAATCTTCTGGGAAGTGACACCCGGTTTGCCGGTGAAGGAACCTACGATCAATACAATGCGGGAAGGGTGCACATCTATGGCCTTGAGCTAACTGGATCTTACACATTCTTCCTCCGATCCGCACGAGTGCCGGTGCAGTTCAGTGCCACCCGAACTCAAGCCGAGTTCCTCTCCAGTTTCGAAAGTGAGTTTGACCCGTGGGGTGACGTTCAGAAAGGGGATGAATTGCCTTACATTCCCGAAAAGCAGTTGTTTGCCAGAGTGGGGTTGGAAACCACCCAGTGGAACGCCAATC
>JBHIAI010000026.1:0-18021 GCA_046861655.1 Fidelibacterota bacterium | reverse complement strand
CATAGAAGCGGGATAGAAGGGAAAGATTTATCATGGCTGAGAAGATTCTTATCGGTAAAGAAGTAACCCAGGGACGTTTGCAGTTGAGTCAGGTTGGGTTCTCGTCTAAGGAAACGCCAGTTCAGACGTCTGAGGAACTGTCGCAACGATGGGCCGGTGGTTTACATCTCCCACCGTTTGATGACCAGCACGGCGTTGTGGCCCCCGAACCCGAACGTGTTGGACATGGCCAGGTTCACCTCAGCAGGGGCGGCTTCGTTTGGGGTATAATTGAGGTCACATTCCGGATCGGGGGTCTCATAGTTGATGGTGGGGGGAATGGTGCCATGGTTGATCGCCAGGATGGTTGCGATAGCCTCGATTCCGCCACTGGCCCCCAGAAGATGGCCCGTCATGGACTTGGTGGAACTGATTCTTACCCGATTGGCGGCGTCCCCGAAGACTGTTTTGATAGCCTCCGTTTCCGTCTTATCGTTGTACGGTGTTGATGTCCCGTGGGCGTTGATATAATCTACCTGTTCCGGCCGGATCCCCGCGTCCCGGATCGCCCTCCCCATCGCCCGGGCGGCACCTTCCCCTTTCGGTGCAGGGGCAGTAACGTGGTAAGCATCGGCGGTGGCGCCGTAGCCGGCCAGTTCTCCATAGATTGTGGCCCCCCTGGCAAGGGCATGATCGGAGGATTCCAGGACCAAAAGACCGGCCCCTTCGCCCAGGACGAACCCGTCCCTGTCGGCGTCAAAGGGCCGGGATGCTTTCTCGGGCTGGTCGTTACGCTTGGACAGGGCTCTCATATTGATGAAGCCGGCGTAGGCAAGAGGGGTAACGGCGGCTTCGCTTCCCCCTGCCAGCATCACATCGGCATCCCCGTACTGAATCAGCCTTAGAGCGTCTCCGATGGCGTGACTGGCGGAAGAACAGGCCGACACCACGCTGTAGTTGGGACCCTTCATACCCCACTTCATGGAAATGTGGCCGGGCGCGATATCTGCGATGTACATGGGAATGAAGTAGGGCGAAACGCCTCGGGGTCCTCGCTTCACCAGCCGTCTATTCTGTTCCTCCATTGTGGCGATTCCTCCCACACCGGAGCCCGCGATGACACCGAACCGGTCCATGTCCGGTATGCCGTCCGATAGTCCTGCGTCCTCAAGGGCCTCCTGGGCGGCAACGAGAGCGTATACGGTGAAATCGTCCAGCCGGTTCAGTTCCTTCTTTTCCAGATACTCCTCCGGATGGAGATCCCTCACTTCACCCCCTATTCTTACCTGATATCCGTCGGAATCGAACTTGCTCACGGAGCGAATTCCGCTTTTTCCGGAACAGAGAGCATCCCAGAAGTTCCGCACGCCGTTACCCACGGGAGAGACTACCCCCATACCGGTAATGACAACCTTTTTTCTCAGGCTATTCACTCTCCACGTGGGTCTCGATATACTCCACGGCCTTGCCTACGGTGGTCAGTTTTTCGGCATCTTCATCAGGTATCTCGATCCCGAACTCTTCTTCGAACTGCATCACCAGTTCTACGGTGTCCAGGGAATCGGCCCCCAGGTCATCCACAAAGGAAGAATCCGGGGTGATCTTACTCTCCTCCACACCCAGTTTGTCCATGATAACTTCCTTAACTTTCTCGAAATGGGACATGATTACCTCCTTAAGTTACATATAGAGTCCACCGTTAACAGACAGGGTTTGACCGGTGATGTAACCGGCTCCTTCAGAAACCAGAAAGAGAGCAAGATGAGCCACATCGTCCGGTTCGCCAATCCTTTCCATGGGAATCTGGCTGATGAGTGCCCGCCGGGCCTTGTCGGAAAGACCCCGGGTCAGGACTGTATCGATGTACCCCGGGGCTATGGCATTGACCGTTACGTTCCTGGAGGCCAGCTCTCTGGCCACCGATTTCGTCAATCCTATGACCCCAGCCTTTGACGCCGCATAGTTGGCTTGCCCCGCGTTGCCCGTCATGGCCACAACGGAAGTGAGGTTCAGAATTCGACCGTACCTGTTCTTGATCATGTGGGGTGCCACGGCTTTGATGCCGTTGAAATACCCCTTCAGATTGATCGCCATGACCTCGTCCCAGTCCTCCTCGCTCATCCTCAGAATGAGCTTGTCCCTGAGAACGGCCGCGTTATTCACTAAAATATGGATGGTACCATAGTGGTCCACCCCACGTTTGATCCCTTGAATAACATGGTCGAGGCTGGATACGTCCAGAGGAACGGCCAGGGCATCGCCTCCTGACGCTTCTATTTCATCCACCACTTCCTGAAGGGGTTCCGCTGTTCTCGCCGCACAGATCACCTTTATTCCCTCGTGGGCAAACATTCTTGCGATGGATCTCCCGATCCCCCGGGAGGCACCCGTAATAAAGGCCACTTTTCCTGATGCGTCAGGCATGCTCCAGTTGATCCAGGTCCCTGAGGGATTGCACTCCCCGCGTGGTGAGAGCGGGATCGATCCTCCGGGCCAGTCCCTGCAACACACGCCCCGGACCTATTTCCACGAACTCCGATACGTTGAGCTCCCTCAACGTTACGATGGTGTCAAGCCACAGGACCGGGTGGTCCAGTTGCTGGATGAGGTTTTCCCTGATTTCCGCGGGACGTGTGGTCGCTTTCGCCGTAACGTTCATGACAATAGGAAAAGCAGGTTCTCGTATCTCAGTATTCTTCAAGGTTTCGCCCAAAGCGGCTTTCGCAGGGGTCATCAGGGGCGAGTGGAAGGCGGCGCTGACCTTCAGTTCGGTGACCCGAACGGCACCAGCCTGGCGGGCAAGGTCCATGGCCCTTCTGACGCCCTCTTTTTCCCCGGAAATTACGATCTGATTCTGAGAATTGAAATTGGCAGGTTTCACGGTGGACTTCCTGGACGCTTTCCGGCAGATCTGTGCAACAGACGCCGAATCCAGGCCTATGATAGCGGCCATGGTTCCCGGTTGAGACCGTCCGGCCTTCTCCATCAATCGTCCCCGGCTTCTAACCAGGTGCAAACCGTCTTTGAAGGTGATGGCACCTGCCAGGGCGAGAGCCGAGTATTCTCCGAGACTGTGTCCTGCCCCGTACGAAGGAGACTCCCCCTTCTCGAGGAGCAATTCTCCAAGAATCACACTATGGACGAATATCGCCGGCTGAGTAATGGAGGTCTGTTTCAGTACATCCTCCGGTCCTGAAAAAGAGATGGAGGCAATGTCCATGTTCAGAACTGTATTGGCCTGTTCGTACCGCCGCCTGCCCAGATCACTTTCCTCAAAAAGATCTTGACCCATGCCCACTTTCTGGGAGCCCTGTCCGGGAAACAGGAAAGCCGAGTCCGTCACCGCGTGTCTCCCCACCTTATGAGGGTGCTTCCCCAGGTGAACCCTCCTCCAAACGCCGCCAGAACCACATAATCTCCTGGTTTCAGACGTTTTTCTTCGGCCGCTTCCGCCAGAGCGATAGGGATGGTCCCTGCTGTGGTGTTGGCATAACGGTCGATGTTAATGACTACCTGATCGGGTGACAGACCCAGTTTCTTGGCACTGACATCGATGATGCGTTGGTTGGCCTGATGAGGGATAAAAAGACGGACATCTTTTCCTGTCAGGCCGTTTCTGTTCAGAATCTCCTCAGTGGCCTCCGCCATGCTTTTCACGGCAAACTTGAATACCTGCCGTCCTTCCTGGCGGATGTAGTGCATCCTCTTTTTTACCGTATCTTCAGACGCAGGGTGGAGACTGCCGCCTCCAGGCATTTTCAGGAGATCCGCCCCGCTCCCGTCGGTAAAAAGGAGCGAATCAATGATGCCATCTTCACCGGACGTCGGCTCCAGAAGAACGCCTCCCGCACCGTCGCCAAACAGGACACATGTGGTCCGGTCTTCGTAGTCGGTGATGGCGCTCATGGTGTCCGATCCGATGATCATGACCGCGGAATGACGGCCCGATTCGATGAATTTGGCCCCTGTTTCCAGAGCGAACAGGAACCCTGAACAGGCGGCAGAAAGATCGAAACCCCATGCCGTTTTCGCACCGATAGCATGCTGGATAAGGGCAGCCGTAGAGGGAAATAACATGTCGGGTGTCACCGTGGCCACGATGATCAGCTCGATGTCACCAGGATCCATTCCCCTCCTGTCAAGCAAGCTGCGGGCCACCTTCGTTCCCATGAATGAGGTTACCTCCCCCTCCGCTGCGATTCTTCGTTCGGAAATGCCTGTCCGGCTCAAGATCCACTCGTCAGTCGTGTCCACCATCTTTTCCAGATCCTTGTTGGTGAGCACCCGGTCGGGAAGGTACTTGGCGACAGTGGATACGGTGGCTCTCATTTTTCTAAGGCTCCGAATTGGCCGACCTGAGCCGCGTGACCGTGGTGGATATGCCATCTCTTATGGATTCCACCAGCTTTTCATCCACTGACTTCTGAGCGGAAAAAATAGCGTTCTTGATAGCCCTGGCCGGGGAACTCCCATGACAGATGACACAGATTCCGTTGACGCCCAGAAGGGGTGCTCCTCCGTATTCTTCGTATTCGTATTCAAGCATTACGTGCTGGAAAACAGAGTCAAATTGTCGTTTTTCCCTGTCCGACGAGATGTGTTTCTTGAGCTCCCGGGACACTTCGCGGCTGACGTGGCGAATCCACCCCTCTGCAAATTTCACCAGATTGTTGCCAAGAAAACCGTCACAGACGACCACATCCACCAAGCCATCCAAGAGGTACCGGCTCTCAATGTTGCCCCTGAATGTGGGAAAATTGGCCGAAAGAAGTCTGTGGGCTTCCACGTATGCGTCTATCCCTTTGGTCGGTTCTTCTCCGATATTCAAAAGACCTATGGCAGGATCTTCAATTTCTTGAATATGTTTCACGTACTCGGAAGCCATGACGGCAAACTGAAGGAGGTGTCGGGGTTTGACATCCACGTTGGCTCCTGCGTCGCACAGAACGAATCCCCGGGGTTTTACGGGAAAATAGATGGCCACGGCTGGCCGGCGAACCCCCTGGATCCTGCCCATGAGAAAAAGGGAGACGGAAAGAATGGCCCCTGTGCTTCCCGCACTGACCACAGCGTTGGACTCTCCTTCCTTCACCGATTGGATGGCCCGGACAAGCGACGAATCAGGCCGGGTTCTCAGTACCTGGGACGGGCGATCGGTCATCTCAACCACATCAGGCGCGTGACGAATCGCGAGTCCGGGAGGGAAGACAGCCAGACCGTCCAGCTTCTTCTCGATGAGGGAACGGTCCCCAAAAAGAAGGATGTCGAACTGACCGTTTCCTTCCTTCAGTGCTTCGACGGCACCCCTTACCACGACGGATGGGGCATGATCCCCACCCATGGCATCCACAGCGATTTGCATGTAGGATTGTCGATCTACGTGCCGGTGGGGGTTACGACAGGTCGCCCTCGATAGTATCCGCAGTTGGGACATGCCCTGTGGGGCATCTTCATCTGGTTACACTGGGGACATTTCGAGGTGGTGGGTGCCTTAAGCGTCCAGTGAGTGCGTCTCTTTCGACTTCTGGCACGGGTATGTTTCTTCCTGGGTAGTGCCATTTCAACCTTCCGAATCCGACTGTTGGAGAGCCCTGAGGGGAGCCCACCGCATATCTACGGTCTTCTCCTGGCATCCACAGTCTGTTTCATTACGATTGGTGCCGCATCGAGGACACAGACCTCTGCAATCCTCCTTACATAACTGTTTCATCGGTCTTTCAAGACGCACGGCGTCACGGATAACGGGACCAAGATCGAATTCCACCTGGGAGGGAGGGAACAGGTAAACGTCGTCCGCTTCACGAGAATAAAGAGATCTGTCTTCCGTGAGGATCAGGGTGAAGCGCCCTGTCAACTCGTGGTCAAACTGCGTGAGACACCTGTCGCATGTTTCTTGTAGGACGATCTGGACAGAACCCTTGACTCGGGTTTCCGATCCGGCCTGGGAAATCTGTAGCTCCAGAGGACAGGTCCCCGATATCACCGTGGGGAAGTCTTCAAGACCCAGGTGGGATGCCTCCACTTCAGAACGAATCCACCCCGGAGCTTCCAGAAGCTGTGTTCGTTTCAGTTTCACGACGGACCGAAAAGTTACCCCTCTTTGTTTTTGATAGTCAAGCAATCCGTGCTCTTTTCCCAGGTGATTTTCCCTAACAAAAAGGGGGCCGAAAGGCCCCCCGAGATTCAACCCGGCTGCTGGACCGTCAATCCTCTTCTTGTGAACTGGGTTCTTCGTCACTTTCTTCTTCCGGTTCCTCGGATTCCTCAGCCGCCTCTGCTTTGGCCTTTTCTTCTTCGGGTTTCCCCACTTCCGGAGGCGCTTCGGGTGCGGCCTCTTCTTCCGCCTCCAGTTCCTCTTCGTCCTTCCTCTCCAGGAGGTTTTCATCATCCGTCTTTTTCCTGAAGATTACCACGGCCAGGGTTTCTCCCACCACCTGAACCGACAGGGCATAGGAAATGACCGAAGCCACGACGAGGAAAAGGGAGACCGCGATGAAGAATCCCCCCACATATTCCACCGCGCTCAGGGGACCCCCTGCGGGTATGTCGATGATGGTGGATGGGCTGGCGGAGAACCCCAGGTACCAGAGACCCGGAGACAGCCGATCCAGTACGATATCGCTGGACCAGCTCATCATACTGGCCAGTTTGGAACCCATAAGCCATGTGTGTCCGAACACCAGATTGATGAGGCCGTATCCTGCGGACAAAAACCAGGTGAAGACGGTGACACCGACGTAGATGAGGCCGCCCAACAGGACCAGATACACCACGGCTCTCCAGGGTTGAGACCAGGTAATGGAATAGTTCTGGAAGACGGATCCCATGGTGTCTTCTTCGAGAGTGGCTACGATGGCGTGGGTGAAGAAGAAGGACACCACCAGGACGACGGCTGTGTACACGACGAAGACGGATCCGAAAAACCAGAGAAGATAGGGGATGCCGAAGAAGAGCTCTCCCAGATACGGTATTTTCCCAATCAGACCGAATACGACGGCCATCACCACAAAGAAAAGGGCGATAATGGCCACCGAAAGATGGGTAAACACCGGTGCGTGCCAGTGCTTCTTCACAAACCGCCAGGCGTCTCCTGAGGAGTAGAATTCATCCCCTTTGAGTTGCTTGTAGGTGATGCGGGACACGGCCGTGGCCCCGAGTACCAGGGCCGCAAGCCAGAAAATCACTCCCGCTGTCCAGATCGCGTAGGACGCCCAGTTTCCCTCGTTTCCCACCAGACATGGATAGAGTCCGTATTTCGCCCATGCCTGGGAAAAAGGGATTCCAGAAACCGCCAGGGAGACGTAGGTCAGAATCCAGTACACTGCATACCCCACGATGTTGGCTTCCAGCAGAGTCCAGATCTTCTTTCCACTGAGCGCCAAACGGGGGGCTCGGAAAACGTCTCTGAAATCAAAGTGTAGGTTCATTGGTCCCATGATTCACCCTCCTTGAACGTCTAGTAGTCTACTCGGACGTGGTCCACCCACGCCGCCAGGCCCGTGGCCTTCTTGATGTCTTTTGCCGCCTGATTCGCGGCCTCGTAGGTTGAAAAGCTCCCTACTCTCACCCGGTACCACACTTCCTCTGTTTCTTGAAACGGCGCTTCCTGAACATACGCGTCGAACCCCATGGTCCTGAGCTCGTTCACCTGAACCTGGGCATCCTCCAGGGTTCGCCAGGAAGAGATTTGAACCGTGAATTTGCCCTCGATTCTTCCGATAAGTCTTCCCCGGACCGGTGGCGCGGCCTCTGCCGGCTCCTCAGGCTCCACCCTGGAAGGCTGTTCAGGAATGTCCTCTTCCTCAGCAACCTCCTGGGTGTCCTGGGGGATGGCCATAGCCACCTCAGTCTTGGGAGTATCCAGGGGGATTTCTTCTTCCACCTCGGCCACCTGGATTGTTTCCGGCGGTGATGGGGGAGGGACGGCGACCGTTTCAGAAGCGGGTTCACCGATAACAAACCTATAGGTTCGACCCGTGACCTCCTTCCCCTGTGAGTTGAAAACCGTCATCTCAAGTTCGTAGTCTCCCGGAGCGTCGGGTTGGAACGTCATTTCGGTGCCGCCGGACCGTATGTGGAGGTCGAAGAACCGGAGGCGGCTTTTCTCCGGTTTCCTGAGGATTTCCCAGCTGAAAGTAGGGTCCTTGACCCCCGTGGGAGGCACCACCGAAATGCGATAGTAGTTGTCCACCACCCCGGAGTGGGATTCCTCCCGGCTGCACCCGGTGAAGACGACAGAAAAAGCGAAAAAAAACCAAACGTTCATGATACCAGGACGTGAACGGGAAGGGTAGGGTCTGGAAGAGAGGGGGATCATCCTTCGGGAATTTCGATGGTCGGGAAGAAAAATGCAATTTCTTTCGCGGCTGTTTCTCTCGAGTCCGACCCGTGCACGGCGTTTCTCTGTACGTTCTCGGCGAATTTCCTCCGGAGTGTTCCCTCGCGGGCTTCGCCCGGATCGGTCGTCCCCATGAGTCGCCGGAATTCGTCCACGGCGTTTTCCCTTTCCAGGACCATGACCACACAGGGTCCCGATGACATGAACGCCACCAGATCCTCGAAGAACGGCTTGCCTCGATGGACGGCGTAGAATTCCTCCGCCCTTTTCCGGGTCAGGGTCTCCTGTCTCATGGCGACGGTGCGGAATCCCGCCGCCAGGACCCGATCGATGATCTTCCCCGTGAGTCGATTCTCGAAGGCGTCAGGCTTAACGATGGCAAGGGTCCGATCCGCCATTTCACTGTCTCTTTTCAAGAAGGGATTTCATCGTGGCGCCAATGGACGCGGGACTTTCCGCCACGGGGATCCCGGCCTTCTCAAGGGCAGCCATCTTCTCTTCGGCGGTCCCTGTTCCCCCGGCCACAATGGCACCTGCATGACCCATGCGTCTGCCTGGCGGAGCTGTCCGGCCCGCCACAAAGGCCACGACCGGTTTGGCAAAACCGGTGGACACGATCCATTCTGCGGCCTCTTCCTCTGCCCGGCCTCCAATCTCACCGATCAACACCACACACTCTGTGTCGTCATCCCTGGCAAACAGCGCCAGCAGATCCACGAAGGTGCTCCCGATCACAGGATCCCCTCCTATGCCCACGCAGGTGGACTGACCGATGCCCAAACCAGTCAGCTGGTACACCGCCTCATACGTAAGGGTTCCGCTGCGGGAGAGAACGCCCACCGGTCCGGGCTCGTGAATGAATCCCGGCATGATGCCCAGTTTGGCCTTCCCGGGAGAGATGATGCCGGGACAGTTGGGACCTACCAGCCGGGTATCCGTTGTTCTTAGAAAATTCTTTACCTCAACCATGTCCGATGTGGGAATCCCCTCGGTGATGCATACCACAAGCTCCATACCGGAATCGGCAGCCTCCATGATGGCATCGGGGGCGAAGGCCGGAGGAACGAAGATTACCGAACTGTCGGCTTCCGTCTCCCTGACGGCCTGATCCACCGTGTCGAACACAGGGATGCCCTGATGCGTCTGTCCCCCTTTGCCGGGCGTAACTCCCGCTACTACAGAGGTTCCATAGGTCACCATCCTCTCGGTGTGAAACCTGCCCTCGGTCCCCGTGATGCCCTGGACCAGAACCCTGGTGCGTCCACCAACCAGTATGCTCACAGTGGTTTTCCCGTGGTGTCCCTGGCGGCCTGAACGGCCTGCCGGGCACCCTCTTCCAGGCTCGCAGCCACGATGAAATCGAGGGTTGATGCCTCCAGAAGATCTGCCCCTTCCTTGGCGTTGGTTCCCTCAAGCCGCACCACCACCGGTACGGTCACGTCCATTCCGGAAAGGGCGTCCACCACTCCCTGGGCCACCCGGTCACACCGGACAATTCCCCCGAAGATGTTGATCAGGATCGACTTTACTCCCGGATCGCTGAGGATGATCTTGAATCCTTTAGCCACAGTATCGGAACTGGCCACCCCTCCCACATCCAGGAAATTGGCGGGATTCCCTCCGGCAAGCTTGATGAGATCCATAGTCGCCATGGCCAGTCCCGCCCCGTTGACCATGCATCCCACATCGCCATCCAGTTTTATGTAACTCAGCCGGTATCTGGAGGCCTCCGTTTCTGTGGGAAGTTCCTCCGATAGATCCCGAAGTTCCTCCAGTTCTTCGTGGCGGTAGAGAGCATTGTCGTCGAAATTCATCTTGGCATCGAGGGCCACAACGGTGTTGTCTTCGGTGACTACCAGGGGATTGATTTCAGCCAGGGACGCATCGTAAGTCTCGAACGTTTTCCACAGGGCCAGAAAGGTCTTTGCGCCCATCTTTGCCGCGTTTCCCGTCAAACCCAGACCGTGGGCCAAACCCCTCGCCTGGTAGGGGGTCAAACCGAGTCCCGGATCTATCCATTTCTTCAAGATTTTCTCCGGACTCCTGGCCGCCACCTCCTCGATTTCCACCCCTCCTTGAGTCGATACCATGAAAACGTACCGTTCCCGCGATCGGTCCAGAACGATACCCGCATACAGCTCTCTGGAAATGGCGATCCCTTCCTCAATGAGAAGCCTGCTAACTTCCTTGCCCTGGGGACCGGTCTGGGGAGTCACAAGATTCTTCCCCAGCATGGACTCAGCGGCCTTTCGTACCTGGTCCACGTCTCTTGCCAGGACGATGCCTCCCCCCTTGCCCCGACCCCCTGCGTGGATCTGGGCCTTCACGACCGTGATGTCAGAGTCGAGTTTCCGGGCCATCTCAACCGCTTCGTCCGCATCAAAAGCGGGGGAACCTTCCGGAACGGGGACTCCCCTCTTCTTGAACAGAGCCTTGGCCTGGTATTCGTGAATCTTCATGATCTAGGAGCCTGCAGGCTCCTGGCGATGACAGTACCGGCCTCTCCCCTTAACGCCTCGCTCACGTGGTCTACAGAGCAGATCAGAACCGATTCTCCCCCTTTGTCCAGGAAATTGAGGGCGGCCCCAATTTTGGGACCCATGGACCCAGGAGGGAAATGACCCTGATCAAGGTATTCCCGGGCCCGGTCCGGGGAAATTCTCTTCAGCCACGATTCATCCTTCTTTCCAAAATTGAGGGCGACACCGTCGACATCTGTGAGAATGATAAGCTGAGTGGCCTCAATCTCATGGGCGAGAACGGCAGACGCCAGATCTTTGTCCACCACCCCGTCCAGACCTTTGATCTCTCCGTTCTTGCCCAGGTAAACCGGAATCCCGCCACCGCCCGAGGCGACGACGATTTTTCCAGCCTTCACCAGCTTCCGGATGGAATCGGCCTCCACGGTGGACAGGGGATTTGGTGAAGGAACCACCCGGCGCCATTCGGACGGGGCAGTTTCCTGGATTCTCCAGCCGAATCGTTCGGCCAGCCGTTCAGCGGAGGCCGCGTCGTACCTCTGACCGATGAATTTGGTGGGTTTCTTAAGCTCGGGATCCTCTTTGTCCACCACAACCTGGGTGATGACGGTAACTACGTCCTTCTCGATTCCCGATTCCTTCAGAAGATTATGAATGACCTGCTGGATCATGTATCCCATGCCCCCTTCCACATCGGCAACGCAGATCTCGAGAGGCAGGAGAGGAGCCTTGTGGGCCGTCAATTCAGTTCTCAGCAGGGCATTGCCCACCTGGGGTCCGTTTCCGTGGGTGATGACGAGCTCGTAGCCCTGGCGGATGAGGTGAACGACGGCTCTCAGGCTGCGGCGTGTGTGATCAAACTGATTGGCAATGGTGTCCCGCTCTCCCCGGGGTGAGAGGGCGTTTCCTCCCAGAGCCACCACTGCGGCTTGACCCCCTTCCCGGGTCATTCCAGTACCCTCTTGAGAACGGCTTCGAGATCGGGCTGGGTCAACTCCTCCAGCTCGTAGGTGACCCGTACCGTGGGCTTCTTGATATCCATGATTCGTCTCAGATCGACGGGCGTACCGATAATGACGAGGTCACATTCCGCCGAGTTGATGGTGATCTCAAGATCTTCGATCTGCCGTTCCCCGTACCCCATGGCTGGCAGGAGGTGACCGATCTTGGGATAGGCCTCAAACGTATCGCGTATGGAACCCGTGGTCCAGGGCCGCGGATCCACGATCTCCCGGGCTCCGTAAGTGTTGGCCGCCACCGTTCCCGCCCCGTAGGTCATTTCACCGTGCGTCAGGGTGGGGCCGTCTTCTACCACCAGCACACGCTTGCCTTCAATGGCTGTTGGGTTGTCCACCGAGACCGGCGAGGCAGCGTCGATGACCGTGGCCTCCGGGTTAACTCTCATGATGTTCTGCCGGACGGTTTCAACGTCTTCTGGAGCGGCTGTGTTCATTTTGTTTATGACCACCACGTCCGCCAGGCGAAGATTGGTCTCTCCCGGATGGTACCGGACTTCATGACCCGGACGATGGGGATCCACCACAACGATGAACAGATCGGGCCTGTAGAAGGGAAGATCATTATTGCCTCCGTCCCACAGGACGATGTCGGCTTCCCTTTCCGCCCGGTGCAGAATGGCCTGATAATCGATGCCCGCGTACACTACGGATCCCTGGACCAGGTGGGGCTCATACTCCTCCATTTCCTCGATAGTGCAGTTCTGATTTTCCATGTCCTGGAGGGTGGCGAACCGTTGAACCCTTTGAGTGACAAGATCCCCGTATGGCATGGGGTGACGGATCACCACCACTCGTTTGCCGGATTCTCTCAGGATTCTGGCTACGCGTCGGGTGGTCTGACTCTTTCCCGACCCTGTCCGCACCGCTCCTACCGCCACCACCGGCCGCCGGGATGGAATCATGGTCTTGAGTCCCCCCAGCAGGGTGAAATCGGCCCCGGCCTTGATGACTTCCGAGGCTTTGTGCATGACGTATTCGTGGGACACATCACTGTAGGAGAATACCACCGTGTCGACTTGAAGCTCGTCAATCAGGGAAGAAAGATTCTCCTCAGGGTGAATGGGAACCCCTTCCGGATAACGCTTTCCCGACAGTTCAGGGGGGTATGTGCGACCCTCTATGTTGGGAATCTGGGTGGCCGTAAACGCCACCACCTCCACATGGGGATTATCCCGGAATACGGTGTTGAAATTGTGGAAATCCCGGCCGGCTGCACCCATGATGAGAATGCGGGTTGTGTTCATGTTATCTCCATACGGCGATCAGGAAAGTTACGTGTTGACCACTTCCGGGTCCATGAAGGGATAGCGAAAACCCCGGGGGGGATCGAAGTTTTCCTTGATGACTCTCTGGGTGACCCATCTTGACAGATTGAGCATGGACCCGGCTTTGTCATTGGTGCCCGATCTCCGGCTCCCGCCAAAGGGCTGCTGTCCAACCACCGCCCCCGTGGGCTTGTCGTTAACGTAGAAGTTCCCCGCGGCGTGCCTTAGGATGCGTGAGGCCTCGTCGACGGCGTTGCGGTCTCTGGCAAAGACCGCCCCGGTCAGTCCGTAGCGGGAAGTCTGATCCACCAGATGGACAGTCTCTTCCCAGTGGTTGGGGTCGTAGAGGTACAGGGTCACCACTGGACCGAAAATCTCTTCTTCCATGATTCTCGAATGGGGATCGGTGGTGACGATCGTGGTGGGCTCCACAAAGTACCCTTCAGAATCATCGTAACCTCCTCCTGTGAGGAATTCACACTCTTTTGATTTTCTTGCCCACTCAATGTACCCGGTGATTTTCTTGAAAGCTTTTTCGTCAATCACAGCATTCATGAAGTTGGCGAAGTCCTCCACATCGCCCATCTTGATGGAGGTAACCTGATCCAGGTAGGTATCCTTGATCTCTTTCCACAAGGGGATGGGAATGTAGGCTCTGGAAACAGCCGAGCATTTCTGTCCCTGATATTCGAACGCACCCCGAATCATGGCCGCGATCAGGGCATCCCTGTCAGCGGATTCGTGGACCAGGCAAAAATTCTTTCCGCCCGTCTCACCCACAACCCGGGGGTAATTCCTGTACGTCTCAAGGTGTGTGGAAACCGTTTTCCACAGGGTCTGAAACGTTGCCGTGGACCCGGTAAAATGGACACCTGCGAGATGGGGATCTGACAGGACCTGACTGCCAACCTGAGCCGCCGGTCCGGGTATGAAATTGATCACCCCGTCAGGGAGGCCGGCTTCCTTGAACAATCGGGTGAGATAATAGGCAGGATAGACAGCGTTTGGGGCCGGTTTCCATAGGATCACATTTCCCATCAGTGCCGGCGCCGTGGGCAAGTTTCCAGCGATGGAGACGAAATTGAACGGACTGATGGCAAAAACAAAGCCCTCCAGGGGTCGATTCTCAACCACGTTCCATGTGGGTGGGGGGGAAAGGGGGGGCTGCTGCTCGTAAAGTTCCTGAGCGTACCGGGCGTTGAAATTCCACATATCGATCATCTCACAGGCTGAATCGATTTCGGCCTGAAACACGTTCTTGCTCAGGTTCAGCATGGCGGCAGCGTTCAGTAGGAAGCGATAGGGTCCCTCCAGGAGTGCGGCCATCCGTTTGAACACCGCGATCCGGGATTCCCACGGTGTGGTGGACCACCCCTTCCAGGCATCCAGTGCCGTCTCTATGGCCATGTGTACTTCCCGGTCACCAGCCTGGTGGTATCGGGCCAGAACATGGCGGTGACTGTGCGGCATGACACAGGTCGCCACGTTGCCTGTTCTCACTTCCCGGTCGCCGATAATCAGGGGGATTTCAATTTCCTCGGACCGGAGCTCTGTCAGCTTGGATCTTAACGCATCCCTTTCCGGTGTGCCCGGGGCGTAGGATTTTATGGGCTCATTGGCGGGGGGCGGTACCCGAACCTTGGCATTATTCATGATGGGAGTCCTTTAGGAATGTCTCCTGACATTTGACAGGGTTTGACGGGAGAAAAACGAACGAAAAGTTACCCGAATCGAGGGTTCAGATGCAAGGAACTCTTGGGGTCACATCTTAAATATTAAGTTTTCGTTCCAAAAAGATTTCATTGAATCACGGCAAGTAATTGACTTGTCGGGCGGCTGTTCAAAGGCGGACTTTTCCCACACGATAGCGGGTTGAAGTGGATCGAAAGGCAAACACTTAATATTTAAGATGTGACCCCACTATCTCAACAGGTGGAGTGGAACAGTGCTCCCAACGGCGTGGATTCCCTGAGGTCATTGTACAGCCGGACGGCCTTTTCGGTCTGGAGGACGTGGAGGGTGATGCTTCTGTCTTCGAGCATTTTCACCGTGTCGGGATGCACCTGAAGTCGCCGGAGCATGCCCCGGGAAAGGATAATGACCCGGGCACCGTGATCAAGGAGTTCCTGGACATCGGCCGGTTGAGTACCCGGCACGTGATGGGTTCCCGTTTCGTTCCAGTCCCATTCCCTGGATCCCCCAGGATAGAGTTTTGCGTCCTTGTAGGGCCCTTCCCGGCCCTCCACTTCCACCCGTCCCCAGGAGAGGTGGGTGACCCTGGGTGACGGCTGTATCCTATTGTTATGGGCGGATTCTTTGGACAAAGTTCTCCACATCAGGCAGTAGCGGCTACCACCTCGATCGGACGATGAACAGCCATCTGCCTAAATACCGAGGAGCTCTTTCAGTTTCTCCCGGTTGAAGCCCACCACTAACTGCTCGCCAATCACTGTGGCCGGGGTTGAGAAAACCCCCAGCCGCTGAAGTTCCTGCATCGAATTCGGATCCTCAAGGATGTTCCTTTCTTCGAAACCAACACCTTTTTCAGAAAGCCACGCTTTCTCCTGACCACAAAAGAGTCAGCCTGGCTGGGTGTAAAGGATTACTTTTTCACCATTCATTCGGACCTCCTTTTGTCAGACACAGTCCATCAACCTGGGTTCTCAAACCTTTTCCGAACCGCCGCACCTTCCAGTTCCCGGAGGGCATTGGAAGCGATCCATCGGGCGGTTTTGGAATCGACCTGCTGGATTTCTTTCCCCGTCTTGATGGCCGCCTGATTCAGTTCTTGGTTCCGCTTTCCTATCTGCCTCAGGGCCCAGTTCACGGCTTTCTTAACGAAGTTTCTCGGATCTATGGATTCCCGCTTGATCATAGGAAGAAGCCTCAAGAAGTCCTCGTCATCCCGATCCTTATCGTGCCAAGCCAGGCAAGCGATCAGGGCGAAAGCAGCCCGTTTCACAAATTCTTCTTCCCTCTCCGCCCACTCCAGGACTTTCTTCCAGGCCAGCGGGGATTTATCGAAAAGAGTCATGCAGGTTTGATCGCAGACGTCCCAGGAGTTGAAATCCTTCACCCAGCTTTCCATCTGTTTGTCGGTCAGTTTTTCAGGTTCATCGATCATGGAGGCCAGGATTCTGGCTTCGGGAATTCCCGTTTTCCACAGCCCCAGTGCAAGCTGATGATCCTTCCCTAACCCCTTGGCTAGTCTCCGTAAGACCGGAACGGCTATCCCCAGCCTCCCTTCCGCTGCCATTCCGAAACGTGCCATCCCCTTAACCTGGTCCGGTCTCGCCTCCGATTTCAAAGTTTCGACAACCATTTGTACGGAACTCACGCCTACCTCCTCAACGGGTACTCGATCCCGGCCGTATCAGAACATCATGCCGAACGAACGTGCGGGCCCCATTGCTGCACCGGACTCCGCGCCAGATGTCCTCCTCTTTTCAGGGCAGCTAGAGCCTTTCAAGAAATACTCAGGTATTCCAACAAGTGCAGCGATTATCGAACCGAAACTTCTTCCGGAAGCCTGCCTAACGTTTCCCCATCCTCCCGGTTAAGGTATCCCGTAACGCCGTTCCAAGCAGGCCATGGATGAAAAGGAAAAAAGGCAGTGCGAAGAGAGGTCCGCTCTTCCTTAGACCTGGGAAAATGGCCTCCACGTCCCACAGCTGGAAGAAGAGGAACATCACAACCAGACTGATTCCTGTGATAATCAGAGCCATCTTTCCCACCCAGTAGAAAATGTGCCAGGGCCAGTGTTCTGGTTCGACGTCCCGCTTTTTCATGATCAGGGGTCGTAAGCCCACTCCGGCAAGGGCTAGGATTCCAGCGGGACTCACGTAGAGGATAAGGGATAAGGAAATAAGGGATACCATAGCCTGGTAAAGAAAGGCCAGCCCCAGGTTTTTGTATATTCTGTTGGTCGCCATTCAGTCCTGATGCCGGGGATTAGAACGACATCACATTTCCGTTCTCCGGACTACGAGCATCGGTGGGATTCTCCCGGTGATTGTGTCGGGGGGCTGGCACGATGGGGGTCCTGTGGACCCGCTCACTCAATCTTGACGACGGTAATATCGAACGTTAACTCCTCCCCTGCCAGGGGGTGATTCAGGTCGATGGTGAGGTTTTCCTCACCGATATCCGTGATGGTTGCCGGTACGGCTCTTCCCTGTGGATCCTGCAACCTGATCACCATCCCCTTTTCGGCTTTGAAACCGGCGGGAAGAGAACTCCTGGGAAACTCCCTGATCAAAGACTCATTCCGGTCTCCATAAGCGTCTTCGGGCTTAATGGTTACCTTCTTTTCCTCATCCTGTTTCATTCCTCTTACCGCTTGTTCAAAACCCGGTATTATCTGTCCACCCCCAACCGTGAATTCCAGGGGTTCTCCCGGTTCGGATTTATCGAAGACAGTTCCGTCATTCAGCGTGCCTTCATACAACACCTGCACTCTGTCCCCTTCTTTCACGACCATTTTCTTGCCTCCTTTCTCCACGGACGCCGCTTCTTCTTTCGCGCAACCATGAATCAGCAGCCATCCCATGAGCAGAGGGAGCACCAATCCAAGCTTTATCGACCGTAGCAAGACGAAACTCCTTTCGGTTATTGGATTACGTTTTTCCAATAACAGTTTGTTTCCACCCTTACAACCTGCACACAGAATCGTGAATAAACAAAGGGTAATTGACAGGGCGGGGTAAACTCCTCTGGAAACCCCCTGTTGTGGCTTGCAATATCACGTTGTTGCATCTAAATTCGCTCGACTGGCGGAATGTAATTCGTCATTCGCAATGGGTATTCCTGGGTGCGAACTGCCAACTGTCAACCTTGAGAAGGGGCCGTAGCTCAGCTGGGAGAGCGTCGCGTTCGCAATGCGAAGGTCGCCGGTTCGATCCCGGTCGGCTCCACACGGCGAGGGGTCGTCCCGCCAAGGC
>JBHIAI010000025.1:0-18065 GCA_046861655.1 Fidelibacterota bacterium | reverse complement strand
TCCGGGAAGGAGTTGTGTGAAGGCGTACATAAAATTGATGGTCACAATTTTCGCCCGGTGGAATGACCAAAGTTTGCTATATTTCCACAGGGCCCTTAGCTCAATGGTAGAGCACCGGACTCATAATCCGTTGGTTGGGGGTTCGAGTCCCTCAGGGCCCACTTGCCTGATACGGGCAGTATCACAGACAGGAAACCCGTCGAGACGGGTTTCCTCCTCAAGCCTTATGAATTCAACCCCTAGATTTCGGTCGATTCGTCTGGAAAAATGGCTCCAGGATATACGCGAAGGAATACCCGTAGAGAACTGTCGGAAGCGATGCTGAAGTCCCCGCCACCAGTCCTTCGATGCCAGGATGAGGGGTCGTACCCGGCAAACGTAATCATCAGCCCGACCACCGCACCCGTGAATCCAGCGAATACCAGGTTTTCCCTGAAAACGGGCAAAGTTGGAGACGACTTATCGTATTTCATGTACGTTTACCCGCCTGCCACCCCCACAACCCAGATTAGAGACGCAGCGCTTAGGAACATTCCCATCCCCACCCCAGCAGCCGGTAACGCAATCACCAGCACGATCCCAGCGGCAGCACAAGGGTCATTATCCCTCCGGTGATTTTGTTGGTCATTTGATCACCTCCTTGGTAGACTTGCCGTCTTGTTCAGCTACAGTAACAGTGAAAAGGCGGGAATACTCAGGATAGACAGGTTTGGTGGAATCAAAAGTAGAAACGGACGAACAAAAGTCCTCTCGTACTAATCGTGGCTGATTCCGTATCGCCGCCAAGAGAAAACCGTCTCAATTGGGCTTCTCCGCCAAGAGTGAATCGGTTTGCGAGAAGGTACTCTCCCCCCCCTACCGCCGCTACAAAGAACGCGCTTTCAGAGTCCTTCTCACTGTCTCCGTCATATTCATAGGAAGAAGATGACCGAGTTATCCCAAGGCGGCCCCCATAGTACACATTCACGTTGCCCGCTCGACTCATAGGAAGAAGACCGAGGCCGAGGGACAGTGCCGTCGAGGAAGAAGAGTACCCGTCATCACTGGAGGAACTTGTCAGTAACCCTATTTCAGGCTCCAGCCTAAACCGTGGGGATAGGTCTATTGGGATAAAGATAGCAGGACCCGCAATCCCGTCGTCAAAAGCAAAAAGTTCCAGCAAACTTCCTATACCGCCACCGACAAGGGCGATCCCGATACCCCACTTGGTCTGACCTTGTTTTGTGGCGTCCTGACTGAAACCCCGTCCCTGTACCAGTAGAAACACTATGAACAGTGATATCATATTCCTGAATGTCTTCATGCGGTCTCCCCTTTTGTTTCGGATTCACGAAACCAGAACATGGCCTGACAACATGTCAAGTTTCTTGACGAGAGTTGAATAGATTCGGTTGAAGTGGACTACCGACAGCTCAAGCGAAAACGACGTCTCACCCGAGAGCTCTATCGATGAGGAACTGGCCGGGTAAACCAACGGTGCTGGCTTTCTCCACCGAAAAAATACCGGAAAACGGATTCCCCTTTTGTCCAGTCACCCCTTTGAAGATGTAGAGCCAAGAGCTCATCCCCTGATCGATACAGTTCGTACCTGGTCTGAAAGAAGATGGAAGTCAGCGTTCCCTCCTCTAAGCCATAACTCCACTCATACTGTTCCAGACACACGGCATCGTCAGATTCGCACGGATCATCCTCCCATTCCAGAGTCAGGCTATCCCCGCTCAAGGTATAAACGTAATGAACCACATAACCCCCGTTGTAATCAATATACAGCGTAAGAGTATCGGCCTCCAATTCCCAGAAACCAGAATTGAACCATTCATCATCGAAAACCCAGATGAACAGGTCATTATCCTTGAATTTCAGGGCTTGATCAGGGTCGTCATCGGTGAAGTCGACCACTTCCGTGGGCGTATTGGCAGGAATGTCCATCGTGCCCCCTACAAGTTCCCCAGTGACAATAACGCTCTCCTCATCCTCCCAGTCATACAGTTCCACACCGCTGATTGTCAATGTGTGTGTTTCAGAGTCGAGGGAGATAACACCTTCCCCGTAGTAGGAACGGTAGCCATTACGGGTTTGGATGGATAGATCAAGCCACGTACCCCACTGGGAACGAGAGCAATAAAGAGTATACACCGGGTATTCATCCCACTCCAGCCATGGCCGATTGGAAACGGTAACAGATGTACCATACTCGTCCTGCCAAAAACCTGTCATGTACGTCAACGTAGCCGTATCGGCCCCTACAACCTCAATACTCCCTTCTCCTTCGGAATTCCGGTCGAGAGTGGTCTGGTCTTTGTTCGTCGTCACGGTGACCTTCAATTGAAAGGAACCGTAATCCCAGGTTCCCAAAAGCTGTTCCTCTGGGGTAACCTCTTCCTCCTGGTTTTGCTCCTCAGGCCCCGTCACTTCATTGGTCTCCTCGCAGGCCCAAAAGATGAAGAGTCCTACTACGGACACACCGATGAACCTTATTGTTTTCATAATCCCCTCCCTGGGTGTGAAGGCGAACACTATTCCCCACAGATTGTGACGTGATAACGCCGTGCAAAGAAATATCGACACGAAAACCAAGGAAAACAACATAATTACTCCCCCCGGAACAGGGGCCGGTCGTCAGGTAAGAAGCTCGCGTCAGACCTGGTCCAGTCCCAAATCGCCAAACTGTCTTGAACGCGAACACATCATTCGACGGGTAAGTCCCTCCGCTTATCCCACTCTCGCCAAGAACCGTCATAAAGGTGAGCTTCGTATCCAAGTTGCCTGGCTACGAAATAGCCGAGGCTCGCCTGCTGACCGATGTGAAACAGTACCAGATTCTCGTCATGGAGATGTGTGGCCAGCCACTGGACTGAGACCAACTGCGATTTCGACCCTACGGGTGACGGGCTGTAACAGGCGACGCCCAGAATGAGAAAGTAAGCCGGAAGCACGTGTTTCCTGCTCAAGTCAAAATCCTTTCCCTTTAGCGGCAATCGTCACTCCTGGTATCCATGTGCCTGACCCTCCACCATTGTTTGGGCCACTTTTCGCTCCATCTGAATGATCGTACCGCACGGCTCCAGCTTCCGCTCTCACCCCTTCCCCAGGGTCAAGTTCAACTTCAACGATTTGCATATCGTCTCCGTGAATTTTGTAGTCGATGATATCGATCATGATGATGTCACCTTTCTTCTAATTGGCCAGGAAATTGAGGCTACTGAAGTCCTTCAGAACGTGTCGAATAGATAGAAAGATAACTACAGGAATTCCCTTCCCTTGATCCGGGTGAACCATTCGCCTTCATTCTTGCCAGGAATATGCCCTATTGATTCCTTTCCATCAGCTTGGAGACTATTCAACTTTCTTCTTCTGATCTCCCTCCTCTGTTTTATTCGTCGGGCTGAACACCGTTATGGCATTCTTGTACAGAGTGGCGTTCGGAATATGAACTTTGCCACTCTCCGTGAGAATGGTCGTGTAGCGAAGACTGATTTCGATCACCCGGCCTTCGGAACCTGCAACGGCTATTCGATCATCAGCCTGAAAAGGTCTGTAGATCAGAATCATGGTCCCCGCTATCAGATTCGATAACATGTCACGGAAGGCGAACCCAAGAGCGAAACCGGTAAGACCGAGACCAGCCACCAGGGCAGAAACGTCTATTCCTAATGTTCCCGCAGCCGTGATTGCACCCACAATAATCATTCCAAGTTTTGTGGATTAGCTCACTAGACCGAGGAATTGTTCATCAAGGTCCTTCTGGGATCCCAACCGCCGGACCACCTTTTGGGTCAGGACTCCACCGATCCAGAAAACCATGAATACCACCACAGCGGTCACCACTCGTGGACCGAGTGACTCGATCTGTTCAATGAAGGTATTCATTGCTTACTTCCCCCGCTGGATCACCCCTCTCCAGGGAAATTCGCGAGTGGAATAGTGAGATGCAAGCGCAATCATTACCACCTGTTCCTTAAGAGAGTTGAAAGGGATTGAAAAGGAGCCATCCAAGATTGGAGATGTGACCCCTATGGGACTTTTGCCGGCCTGGGAAAAAGCCAAATCAGAGGTCAAACGTCGAGTTTGGTCATCCTGTCTACGGCCCCCTTTTCCCCAAAAATCACCATCTGATCCCCGCGGACGAACCGCATTCTGTCAGTAGGAATCCTATTCTCGTAGCCATCACCGGAGGGGTGGCGGACCAACAACACGTCCACCCCATAATTCCTCCGGATATTCAGGTCGGGAACGGTCCGATTGATGAAGCGCGAAGGTACGTCAATGCGGGCCACGTAAAACCCAGGTATTACCTCCGTTAGTTCGTGGTAGTTCCGGTGAACGGATTCCATAGCGGACGCCACCGAATTCGCAGTCTGCTCCTGGAGCAGGAGTTCCTGATATTCTCCGATAATATCTGACCTGAAAAGCTGGCCCATCACCTGACCCTCATCGCCCACCACCGGCAGGCTTGCCACATCTTCCGATGACATGATCCTGAGAGCCTCATCCACGGAGGTCTCCGTAGTAACCGTGGACCGGGTGGTTTCACAGACGTCCTTTACGGTTGAATCGGACGGAACCTCCTCGTACCGGTTCAGAAAGCGCCGGATCGTATTGATGGTGACCATGCCTGTCAGGGATCCCCGTTCGTTGACAACAGGAAAATAGGATTGACTGCTGGCCGATATCAGGGCCAGAAGGCTTTCCACCGTTTCGTTTTCGCCGATGGATTTCACTCCTTTCCGCATCATCCTTCCCACACTCAACCTTCTCAGGACGGCCACATCACGGCCGCCATGGATATTCACCCCCTTCCGCTCCAGTTTCAGGGTGTATATGGAGCCAGCCAGCAGGCGGGATTTGACGAAGGTGGCGAGAATACTCGAAATCATCAGAGGAAGGATGACTGTGTACTCTGACGTCATTTCGAAGATGATCAGAATGGCGGTGATCGGGGCGTGCGTGGTGGCTGCCACCACCGCCGCCATCCCCACCAGAGCGTAGGCTCCGGCCGAAGCCGTTACCAGAGGAAACAGAGAGTGAAGGACATCGCCCAAGGCACTGCCAAGCATGGCCCCGATGAACAAGGATGGCGCAAAGACACCCCCTGACCCACCCGACCCGAGGGTAACACTCGTGGCCAAAAGCTTCAGGGCCAGGAGCATGAGAGAAACCAGTACGGTGAATTCTCCGGCCAGAACGGGACCGACGGATTCGTACCCCACCCCCAGGACCTCAGGGGCCACCAGGGCAATCGTTCCAAGGATGAGTCCCCCAGCCGCGGCTCTTGCGGGGACCGGAATCTTTATCCTGTCGAAAAGATCTTCGCTGGAGTACAGCATCTTGATGAAGATAAGAGCCACCAGGCCAGCCGCCACGCCCAGTACTCCGTAGAAAACCAGTTCAACGGGATTCCGAAGGACATAGACGGGAGGGACGAACGCAGGATAATCCCCGTAGATGCCCCGGGTTACCACGGTAGCCAGGACGGAGGAAATCATGACGGGACCGATAGATCCGATACTGAAATCCCCCAGGATAATCTCGCTCGCAAAGATGGCGCCTGCAATGGGTGCGTTAAATGTCGCTGCGATTCCTGCCGCCGCCCCGCATCCCACGAAGGTTCGCATCCTCCGCCGGGACACCTGAAGTATCTGCCCCACCGCGGACCCGAAAGCCGAGCCCACCTGGGCGATAGGACCCTCCCTGCCCACGGAACCGCCCGACGCGATGCAGAGAGCCGAGACGACACTTTTCACCGCGACAACTCGCATTCGAATGAATCCATTGCGGGTGGCCACAGCCTCCATGACTTCAGGTACCCCGTGGCCCTTGGCTTCCCTGGCAAATCTGAAAACCAACGCCGCCACGACAGCTCCGCCGGCAGCGGGAACGAACCATTTCATGTAAAGGGGTGCCCACCGGACCAGGTCTGTAAAAGTGCCTTTTCCCCACAGGAGCGACTGGAAAAGATCAATAAGAAACCTGAATCCCGCCGCCGCGGCTCCCCCCGAAACTCCGATGAAAACAGCGGCAGAAATGACGAATAGCTGTTCCCGGGATTTCAGTCCGTGAAGGAAACGGTCGAACAGGCTAGACAGGGTCTTCCCCAACGCAATCCTGCGCCGGAGGTGCCCTATTCTCCGGGCCGACAAGATTCTACTGTTTTTCAGGGATCTGGACTTCAAATGACAACGGATAATTTACCATAGATCGAACCTGATTGTCTCCCATTGATTGTAGCAGCAGGGGTCACATCTTAAAAGTTAAATGTTGGTATTTCCTTCGAACCCAGCTACTTTTTGTTTGTTTTTCGTCATTGGCCATCACTCATCGTAATCATTAGGTACCCAACATGGCAAGACCGTTACGGATAGAGTATCCCGGAGCCTACTACCATGTCATGAATCGAGGCATTGCCCGAGAGGCTGTTTTTCCTGCCACAAAAGACAAGGAAAAGTTTCTTGAGTATCTTTCAGGAGTCGCGGACCGATTCGCCACCCTTATCCACGCCTATTGTATCATGGGCAATCATTACCACCTGTTACTGCAAACACCCCAGGCCAACCTGAGTTCTGCCATCCAGTGGTTGAACGTCAGCTATGCAGTGTTCTATAACAGGCTTCACGATAGGAGCGGACACGTGTTCGGAGGGAGGTTCAAGGCCTTGCTGATCGAAGCGGAGGAATATCTCACCAGTCTTTCCCGCTACATACATCTCAACCCGGTCCGTGCAGGGATTGTAAGAAGACCCCAGGATTATCCATGGAGTAGCTATCCTGCTCTCGTGGGGAGCCTGAAGGGGCCTGACTGGCTAGAAACACGGGGGTTACTGAGTTATTTTGGGGGAAATACGAAAGAAGCCATCAAGGGGTACAGAGAATATGTAGAGGAAGTGGATGTTAAGGAAGTTACGTATCCCAGCAAGCATGCACTTGGCGGGGTTGTCCTGGGAGGAAAGGATTTTGTGAAATGGATACAGGAGACTTTTGTTTCTGCTCGGAGAGAGGAGAAGGAGATCCCTCAACTTAGGGCCATAAGACCGAGGATTTCTGTTGAGACAATTGTTCAGGCAGTCTGCAAGGAATTCGATTGCGCTAAAGAGAAGATCCTGGCGAAAGGCCTCCAGAGAAACAGAGCCCGAGAGATTGCCATTTTCCTTTCAAGAAGTCATAGCGGGGTATCCTCCAAAAACCTGGGCAAGTTTTTTGGCGGGGTATCCGGCGCCGCCATCACTATGAGCTGCACAGAACTCAACAAAGGGTTGGCCAGGGATAAAAGGTTGCAGGACAAGATGAAGAGGATTGAAAAGGAGATACTTAATTTTTAAGATGTGACCCCAATCTTTCACGGTCGGCGGACCCAGGAGCGCCTCTCACGGAAGGACTCAATCTTCAGACTGGCCCAATCGTCAATAATCTTTTTCACCTTCTCCAGCTGCTCGGGCTGATCCGCCAACCTCTCTTCCACGGAGGTGATCAGCTCCTCTCTCAGGTCTTCAACCTGATTGCGGGAAAGAACGGACTCATCTTGCCACGATTGCTTCCGGGCACGCCTGGCCTCCCTGGCCGATTCGGCCCGGCCCAGCTGCTTCTTCCTTCCCTCCAAGAACGCCAGAATGAATACCGCAAGGACAAGGACACCGACAATGAATTCCGTCATAGCACCACCTCACTATACGTGAACAGGAATGCCTAACACCACCACCCAGTAAAGAATAACCATCACCACCATGACCCCAAGAGCTACCGGCCAACCCATGATGGCCATCCGGATAAAGTCTTTGGCCTCCAGCTGGCCGCTGGCATACACAATGGAACTGGCAGGAGTACCGATCACCAGCCAGTAGGCCAGGGAGGTGGCAATGGCCAGACCCACTCCTACAAGTACGGGATTGGTGCCCGAAGTCTGAGCCATGTCCAGAACCAGCGGACCCATTACGGCTACGGTCGCACCAGCGCTCATGAGATTCGTGATTCCGGCACCGATGACGATCACCAGAAGAATCAGGGGAATGCCCGATTCCATTCCCAGGGGAGCGACCGAAGCGATGATGACGTCCCCAAGCCAGCTGGCGGCACCCGAGGACTTAAACACCGAACCGAGACTGATGGCACCGGCATACAGAACAATCACACCCCAGCTTACGTTGGTTTCATAGTCTCTCCAAGATGTGAGTCCCAGGATCATGTATAGGACGGCACCCGTGATGGCTACCCCTCCCAGACCGAGAGAAAAACCGAGCAGCTGTCGGGTGATGGTCTTGTCCGTAATCCACAGGTAAACCACGAAGAACATGATAGCCGCCACCATCCACTGTTTGGCGGTCATTTTGCCGTGCCTGTCCAGATCCTGTTTAAGAGTAGAAACGGCATCAGACAGGTCGTTCACTTCCGGTTTGAACAGCAAGGGAAGGGCAAAGGCCATGACCGCCGACATGACAACCGTATAGAATACGCCCATAGTGATCCACTGGAAGAAGGAGATTTCGATCCCAATGTTGGAGAGAAAGCCGATCATGATGGCGTTCCTGGCCCCTCCCGTGGGACTCATGGGAGCGCCGATCATGCATCCCACGGCAACGGAAATCATGAGAAGCTTCCCCAGCCTGGGGGCAGGAATGGTTTTGTGGGTCAGGGTGAAGAGGGCCAGGGCAATGGGAATGTACATGGGGGCGATGGACGCTTCGTTGATAAAGGCCGACGGAATGGCTGTACCCAGAAGCAGGCCCAGGACAATCATCCGCGTCCGTGTTCCAGACAGGCCCACCACCAGCATCCCAATCCGTTTGTCCAGACCGTACTTGACCAGTGTCGCGCCGATGGCCAAAGAACCTGCGATGAACCACACTGCATCGTGGGCGTAGGTGGAAACAATGTCCTCAGGGGGCGTGACGCCGAAGAAAAGTTGTACCAGGCCGATGATGAGAGCCACCGCGGGCATGGGCACGGCCTCGGTGGCAAAAAACACCACGCACATAGCCAGAAGGGCGATGATGGTCTGGATTTGAGTGGCCTTCAGGGCGACGGCTTCGGGACCCAAACCGCCGAATAATACCGCCGCTTTGTCCGTCATAGAGACGGGGGTGGGAATGAAAAAACGGATGACAACGAACAGGAGAACGCCCAGAGCCAGCCAGCGAAAATTGGTGGTTTTCCCAAACCCCCCCGTGGAAGTCTCTTGCTCAGAGGGCATCAGTTGAGGCGAAAATGGCGACCTTCACCATGGAATGCAAGAAAAATCAGACTCATGGGGGCAGGGACCACAGCAATCGACAGTGGTCCTCGTAAATCCTTCTCACCGTGGCCCATTCCTCATCCCGACCGGGCGGGATGAAGTGTCCCGCTACATACCAGTGATCCATCCGGAGGGGACCCTGGCTGTACCACCGGCCGGGCTTAAGAGGTGTATCCGGATTGAAGGCTACGATGGGATCGGGACCGTTCAAACCCGTGGTGGGTCCGAACTGGGACACGGTGTTCACCGTCCCGTCGTTTTCGAACCAGGTGGAATCGATGGACGTCCCGTCGGCCCAGGAAATGACCTGTTTCCCCATCCATCGCGCCTCGGACCGAAGGAGAAGATTTATGCTTTCATCCGGTACGTGAGTTCCCGTAGCCGTATCCAGATGGGTGGCGCTGGTGGCGAAGGAAAAATAGAAGATGTCTTCCTCCGCACGAAGATATGTGTTCAGCTCCCGGGCTCCGTCCAGGCTTACGTCCCAGACGCCCATGTTCTTCGACTCCCATAGCGGATGTTCCCTGAGACGCCGGTAGTAGTCCGCCCACCGTTCTTTCTTCCCCCGTTGGAACCCCCACTGATCCAGATCGAAATCGTAAAAGTCGGTTTCCACCACGCTGGCTACCCCTACCAGGAACAGATAGTAAGGGATGTTCTCCAACCTGAGGTCCAGGAGAGTTGTGCCGTCGTGGGGCGTGGATATTGAGGTGATGGATCTTATCCATCCCTCGTTGGACTGACCCAGCAGGGGACTTTCCTCCGGAACCGTTCGCGACGAATCAGAGAAGATCCGGTTTTCCAGCAGAAAGGCGAGCATTCGGGCGGTCTGCCCTCCCATGCTGTGGCCGATTATGTGAATGGGATGGTCTCTGTCCCACTGGGGATACAGACCCTTGTACTCCTTACCTTCAGGCTTCTGGATGATGCCGTAGGTCTGAGCATGACGCCTGCCGTAGTCCACCTGCCCCCCTTTGAGTTGATGGTACATTTCCACTGCCCGGTCCCAGTTGGAAGACACGGGCCCCACTGAAACGGCATAAACGTCATAGCCCAGTGACTCCAGGTCCACCTCCAGGTCATGGAAGCCGCCCCAATAATTGTATCCGGCCATTTCCTCCGGACCCCAACCCCAGAACCCGTGGACCAGTACGATGGGATAAGAATTCTGGGCCAGGAGATGTGAGGTAGATAAGGCGAGGATAAGAGGAACTGCGATGGGAAGGAATGAGCTCATTTTCATGAATTGAATTTACTGCGACTGGAGAACCTTTTTGACAAAAAGGACCGAAAAACGGTTATTGAAACGGCGCTCCAGGGTCCATAACTTTTTCTGTCATTCCATGAGAACAGTGAAGTCGAAACCGTTCCTGATGCTCCTGGGCTTCTTAGTAGTGAGTGATCTGGGCGGATCGTGGAATCAACGTCCGTTACAGGAAGACTCAAGAATCCTGGACGGGGTTCACGGCGTCCGTTTTGGTATGGGTTTGACCGAAACGGTACAGTCCGTTCTCAAGGAATACGGAATTCGTCCTTCCCGGCTGGCCGACACACCCGCTGCGAAAATAGTGGAATACGAAAATCTTCTGACATCCGGGGTTCGTCTCGCAAGGCTTCGCCTGTTTGTTCATCCAGATCGGGGCCTTTTCTGGGTGGAAGAGGAACACGCTCTCCGATGGAACCTTCAGAGACCTGATGCCGAGAATCTCGAGATTCACCGAAGAAAATTGGTCACGGTGCTGGACAATCTCAGGTCCCGCTACGGCCCGGAGCGGCTCCAGGTGGAGGCGGACCTGTCACAACGATTTCACCCCGACGACTTCGTCACCGCCAGCTGGCGGTTTCCCCGGAATCGCTGGATCCACGTAATCTATGAGCCTCAGGACTGGTGGCTACTGCCGGAACTCAACACCATCGCTGTCATTTACCGGGATTCGGCCAGAGATCCCCGGTGATCTCCGGGTCAGGAATCCTTCCATTCTCCCAGCTCCTTCAAAAGCTCATACCGGTAGATTCCCGTACTGTGGCCGTCACCCCAGACCGGTTGGACGGCATAGTATCCCACGGATTGGATGCCCGTAAGCTCGTATGCCCCTTCTCCCCTGGAGGTGGTCTGGATCACGTGGATATTTCCCAGGGCATCCTTCTCCCCGCTGCATTCGGCGCAGGGACAGTTATCTCTCAAGGTTTCAAGAGGGACGTAGCTTTCTTCGCCGTCGTTCCATTTGATCACCAGGATGTCGTTAACGATTTCGTAACGCTCCAAAGAAAGAGGGGCCACGGTCTCGCCTCCTTGTTTCGTCTGATCAATTCCATTAAATTTGCCAAGCTAAGGTGCCCGCAGCAAGGTGAATTGATAAAGGGTTCGTAGCTCAGCTGGCCAGAGCGCTACGCTCACATCGTAGAGGTCGCAGGTTCAAGTCCTGCCGAACCCACGCTCATGGAGAGAACAGGAAATGCCCACGGAGAGGCGGGTGTTTGCAGGAGCCATGAATAGGCAGACACGACTGTGAGAGGACTTGGAATAGCCCCGCCGTTCCAAGTGCCGCAATCATGCAAGAATCACTGTGCACCTTTCAGGTGCACTTTTTGTACCTACGAGAAAGGTAAATGAGCCAGCTCGATCAACTCATCAAACTTCAGGAAATTGACACCGCCCTCATAGAACTTGAGAGACTGAAGGGAGATCTCCCCGGGAAAATTGAAGAGCTCACAAGGAATATGGAACAGATTGATGCGGCTTTGCATGGAAATGAGAGTCGATTGAAAGATCTTGAACTTGAGATTCGTCATGCTCAGGGCACCGAAGTGGATCAGAAGGTAAAGTTGGACCGCCTTCAGGAGCAGCTCTATCTGGTGAAGACCAACAGGGAGTATGACGCCCTCATGACGGAGATCGATCATTTGAAGAACGACATGGATGAGGCAGAACTCAAAGAACTGGAGTTGAGCGAAGAAAAGGATCGTCTGGAAGAACAGATGAAGCTGGACCGGCTCAACCGGGAGACCATGGCATCGGAGCTGGAGGATAGAAAAAAGGAACTGGAAAAAACCACGGCCAGCACGGAAAGTGAATCAAGGCGGCTCCTGGCCAGACGGGAAAAAGTAACCCCGGAGATCGACTCCCGGTACCTCGCGCTCTACGATCGGGTACGGAGTGCCAGGGACGGGGTAGCCGTGGTCCCCATCGTAAATCACTCCTGCGGTGGCTGTCATTCCAGGATCACTTCCCAGGCCATCGTCGAGATCCGTTCCGGGGACACCATAGCCCAGTGTCCCGTCTGTCGCCGGATTCTGTTCTGGCCGGGCGACTGATCCCTCTCCTGGGAACTCCAGCGTAGCCAGGGCGTAACACCTCCCCTCCATCCCTGCCCGGGAATTTCATTGAGTAAGTTTCCTCAGGTGGCATAAATTTGCGGCAGAGGAAAAAACAGGCTTCTTGACATCAGAGCAGGCCGGGTGATCGCTCCCCCGCAAGATGCGGGGGGGAGGAAAGTCCGAACACCGCAGGGCATGGTGCCTCCTAACGGGAGGGATCCCGATCATTCGGGATACGGAAAGTGCAGCAGAAAGTAGACTACCCCGCCTTGGCGGGGAAAAGGTGAAACGGTGGTGTAAGAGACCACCAGCCCCGGCAGTGATGTCGGGGGCTCGGCAAACCCCACCCGGTGCAAGACCAAGCAGTACCGTTATCGATGTGGCCCGCATCGGCGTCCCGAAATCTCGGGACCAAGGGACGGGTAGGTTGCTCGATCCCGACTGTGAGGCCGGGACCAGAGGAATGATCACCATCCCGCCTGGGCGGGATACAGAATTCGGCTTACAGGCCTGCTCTGATTCACCTGTTTCCGGCTCCCTGCCGTATGGCTGTATGGCATATAAAATCCGCTGATCCCGACCTGGTTTCCCGGCTGAAGGATCAAGTCCAGTTGCCCGAAATCCTGACCCGGATTCTGGTCAACCGGGGCATTCAATCCGTCCATGACCTCGCCGAACTGTTCGCGCCCGAGCTCACCAAACTGAACGACCCTTTCCAGATGCTGAATATGGACAGGGCTTCCGAGCAGGTGGCCAGGACGGTCAGGGAAGGCAAAAGAATCCTCGTTTTCGGGGACTATGATGTGGATGGAATCACGGCGGCATCCATGCTCTATCTTTTTCTCAGCGCCCTCGGTGTCGACGTCTCCGTATACATTCCCGACCGGGAGAAGGAAGGGTACGGCCTCTCCAGGCGGGGCATCGACTTCGCCGTCGAGAAAGGGGTCCATCTGGTCATCACCTGCGACTGCGGCATCAACGCCCATGAGGCCGTATCGTACGCCAACGGGAAGGGGATCCCCGTTATCATTACCGATCATCACACGCCTGACGTCACCCTGCCCGATGCCCTGGCGGTTCTCAATCCAAAGCAAACGGGATGCGAATATCCCTTCAAACACCTGTGCGGGGGGGGAGTGGCATTCAAGCTGGTAAGCGCCGTTGCCCAACGGCTGGACATCCCCTTTGAGAATGTGAGCCAGCATCTGGACCTGGTTGCCCTGGGAACGGCGGCGGACCTGGTTCCACTGGTGGACGAAAACCGTGTTCTCGTTTACCACGGCCTCAAGCAGCTGGAGCGGAGTGACAAACCGGGCATCCAGGCTCTTCTCCGGAAGGCCGGTGTATCCGGCGCCGAGTTGACGGTAGGGAAATTGATCTACTGGGTGGCCCCCCGCATCAACGCTGCGGGGCGCATGGGCGATGCGATCCGGGCCGTAACGCTCCTGACCACAACAGACAGGGACCAGGCCCAGACCCTGGCTCTGCAACTTCATAATGAAAACCGGTCCCGCCAAGTCATCCAGCAGAATATTGTCCAGGAAGTGGAGGAAAAAATCAAACGGGAAGTCGATCTGGATAGGGACCGGGCCATGGTGCTCTGGAAGGAAGGGTGGCATCCGGGCGTCATCGGAATCGTGGCTTCCAAGGTCAAAGAAGCATACCACCGGCCGGTGGTGGTGGTGTCCGTTGAGGGGGAAACGGGCAAGGGGTCTGCCCGGAGTATCCGGCCATTCGATCTGTACGAACACCTCTCCCGGTGTGCCCGGCATCTCACCGATTATGGAGGCCATCCCATGGCTGCGGGCCTCACGATTGATTCCAGGAATCTTGAGGCGTTCAGGGACGAGTTTGTTGCCCTGGCCAATGACTCCCTGTCACGGGACGACATGGTAAACGCGCTTGACATTGAAGGGGAAATGGACCTAAATGTTATCGACGATGAGTTCGTGGATTTCCTGAAAAAACTGGCCCCCTATGGTCCCGGAAATTCCCGCCCTCGATTCGTTACCCGGAAGACCGGGGTCCTGGGAACACCCCGCCTGGTGGGTAACGGCGATCATCTGAAATTCACGGCCAGGAAGAACGGGTCGAGCTTCGACGCCATCGGTTTCAATATGGCCAGACATTACGAACACCTTATCACCGGGGAGCCGGTGGACATCGCCTATGAGGTTGAAGAGAACCGGTGGAAGGGTCAGGTATCCATTCAACTGAACATAAAGGATGTGAAACCAGCCGGAGGGGAGAGATCATGACACGAGCCCGAATTACGGGTGTGGGACATTACGTGCCGGACCGTGTGGTGACCAATGCCGAACTGGAAAAGCTCATGGATACATCCGATCAGTGGATTGTGGAGCGAACGGGTATCAAAGAACGGCGTTTTGCGGATCCGGACACGGGTGCTTCAGACCTGGGCGTCCGGGCGGCTGAAAAGGCCATGGAACGGGCCGGTGTCTCTCCCGGGGACATCGATCTGGTAATTTTTGCCACTCTTTCTTCCGACTATTTCTTTCCCGGTTCGGCGGTTCAAGTCCAGGACAAAATGGGCATGGGAAACGTGGGTGCGTTCGACCTCCGGGCCGCGTGTTCCGGGTTCGTTTACGGGCTTTCCGTAGCCGATCAATTCATCCGGTCGGGTATGCACGAAACCGTTTTGCTTATCGGGGCCGAAGTGCAGAGCGCCGCTCTGAGACTGGAGACCGAGTACCGGGACCTGGCCGTTCTTTTCGGGGACGGCGCCGGCGCAGTGGTGGTCCAACCCAGCAACAACGATTCTGGCATCCTCTCAACCCATCTTCATTCCGAAGGAAAACACTTGAAAGAGCTCTGGCTGCCCGCCCCCGGAAGCCGCTTCAAGCCGTGGCTGAGCGACGAGGTCATGTCGCAGAATCTTCACGTCCCCCACATGAACGGACGGGAGGTATTCCGGCATGCCATCACCCGGTTTCCCGAGGTGATTCAGGAGGCCATGGATAGAAACGGTCTTACCATGGATGAGGTGAAACTGATCATTCCCCACCAGGCCAACTACCGGATCAGTCATGCCGTGGCCAGGAGGCTGGGAGTGGGCATGGACAAGGTGTTCTCCAACATTCACGCCTATGGGAATACCACCGCCGCTTCTATCCCCATAGCCCTGTCCGAAGCCTACGGCCAGAAGAAATTCGCGGAAGGGGACGCCATCATCATGGCGGCCTTCGGCTCGGGATTTACCTGGGCATCTGCGGCCGTCCGCTGGTAAGACATGAATGACCTTTTCCTCACCGAGGAACACCACATGCTCAGGGATATGGTGCGGGACTTCGCCGCCAACGAGGTCGCCCCTGTGGCCGCCGAACTGGACCGGGACGGAACCTTCCCCCACGAGATCATCAAGAAGATGGGGGAATTGGGGCTCATGGGCATTCCCATTCCAGAAAGTTATGGCGGATCGGGGATGGATACCATGGCCTACGCCACCGCGGTTTATGAAGTGGCGAAGGTGTGCGCCTCCACCGCCATCACCCTGGCTGCCCACACGTCCCTGGGCTGTATCCCCATCTTGCTGGTGGGAACCGAAGATCAGAAGAAGAAATACCTTCCTGACCTGGCCTCGGGCAAGATCCTGGGTGCCTTCGGACTCACCGAACCTGAAGCGGGCAGCGATGCTGGAGCCACGAAAACCACCGCCGTTCTGGATGGAGACGAGTGGGTAATCAATGGAGGAAAAATCTTCACGACCAATGCTGGGGTTGCAGGACTCATTACCATTACCGCCCAGGCTATGATTGACAAGAAAAAGGAGGGGATCGGCGCCTTCGTGATTGAGACCGACTCGCCCGGGCTCAACATCGGTCCCGCGGAGAAAAAGATGGGATGGAAAGCGTCCGATACCCGCCAGATTTTTTTTGAGGACCTGAGGATTCCCAAGGAAAACCTCCTGGGAGAACCGGCGGATGGGTTTAAGACGTTTCTGAGAACCCTCACAGGGGGACGGATCTCCGTGGGGGCCCTGTCCGTGGGAACTGCTCAAGGGGCCTACGAAGCCGCCCTGAAATATTCCCGGGAACGGGAGGCCTTCGGAAGACCCATCCACCGGTTCCAGGCGGTGGGCTTCAAGCTGGCAGACATGGCCACCCAGATCGAAGCCGCAAAACTCCTGGTCGCCCAGGCCGCCAGACTCTACGATCAGCAAAGGAATGCGGTCAAAGAGGCAGCCATGGCCAAACTTTTTGCCTCCGAGATGGCCATGCGGGTCACCACCGATGCCATTCAGGTGTTCGGAGGGTACGGCTACATCAAGGATTATCCAGCGGAACGGTACTTCCGCGACGCCAAGGTCCTTACCATCGGAGAAGGAACCAGCGAGATTCAACGCCTCGTCATCCTGAGGGAAATCCTTTCCTCACTCGAAGAGACACTCCCCGGAGATCCGGGTTAAACCATGTTCCTGGAAAAGTTCCTGCCTGATGACAAAAAGAAACGGGACCGGGTTACCCGGATATCCATCCTGGCGGGCCTGACCGTGGTCCTCTCCCTGTTCTTTCCAGGCGGAAAATCACTGGAATACAACTATGAACTGAACGACATCACCCGGGAAGAGATCGTGGCCGAGTTTGACTTCCCCATTCTCAAAGAAGAGGAAAAACTGAAAGCGGATATCCGGGAAGCCATTCTGAACGAACCCTTTCTGTTCCGACGGGATCAACAGATTGTAGACCAGCAGACAGAGGCCATTGAGGGATTCATCGATGGGCTGATCGCCATTCGCCGGGTCACGGAGAAGCTGGACGAATCCCGCCAATACCTGTTCGAGCATCGCTATGATAACCAGTCTGAGAAAGCACTGGCCCGGTTCGAACGGGATAGCCTGGAGCTTCGGGCTCAACAGGAGACTTTTGAGGAAGCCTATCCCTTCTTCGATCTATCCCAGCCCCCCTGGCTGAACCTTATCGAGGATCAGACGGTCGACGGGAAGCCTGTGGACATGGCCGGATTGAGAGGGACCGTCATTCACGTCTGCCGGAACCGATGGGCCGAAGGCATTCTCGACATCAACAAGGAGGAGATCGAAAGTGCCCAGATTGCAGTTCTGGAAGACGATGTGCCTGAAATCAAGAAGATTGAGCCATTCAACGATCTTGCGGAGGCATGGGGAGTCAAGACCGTGAATCAAATCGCCCAGGTCTATCCCCATGAAGGCGGGGTGTTGAAAACGGCCGCCTACAAGATCGTAGTGGAGTTCATGAAACCGAATGTGATATTCGACCGGGAAACCACGGAGAGGCGCCAGCAGGCGGCGGTAGGCCGGGTTCCCAGGTACCGGGGCATTGTCATGAAGAATGAACGGATCGTGGATGCCAATACCCGGGTGACACCAGAAATCCTCCTGAAACTGAAGTCCTACTCCTTTGAATTAGACAAAAGAGAAAAGGCCAGGCGGGGTCTCGGCCTGGTCCTGTCGTGGCTGGGCCGCCTTGTGCTGGCGGCGGTGATTCTGTCGTTCTTCTTTTCCTTCCTGAAAACCTACCGGAGTAACC
>JBHIAI010000139.1:0-4251 GCA_046861655.1 Fidelibacterota bacterium | reverse complement strand
TATTTAACCTTTGACAAGGCGATGACGGAACAATTGGATATGCGTCTGCGTTTTGAAATGAACTCAGCGGGTAATTTCACATCCGACAATAAATTGGAGCCCTTTGCCAAGGATGCTTGGGTACGCTGGAAGTTTGCAGACCAGCATCAAGCCTACCTGGGATTGTCCCCTACTCCCACAATGTATGTAGTGGACGAGATTTGGAGCTACCGTTTCCTTGAGAAAAGCCTCCTGGATCTTCAAAGGATAGGGGCAACAAGAGATCTGGGCGTTGCTTTCAAAGGGAGCGTGGGAAGTGGACAAAAGGTTCGTTATCACTTCATGGTCGGCAATGGCTCAAGCACCCGAGGTGAGACCAACAGGGGAAAGGGCACGCTGGCCTCACTGGGTCTTTACCCCAACGACTCACTCATACTCGAGTTCTACGGTGACTACGATCAGCGGCCCCTGCAGGCTGATCGTAATACTTATTTCGCTTTTCTGGCCTACAATCGGGATTGGGGTCGCTTGGCGATTCAGTATGCTCATCAAAAGCGGAAGGGGAATTCCAGCGTGAACCTGGATCTATTGTCTTTCTTCGGGCTTGTTAATCTTTCTCCAAAGCTGACCTTCATCGGGCGTTACGATCGAACGTTTGATCCCAATCCTGAGGGAACAAGAATTGCTTACATCCCTTTTGACTCCACTGCCAAGTTTCACTTCTTTCTCACCGGAATCGATTGGAAAGTCACTGAAGAGTTCAGCTTGGTTCCTAACATTGAACTGGTTCGCTATGACAAACGGGAGGACGGCACCCGACCGGCAACCGATGTCATTCCCCGGGTGACGTTTTTTTACCGATTCTGAAGTGGATCTCAAAACTTGACTCGGTCTTTATCGTTTCTTTACAGAACTCAGCTATAAAAAGCACTGAAGGAGAAGTACATGCGATCAACCGAGACCTTTTTTCTTGTCGCTCTCTTACTCACTTTCCTGGGATGTGGGGGTGGTGAAGCTGTAGACGAGGGAGGGCTTTCTGGCACTGTTTCCATCGATGGCTCCAGTACGGTCTTTCCGATAACGGAAGCCGTTGCCGAGGAATTCCAGCGCCAACACCGCAACGTTCGGGTGACGGTGGGAATCTCCGGCACGGGAGGTGGTTTCAAGAAATTTACCGTCGGGGAAACGGATATCAACGATGCTTCTCGGCCCATCAAAAGCTCTGAGGTGGAACAGGCCAAGGCCAACGGTATGGAGTACATCGAGCTTCCTGTAGCCTTTGATGGAATATCCGTGGTCGTGAACCCGGCCAACGAGTTCGTGGATTCCTTGACCGCTGAAGAGCTGAAAAAAATCTGGCAACCGGGAAGCACGGTTCAGAGCTGGAGCGACGTCCGTGCCAGCTGGCCTGATTCGCCATTGACTCTTTACGGACCGGGAACCGACTCGGGAACTTTCGACTACTTTACCGAGGCCATCAATGGAAGATCAGGTGCTTGCCGGCCTGACTTCACCGCCAGCGAGGACGACAACGTTCTGGTTCAGGGGATTGCAGGGGATGAAAATGCCCTGGGTTTCTTTGGATTTGCTTATTATGCTGAGAATCGTTCTCGGCTCAGGGTCGTCCCAGTGGATGGTGGAGAGGGACCGGTGACGCCTTCCGATTCTTCCATTAACAACGGTACCTACCAACCTCTTTCCAGACCCATCTTCATCTACGTGAGTCAGGCAGCTTCCCAGCGTCCAGAGCTCAGAGAATTTGTGAAGTTTTACCTGGAGGAAGCACCCGTGCTGGTGAAAGAGGTGGGTTATGTTCCCCTGCCTCAGGAGGTTTATCGTCTTGCCTGGGAACGTTTCGAGAAAGGAGTCACCGGCTCCCTCTTCTCAGACAGAAGCACCGTCGGCATCGATCTGGTGGAACTTCTGGCGCAGTAGTCTATGGCAGTAAGCTGGCCGGAGGAAAAGAGCACTCCTTTTGAGGCGCCGAAAAGACGCTGGGGAGAGACGTGCATCCAGGTTCTCCTATTTCTTTGCTCCCTTCTTTCCGTGGTGACCACGTTTACCATTGTTGTGGTTCTGGCAAGAGAGGCTTTTTCATTTTTCCGGGAGGTTCCTATCTTGGATTTTGTCCTGGGCACCCGCTGGACGCCTCTCTTGGAGCCCCGCTCCTTCGGCGTACTCCCACTCCTGTCGGGTACCTTTCTTGTGGTGGTGGGCGCGGCAGTGATCGCGGTTCCTGTGGGATTGGCTACTGCCATTTTCCTGAGCGAATATGCTTCCCGGCGTATCAGAAGTGTCATTAAACCAGTATTGGAAGTCCTGGCCGGCATTCCCACCGTAGTTTACGGCTACTTTGCTCTCACCTTTGTCACACCCATTTTACGAGTTGTTCTCCCCGGTACCCAGGTTTTCAACGCTGCCAGTGCAGCCATCGTGGTGGGCATCATGGTCCTTCCCATGGTGGCCTCGTTGTGTGACGATGCCCTTCGAGCCGTCCCCGGAGATTTGCGTGAGGGAGCTTATGCACTTGGAGCCACTCACCTGGAAGTGACTACACGAGTGGTGGTTCCGGGAGCCCTTTCCGGGATTATCGCCTCTTTCGTCCTGGCGGTTTCTCGAGCCATAGGGGAAACGATGGCCGTCACCCTGGCGGCAGGCGCCACCCCTAAGTTGACACTGAATCCCCTGGAGAGTATCCAGACCATGACGGCTTACATCGTTCAAGTGAGTTTGGGCGACACTCCCGCCGGCACTGTAGAGTACCAGACCATTTTTGCGGTGGCAGCCATGCTCTTTGTCATCACACTCACCATCAACGTTGTTGCCAACCGGATCCTTGGAAAATATCGGGAGGTTTACGAGTGAACGAGTCCAATCTGGCTGCTCGTCACAGAACGGCTCGTGCCTTCCGGCTGGCTTGTGCGGCAGTGACCTGGACGGGCGTGATTCTGCTTGCCGTGCTTATTTTTCATGTGACGCGTGAGGGCTTCCGCTGGCTGGACTGGCAGTTTCTCAGCGAGTTCCCGTCTCGTTTTCCGGATCAAGTCCTCTCTGTGGGGAACGGTCTGGCTGATTGCTCTGACTGCCTTTTTCTCCGTTCCCGTCGGTGTGGCAGCAGCTGTCTATCTGGAGGAATACGGTGGCAAGAATCGACTGAGTCGCTTGATTGAGGTCAACATTGCCAATCTGGCGGGTGTCCCTTCGATTGTTTACGGTGTGCTGGGTCTGGCGCTGTTTGTGCGGGGTATAGGGTTCGGAAGAAGTCTTGTCGCGGGCAGTCTTACCATGACTCTTCTGATTTTGCCCATTATTATCATTGCCGCTCGGGAGGCCATTCGAGCCGTTCCCGGCTCCATTCGCCTGGCCGCCTTTGCCCTGGGAGCGACACGATGGCAGACGGTATGGTATCACGTGCTGCCTCAAGCCCTGGCGGGTATACTTACGGGCGTGATTCTGGCTCTATCGCGGGCGATCGGGGAAACCGCACCCCTGATCATGATCGGGGCCCTGACCTATGTGGCCTTTGTTCCCGAGGGGCCTATGGATGCCTTTACTGTTCTTCCCATCCAGATTTTCAATTGGGCATCCCGACCCCAGGAAAATTTCCATCAAATTGCTGCCGCCGGGATCATCGTTCTGCTGGCCGTTCTTTTTCTCATGAACGCGACAGCCGTCTTTATTCGCCACAGAGCGGAGAGGGAGGGAGGATCCTGATGCATAACCAGGCCGAAGCCATCCCTGCACTCTCACCCAGGCTTCACGCCATTCTGGAGGCGGTTGAGGTCAGTCTCTCCTACACAGAGAAACCCGCCATTCGGCAGGTGTCCCTGGATATTCCTGAGCATCAGATCACCGCAATCATTGGCCCTTCAGGCTGTGGAAAAAGCACGTTGCTTCGCGCTTTCAACCGCATGAATGACTTTATTCCAGAGGCTGGAATGGAGGGACAGATCCTCTTTCAGAAAAAGAATCTCTATGCCCCTGACGTGGATCCGGTTGAAGTGCGCCGTCGAATCGGTATGGTTTTTCAAAAACCCAACCCTTTCCCGAAATCGATTCTTAAAAACGTTGCCTGGGGTCCTTCCATTAATGGTTATCCCGGTAGTCTCAGTCAACGAGTGGAGAAATCACTCCGGCGGGCGGCTCTGTGGGATGAAGTGAAAGATCGACTCAACGACTCGGCGATCAATCTGTCGGGCGGTCAACAGCAGCGGCTCTGTATCGCCAGAGCGCTGGCGATGGAGCCGGAGGTCATTCTCAGGGATGAGCCTT
>JBHIAI010000024.1:0-18223 GCA_046861655.1 Fidelibacterota bacterium | reverse complement strand
GCGTCCGCCCAGACCCAGCTGAATCGGACGGCCAGTGATGGACAGACGTACGACTATTTCGGATATTCCGTGGCCATAAGCGGTGACTATCTTGCCGTGGGTAGTTACTTGGATGACGGAAACGTATCCAGTTCCGGGTCCGCTTTCATTTTCTACCGGAACGAGGGAGGTTCAGACAACTGGGGTCAGCAGGCCAAGCTCACGGCAGACGACGCAGCAGGTTCCGACTATTTTGGGATTTCTGTTGTGATGAGCGGGGACTACGTCATTGTGGGTGCCCAATACAACGATGACGACGGAACTAGCTCCGGTTCGGCCTACATCTTTGTGCGGAGTGGAACGAATTGGACTCAACAAACGAAGCTGACTGCGAGCGACGCCGCTGCCAATCATTTTTTCGGCCATTCTGTCGCCATTGATGGAGACTACGTCATTGTGGGGAGTCCCGATGACAACAGCGTTGCCAGCGATGCAGGCTCCGCCTACATCTTCGTGCGTAGCGGGACGAGTTGGACGCAGCAGGCAAAACTCACTGCCAGTGATGGGGCTGCCAGCGATTTTTTTGGCAAGTCAGTTTCTATTAGGGGAGATTACGCAGTTGTCGGATCATACCGAGATGATGACAAAGGAAGCAGTTCCGGATCAGCTTATATCTTTGTCCGCAGCGGTAGCAACTGGACTCAACAGGCCAAACTCACGGCAAGCGATGGAGCCTCTTCAGACTTCTTTGGAACGTCCGTTTCAATAAGTGGTGACTATCTCGTTGTGGGCGCCGATGGAGACGATGACAACGGTGGAGCGTCAGGGTCCGCCTATATTTTCCTGCGAAGTGGGTCCAGCTGGGGCGAGCTGACCAAGATCACCGCCAGCGATGGAGCCTCTTCAGACTATTTTGGCGCTTCTGTTTCCATTAGCGATACGTTTGTGGCCGTGGGAGCCTACGGGGATGATGACAAAGGATCGACCTCGGGGTCTGTTTACATTTTTAAACGCGAGGGGACGAGCTGGACTCAGCACAATAAATTTCTGGCAAGCGACGGGGCGGCCAGCGATCGATTTGGATGGTCAGTTTCCCTGGATAGTACCACCCTTTCGATCGGGGCACCTTATGACAATACCCAAACCGGGTCGGTCTACATATATCCTAGGTTGCCACCAGCCGCTCCCACAAACCTCGCCGCCACTCCAGGAAGTCATCAGGTCACCCTCACATGGACTCCCAACACAGAAAGTGATTTTCAACGCTACCGCATCTACGGCGGAACCTCCGCCAATCCCACCACGAAAGTGGACAGCACCACCGGCGGTGTCAACGACACTACAAAAATCCTTACAGATCTCACCAACGAGACCATCCACTACTACCGCATCACCGCCGTCGCCACGGACGGCAGGGAAAGCAGCTACTCCAATGAGGTGAGCGTCATCCCGTCGCTATTCTCGGACCTCTCTGCAGGCCTGACTGAGGTGTATCGGGCTACCGCCGCCTGGGGGGACTATGACAGCGACGGAGACCTCGATATTCTTCTGACAGGGTATACGGGATCGCAGGGTATCTCGAAGGTGTACGGAAACGCCAACGGGACCTTTTCTGACATCTCCGCCGGGCTCGAGGGTGTTTATTACAGTTCCGCCGCTTGGGGGGATTACGACAATGATGGTGATCTAGATGTTCTCCTGTCAGGTAGTGGAAGTTCAGGGTACATCTCCAGAGTCTATCAGAACACGAATGGCACGTTCACAGACGTCTCCGCAAATCTCATAGGGGTCCGTGAGGGTTCGGTGGCCTGGGGGGACTACGATAACGATGGAGACCTGGATATTGCCCTGTCGGGGTATACCGGAGTCTGGCCAGACTACCAGATCTCTAAGATCTACCGGAATGACGGGGGTAGCTTCACGGATATTTCAGCGGGGCTGACTGGCGTCCGCTACAGCTCGGTGGCCTGGGGGGACTACGATAACGATGGGGATCTGGATCTGCTCCTGACAGGTTACACCGGGTCTGCCGCAGTAACAGAACTCTACAAGAACTCGGACGGTACGTTCACAGACATTCAATCTACAGTTCTCCAGGGTGTCTACTACAGCTCGGTGGACTGGGGGGACTACGACAGTGATGGCGATTTGGATATCCTGCTCGCAGGATACACGGGTTCAGGCCGTGTATCGAAGGTCTACCGTAACAACGATGGGGCCAATTTCACTGATATTGCCGCCAATCTGGATGCGACTTCCCTGAGTTCTGTGAAGTGGGGCGACTACGACAATGACGGAGATCTGGATGTTCTGCAGACAGGTTACTTAGGGGGATCAGGAACCAGCGTTCATGTTTCCCGGGTCTACCGGAACGATACTGGCAGTTTTGTTGACATAAATGCTGGCTTGACGCTGAGTGGCGCGTCCTACGGTTCGGGAGAGTGGGGAGACTATGACGGTGATGGCGATCTGGACATTCTTTTGGTGGGGGACACCGGGGCAGGCTCGATCTACGTTTCCAATATCTACCGCAACGATATCACAACGGCCAATGCAGCCCCTACGGCACCGACGGGTCTTTCCAGCAGTGTCTCAGGGGATACGGTGACCTTGAGCTGGAGCAAATCAACGGATGATCTTACGGCCCAAAATGCTCTGACCTACAATCTAAGAGTGGGTTCATCCACAGGCGGCATCGACCTGGTCTCGCCCATGGCCAACGTTGCCACCAGCGGGGACACCGCAGGACAGAGACGACTCCCCGACCTGGGGAATGTGAATCACAACACCAGCTGGTCCATAAACGGACTCACCGATGGGACCTACTTCTGGAGCGTCCAGGCCATCGACAACGGGTTCATGGGGTCGCCGTTTTCGACTGAGGCGAGCTTCACTGCGGATGTTCCCCCGTCCACGCCAACGGGACTCACCGCCGCCAGTGGGGACCAGGAGATTACCCTGTCCTGGGACCACAACCCGGAAGCGGATCTTCAACGGTACAGGATTTTCCGGGATACGTCCTCACCCGCCACCACCTTCATCGACAGTGTGGTGGCCACGTCTCCTCCTGATTCGTTCTATGTGGACCAGGGACTCACCGATGGACAGACGTACTACTACCGGATCACGGCCGTGGATAATGGCGGACACGAAAGCGGGTATTCGGGGGAAGTGAGTGCGGTTCCCGGTCTGAAAGTGGCTGAACTGCTCGTTGATTCAACCGGTTCCCCTTCTCCAGGAGGAAGTTCGTCCGGTCGCGGATATCCCCTCAATACGTATTACCATGATGTTAAGCACCAATCTCTGTACCTGGCACAGGATCTCGTTCAGGCAGGGGTCCCTGCCGGAGCCACCGTTTTCGGGGTGGAGATCAAGCCCAGTCAGTTGCCCGGTCGTGACCTCAATGATTTCAGGGTCGCCACAGCCTTTACAGAGCAAACAACCCTGGACTCTTTCCTCACCACCTCGGTGGTCTACGGGCCGGATACCCTGGCGGTTGAGGATTTTGAGGTGGACGCCTGGGAGCATTTCTCCATCACCGCCATCGATTGGGATGCCGCCGATAATCTTGTGGTGGAGTTCAGTCATGACAACAGTGCCTATTCTTCCAACGGTGGTGTTTACCTGCGGCAGGCCGGGTCGAATCGGGGCCGGCGGGGATACAGTGATTCCGGTGCTGGAAACTATCCCTTCAATGAAAGCCTGGCGGCCACAACGGATGACAAGGTAGTGGACCTGCAGCTGGTTTACGTGAACCCTGCCGTTCTGGCTCCCAGTCATATAACGGCGACTCCGGGGCATCAGCAAATCATCCTGACCTGGCACCATTCGGGCTCCTCCAATCTGTCCCATTATGTGATTTCCCGTGGCACAGATCCTTCGACCCTGGCTGTTTTAGATTCAGTGGCCTCAACCGATTCCACCTTTACCGATGCCGGGTTGACAAACGGCATTACCTACTACTACCGGGTAAAATCGAGAACGACGAGCGGCGAATACAGTGCGTTGAGTGAATTCGCCTCAGCTACACCTGCCTATGTGGGTCCGGTGTGGTGGGTGGCAACGGACGGCGACAACGCAAACCAGGGGATGGAGGAGAGCCCCTTCGCGGACCTGTCCACGGCCATGGCCAGTGTGTCCCAAGGGGACACCATCAAGCTAAAGCCCGGCACCTACACCGGTGAAGGAAACCGGGGAGTAAACCCGGCCGGCCTTATCGCATCCAACTTGGTCATCATGTCCACCCACGGAGCGGATACTACTTTCCTGGATGCCGAAAGTCTGGATCGCCATTTCATTTTCGAATCGGGGGAGGACTCGACATTTGAGATCGTCGGCATGACGTTCCAAAACGGCCTCAAGACGGACGGTGACGGCGGTTCCGTCCACATTAACGCGTCGGGAGATGTACCGTCGAGTCCAACCTTCAAAGAGTGTGTCTTCAGAGACAATGCGGTTTCCGGATGGTGGGAGGGGGGAGCAGTTGCCATCATAAATTCGTCTCCCAAGTTCGTGAGGTGCCAATTCAAGTATAACCTGACTGAAAGCAACGGTGGAGCCATCATGTCCGCGGGCGACAACTCCGATCCGACGTTTTCAGGGTGTACGTTTATCCATAATGCCGCGGCCAACGATGCCCTGGACTACAGGACCACCTACGGAGGTGCCGTCTATATCGGCGACGGCCACGCCACGTTCACTCAGTGTGACTTCGATTCGAACCGGGTTCAGAGCGGCGATTATGCCGGCTACGGTGGAGCGGTCTTTATCGGTGCCTTTAACAATCTGGAACCGGGTAAACCCGTAACATTTTCCCGCTGCTCCTTCAGAGGGAATTCGTCCAGTCCCAACGATTATGCCTACGGAGGTGCCGTGTATGCCCAGTCCAGGGCAAGGTTTGTCAACTGTCTTTTTGCCGGAAACGCAGCGACGGGGGGAGCCGATTACGGATACGGGTACGGGGGCGCGGTCAACATCGATGTGTCGAGCCAGTACAATAGCTCCACCTTCCAGTATGAGTACGGGGAAGTCACCCTCATCAACTGCACGCTAACGAAAAACGTGGCCTCCTATGTGACCAGCGGGTACGAGGGATGGGGGGGAGCCATCTATCTGTCCAGCTCCGTTCAGAACTTGATCCTGTTCAACAGCATCATCTGGGGGAATTCTGCCGATCAGAATCCCTCTGTAGAGGACAACGGTGCCAGTCCGGTAACCGGGTACAACGATATGGAACACGGGGACTCTTATTCCTGGTTCAACGCAGAAAACTCTCTGGTGACCGATCCCGCCTTTACCGGTCCGGAAACGGGCGATTATTCCCTCACCGAGGCCAGTTTCTGCCTGGGCGCCGGTACGGCGTCCTTCGAGGGGCTCGACGCGCCATCGGACGATATCCTTGGGAACGCCCGTCCCGATCCTGAGGGTTCCGATCCCGATCTGGGCGCCTATGAAAGCCCCCTGGGCGAATCCGATTATCCTGCACCGGTGACGGGCTTGTCCGCCCTCCCAACCAGCGGGCAGGTCACCCTGTCCTGGAACGCGAACCCGGAAGGCGATATCGATTATTACCTTATATACATGAGTCTGACCCAGGGATTTACCCCCGCACCGGAAGATTCCCTGGATATTTCAACGGATACCACGTACCAGGCTACCGGTCTAACCGACGGCGTCACCTATTACTTCCGGGTGGCGGCGGTGGATACCCAGGGGTTTCACGGAGCCCCTTCGGCAGAGGTTTCCTCTACTCCATCCTACGCCGGTCCCGTATGGTGGGTGGCAACGGACGGGGCTTCCGGGAACGTAGGCAGTGAATCTTCGCCTTTCGAGTCCATCCAGACCGCCCTGGATGCGGCCGGTTCCGGAGATACCATCCTGGTGAAGGAGGGACTCTATGGAGGATCGTCCAACCGGGATATGAACATTGACAGGAGTGTGGTCATCATGTCCCTGTCCGGACCGGATGTGACGGTCATCGACGCGGAATCCCAGGGTCGGCATTTTCTCATCGATGGCGTTTCCCGGGACGTGTCCATCGCCATCTCCGGGTTCACATTCATCAACGGATGGGATTCCTGGTCAGGTGGTTCCATGAACATTGAATGGAGCTTCTCCGATGAGAACGGGCCCGCCCCCGTGATCACCAACTGTATTTTCTTGGGCAATAGTGCCGGGACCGAAGGAGGAGCCGTGCGGATCTACGATGCCGCCCCCACATTTGTGGGGTGTGAATTCAGGGATAATACAGCAGCCGGCAGCATTGGGGGAGCTGTTTTCATTGACGGGATTTATGCCTCTCCGGAATTCCTGGCGTGCAAGATCAGTCACAACGGCATCTCTACCGCTGATTGGTCCATGGGAGGGGCGATCCACATCGGAACCGGAACGGCGACGTTTGAAGATTGTGTGATTGACTCCAACTACGTGGATGTCAGCAATTCCGACAACTGGGCGGAGGGCGGGGCGGTGTACATCTCCGGAGTGGATTACTGGTACTACGAACCGGTTACGTTCCTGGGATGTACCTTCCGGGACAACCGGGCGGAATCGGATGGAAGAGCGGAGGGGGGCGGATTGGCCATTCATGGCCGTGCTGACCTTGTGAACTGCGTCCTTTCCGGGAATGAAGCCGTGGGTGGCAGGACGAACCCCAGTGCCATCGGAACCGCAGGGGCTATCCTGGCAGACCTGGGAGAACAGTACAATCCCCAGACCACCTTCTATGAGTACGGTGCGGTGAACATCGTGAACTGCACCATCACCGGCAATGTGGCCAGGGACGAAACCGGCAACAACCAATCCGCGGTGGGAGGAGTCAACCTGGGGACGGATGACTTCTTCACCGCCCTGTTCAATACCATTCTCTGGGACAACACCTCTGACGGGAATCCACTGGGGAATAACCTGTCCGTTGAAAGTCTCACCAATAAGAGTATTGACTTCAACGATGTCGAGGGGAGCGCGGGGGTTTCCTGGGTGGGGGACAACTCCCTGGACGCTCCCCCCCTGTTTTCGGACCCGGATAACGGAGATTACTCCCTTTCCCCGTTCAGTCCCGTGATGGAGGCAGGGACCACCTCCTTCGGCGGCATCAACGCTCCGTCCATGGATATTCTGGGCGCCGACAGGCCTGTGCCGGCCGGGACCAATCCCGACATGGGTGCTTTCGAAGGGGGAGCCGTCATCATCGTGTCCCTGCCGCAGGAAGTGACCATCGTTCCGCAGGACACGACCTTTGACATCCTTTTCACCGCCATGGATTCCCAGGGCAACCCCGTTGACGAAGGGACCACCGTGGCCTGGACTCTAATTCCTTCTACCGCATACGTCACCATCGTTAGCGAGGATACCATTACTACCGGGGGAGAAGCTGGGGTTGTAGTTGCCGTGGCCGCCGATGCCCCCCGGGGACTGGAGTTCAGGGTGGGGGCCACCCTGGCCTCCGTTCGAACCGTCATCTCCGGGAGCTACTTTGTGCTGGAGAAGGTGGTTCGGGCACCTCCTCCCCCCGCAGGCCTTGTCATTAATCCCGACGACTGGACTCAGGTGAACAGTTTCACCCTCACGTGGACCAATCCATCCTGGTACTACAATATCTCCGGAGTCGCCTACAGGATTTCGGGGGAGGATCCGGTCAGGATAGCGGGAGACAACATCAGCCAGATCGAAAACATCCAGTTGCCGGATAACGGCGAATATCCCATCACCGTCTGGTTGATGGATGAATTGGCCAACGAAAGTGAAGACAGCTCGGCCCAGGTGGTGGCGAGATGGGACAACGTCCCCCCTGGAGACTTCACCGTGACGGCCCCGGGAACGGGGTGGACCAATGAGACATACGTCCGGTTTGAATGGAGCAGGTCTGAAGATGCGACCTCGGGACTGGACCGCTACGAACTGCAGGTGGGGACGAACGCCTATACGGTTGAGCCTGACAGTACCGGATTGACACTGCCGGACAGTCTGGACGAAACGGATTATGGTACCGTCCTTTCCGCATATGACCTTGCGGGCAATTCCACCGCAGCCTCCAACGCTCCTTATGTCCAGATAGACCGGTCACCGGTGTCCCTTTCTCACACGCCGGTTGTCAGTGCCATGTTGAGCACGGATACGGACGACATCACCGTTTCGTTCTTCGATGACCGGTCTGGAATTGACCGGGTCGAGATGTTTTACCGGCGAGGGGGGCTGACATCGTGGACAGGTCCCCTGGATATGGAGGCGATGCCCAGCCGGTCCATTCCAGGCTCGGAGGTGACCACCGCTGGGCTGGAGTACTACATAGAAGCCGAGGATGTGGCGGGCAATTTTTCCCGGGTTCCGGAAAGCGGGGGATTCTACTCCATCATCGTGACCATTCCAGGGAATGGACAGCTAAGCACTGAAAGGTGGCCAGGGGGAATTCCCAGTGGTCAAACAGTGGCCAGTTACAACCTGCTGTCTTTTCCCATTCTGCCAGACGCCAATTCGCCTTCGGACATTCTTACCGATGACCTGGGACCGTATGATGCTACGAAATGGAGATTCTTCACGTACGGGGGAGGTGGCTACATCGAGTTCCCCAGGATCTCCAGGATCGAGACGGGAAAGGCCTATTTCTTAATCTCCGCCGGAAGCGTAACGCTCGATACCGATCAGGGAACCACGGTCAGTACCAGCGATCCTTTCGAGATCGACCTTGAAGCGGGAAACTGGAACTTCATCGGCAATCCCTTTGATTTCCAGATCAATCTGGAAAACATCACCGCCGATGATGGAACATCCATCCAGGGTGATCCCAACGTTTTCACCTGGGAGGGTGAATGGCGGGTCCCGGGGAATCTACGTCCATGGTTTGGGTTTATCTATAAATCCACTGAAGCCGCCAGGCTTTACATCGATCCCAGGGGTGGAGGTCAAGCAGTGGCGAGATCGATGCCCGTGGAAGACCCCGAGTATCCTTTATTGCGTAGTGGACCGGAAAGCGAATGGCAGGTGAAGATCGATGCGCAGAACGGGAATGCCCGGGACGGGGTAAACCAGATCGGTGTTCACCGTGAAGCCCTGGATGGGTACGACAGGCTGGACGCCTTCGAGCCGCCGTTTCTCCCCGGGGGCATCTCTCTTCGGATCCCACACCCGGATTGGGGCGAACATGCGGACATGTACACCACCGATTTCCGGTCCCCGTCCACGGAGGGTCATTTCTGGGATCTGGAAGTGATGGCCGGTGATGCCCACAGCCCGGCCCGGGTGAAGATAGAGGGCATTGAAAGAATCCCTGAAGACTTTGACGTATTCCTTGTGGACAGGTCGCTGGAAACGGCATTGAACCTCAGGTGGAAATCCACCTATGTCTTTGATGTCCCCAGTGCGAACAGTGTCCATCACCTGAGACTGGTGGCGGGGACCCGGGAGTTTGTGGAGGACAACAGTGCAGGTGTGGATCTGTATCCTGACGCCTACCAGGTCAGTCAGAATTTCCCGAATCCTTTTAACGCTCAGACTACCATCATCCTTTCCTTGAAAGATCGTGCCGTGGTGGATTTGTCGGTCTACAATCTTCTGGGTCAGGAGGTGGCCAGGCTGATAGATCACGATCTGAGGCCGTCGGGATACTACAATGTGATCTGGGACGGCCGGAATGCTTCGGGGCGGGCGGTCAGTAGCGGCATCTATGTATTCGCCACCAGAATGTCGTCACCCACGGGAAAAGTTCTTCTGCGCCAGACCCGCAAGATGATGCTGGTGAAATGACAAAGTCGGCAGTAGCAGTGGCAGTTGGCAGTCAAGTGGAACGGAGACAGGAGACCGACGACGGGAGACCGGAGAAGCTTAGATTGGTTATTATTGGTCGAAAGCATTGGGAGTTTCAGCTTGGAAAACCGGCCGTTTTTCTCTATTGTTAGCTTGATCACAGCATCAAAGTGGTGGTGCCCAGTAAATTTCCGTAGATTGCTCGAACCGGGGAATCTCTTATGATAAAGTTAGTGCGTCCTTCCGTATTTCATAAATCGCTCTGTTCGGTTCTCGCCGTCGCGGTGTTGATGTTCTCCCTGCCGGTGAAGGGGGTGGCCCAGGAAAAAATGAACGTGGCCGTTCTGGATATGGATGGTCGGGGGATTTCGGCCCTGGAGGCGGCGACCCTTACGGACAGGCTCCGGTCGGAGATGGTGGAATTGGGTTATTTTCAGGTGGTGGAGCGGGGTCAGATGGAGATGGTGCTGCAGGAGCAGGGATTTCAGCAGACGGGATGCACCTCCGCGGAGTGTGCCGTGGAGGTGGGAAAACTCCTGGGTGTGGAGAAGATGGTGGCCGGCAGTATCGGGAAGATAGGTGCCCTTTACACCATTGACGTACGGATGTTTGACGTGACTACGGGGGGAATTGAGAAGGTATCCAAGAGAGAGCACCGTGGTGATGTGGAAGGGTTGATCGATCTTCTGGAGATTGTTTCCAAGGACCTGGCGGGCGTGGAAGTTGAAGTAGCTGAGGTGGAGAAGACAGAGCCGGCGAAGGAGGCGGAGGCGGAAGCTAAGCCGGAAGAGCCCAAGAAGAAGGGAGGCTTCGGCCGGCTACTGCTGGGTACGGTGCTCCTGGCCGCGGTGGGAGGCGGCGCCTACTATTATCTCACTGTTCTGCAGGGACCGGAGGAACTTCCCGGTGCTCCCCCGGCACCCCCACCCACACCGGGGCAGTAACGGATCTTATCGGAATTCTTGATTCCCAAAAGATTTAACCATTCAACAAGCATATCAATTAATAGAGTGAACGCAAGGAGAAAGGCGATGAAACGTACATGTCTCACTTTCCTGTTGTCTTTGGGACTGATTTCGCAGGTCGTCGTAGGTCAGATTCCCGGGACAATCAGTTACCAGGGGATTCTTAAGAACAGTGATGGCACGCTGGTATCCGACGGGACCTATTCCATCACCGTCAGCCTCTACGACGTGGAAACAGCAGGCACGTCCCTCTGGAGTGAAACCCATTCGGCTGTATCGGTCACGGACGGGATCTTCAACGTCATATTGGGGAGCGTGACCGCTCTCAGCCTGGACTTTGACAAGCAGTACTGGTTGGGAGTGACCGTTGGGACAGATTCAGAGATGTCCCCCCGGATCAAGTTGACGTCTTCTCCTTACAGCTTGAATTCCCTTTCCGTGCTGGGGACAGCGAATGTATTCCCTTCCAGCGGGAACGTGGGTATTGGAACGACGTCTCCAGCTGACAAATTGGATGTTGCCGGAACAGCGCAGATGACGGGATTCAAGTTGACGACGAGCCCCGTGAACGGCTACGTGTTGACTTCAGACGCCAGTGGTGTCGGCACCTGGCAGGCGGGTCTGACGGATCATGGGGGTCTCTCTGGTCTGGCCGATGACGATCATTCCCAGTACGCGCTCCTTGACGGTCGCACGGGGGGACAGACCCTGAGTGGAGGCACGGCGGCCTCAGGCACTCTGACCCTCGAATCGACGTCGAATGCTACCAAGGGCAAGATCAACTTTGGTACCTCCTCCGCATACGACGAGGCGAACACCCGCCTGGGCATCGGAACTGTCACTCCTACCACAACTCTTGACGTCTCAGGTACTTTTGGTGTGAGTGGCGCAACGACTTTAGGTGGCGTTGCCTACACCTGGCCTTCAGCCGATGGGTCCGGTGGGCAGCTCCTGTCCACGAATGGGACGGGTACGCTCTCCTGGTCCACCGTGTCGGCTTCACCTGCAGGATCAGACGGTCAGGTCCAGTACAACAACGGCGGGAGTTTCGGAGGTGCGGGGAGCCTCTATTTTGACGATACAAACAGCAGGGTCGGCATCGGGACGACGAGCCCCACCAGCACCTTTGAAATAAGCGGCAGCTTTGCCACATCTGCTGTTACTACGACGATTGGATCTTACACCATTTCAGCTTCTGACTATCTGATTCTGGTAAACAACACTACAACCACGAGCGTCACGTTACCTACTGCCGTGGGAATAAAGGGCAGAAGATACATCATCAAGAGAATCGGAGCCACTGCTGCTATGTACGTGAATGTTTACCCATCCGGTACAGAAACCATTGATGGCGGAGCGAGTACTAGTGTGAATGAGCAATGGAATTGGGTTGAGATCATTTCCGACGGATCAAACTGGCTAGTAATTGGCAAGGGGTAGTTTGACGACAGTAAGAATCCGAACCGTACAAAGGAATCGCCGTTAAGAACCAGGGAATAATGAGACCGGATAATCACGTCGTATCAGGGGCCAATGATCATGAAAATGAAGGTTTTGAGGGAATGAGAAAGAGCCGGATCAAACCAATTCTTATTGCTTTCACAGCCGTCTTCTTATTTCAACACAGTATCGTGGCCCAGAGCTACGACATCCCCAGCAGCGTGGTTGGAAACGGCGGCGAGAGTGTCACCAGCGCCAACTACGATCTGACCGGAACCGTTGGCCAGGCTGTCACAGGGACTGGACTCAGCAGTTCATCCTACCAGCACGGCGCCGGTTTCTGGCCGGCTGTTTCGCCTCCCCTGTTCGTGGATATTTCTGCTGGGTTGTTGGGGGTCTTCGATGGATCAGTAGCCTGGGGGGACTTTGATAACGATGGGGACCTGGATATCCTCCTCACCGGGGATTCCGACCTTTCCGCCGTAACATCCAACGCAGCGATCTACACGAATGGGAGCTTCACCCAGAGCCTGACCGCGGTGTTGACCGGCACCTACAACGGTGATGCCGCCTGGGGGGACTACGATAACGACGGTGATCTGGATGTGGTGATCACCGGATACACCGGTACGGAACGCATCGCCAAGGTGTACCGCAACAACGGCGATGCCACCCTTACCGATGTGGGCGCTTCCATCACCGGGGTCAACCTCAGCTCGGTGGCCTGGGGGGACTACGACAACGATGGCGATCTGGATCTGGCCATCACGGGATTCAACGGAAGCACCCGGGTATCTCAAATCTACGAGAATACCGACGGCTCCTTCAGTGACATTTCCGCCGGTCTTCCCGGCGTTACCGGAGGCTCCGTGGCCTGGGGGGACTACGACGAAGACGGCGACCTGGATCTCCTCATGACCGGAGACAACACCGGGACCTCTCCGTATATCGCAAGCATTTACAAGAATACCGACGGCACGTTCACTGACATCTCCGCTTCGTTTACCGGTGTTTTCAACGGCACCGCCCAATGGGGCGACTACGACAACGATGGCGATCTCGATGTCCTGGTAACGGGGGACGACGGGACCAGCGGCATCACCAAACTCTACCGCAACGATGTGAGCACCGGGGGAAGTTTTACAGAAATGGCCACTGCAGGGTTCACGGGCGTGAGCTACAGCTCGGCCGCCTGGGGCGACTATGACAATGACGGCGACCTGGACGTAGCCCTTGCCGGAGGACTCAACATCGGGCGGCATACCGCAGTGTACAGGAACAACGGCAACGACACCTTCTCCGATATAGGGGCGAACCTTACCACAGTATTCCACAGTTCTGTGGCGTGGGGGGACTACGACAACGACGGCGATCTGGATCTTCTCGTGTCGGGACAGACGGATACGGACGCCCTCACCAAAGTGTACCGGAATGACGCACAAACGGCCAACACCGCTCCTTCGGTTCCCTCCTCCCCGACGTTGATCAATGTGATCTCAGAGAATTCGGCAGACCTGAGCTGGGCCAAGTTCACGGATACCGAAACCGCTCAGAACGCCCTCACCTATAACGTGAGAGTGGGAACGTCTCCCGGGGGTGTGGAGACGGTTTCGCCCATGGCGTTCACCTCCGGTGTGAATGAGGGGCGCAGAAAGGTTCCCGCCATGGGGAATGCAGGTCAACGGACGAGCTGGACGGTGAAAAATCTCCCGGACGGTACCTATTACTGGTCCCTGCAGGCCATCGATAACGGCTTCACGGGATCGAGTTTTGCCCCGGAGGTAACTTTTGCGATCGACATCGCTCCCGGCGCACCCGCCGGCCTGACCGCGTCCGCGGGAGATGGAGAGATCGTCCTTACCTGGAATAAGAATTCCGAGGGGGACGTGGCCAAGTACAGGGTGTATGGCGATATAGCCTCCTCCCCCACCACCCAGGTGGACTCCACAACCAATGCCGGTGACACCACCACGACCCTCACAGGTCTCACCAACGGACAGACCTATTATTACCGTGTCACAGCCGTGGACACTGGAGGGAACGAGAGCGGGTACTCCAATGAGATCGCGGCCACCCCCGGGGACGAAACAGCCCCGTCGGCTCCCACAGGTGTTGTGGCTGAGGCAGGAGACACGGAAATCACCCTCACCTGGAATCAGAACCCGGAAACGGACGTGGGAAAATACCGGATTTATGGGGATACCAGTCCCGCTCCGGTTACCAAGGTGGACTCCACGACCACTATCGGCGATACGACAAGAACCATCACCGGGCTGATCAATTATACCACCTATTACTACCGGATCACCGCCGTGGACAATGCGGGCAACGAGAGCGGTTATTCCGCTGAGGTATCCATCGCTCCCCGGGATCTTACGCCACCGGCCGCACCGACAGGTCTGGTAGCGGAAGCGGGCGATCGCCAGGTTACTCTTACCTGGAACCGGAATGACGAGGACGACGCCGATAAATACCGCATCTATGGGGGAACCACCCCTGCACCCACCACCCCGGTAGATTCCACTTTAAGCCCCGGGGATACTACGAAAACCATTACCGGTCTAGCCAACGGTACAACCTACTACTACCACATCACCGCCGTGGATACGGCGAACAATGAAAGCAATTTTTCTAATGAGGTCAACGTCACCCCAGGGGACAATACGCCTCCGGCGGCACCTACCGGTTTGATCGCCCAGGCAGGAGACGGGCAGGTGAAACTCACCTGGGCAGAGAATACGGAAGGGGATGTTGTCAAATACCGGATCTATGGAGATACCAGCCCCGGTCCCGTCGACCAGGTGGATTCCACAACGAGTGTGAACGATACCACCCGGACCCTCACCGGTCTCATCAATGATATTACCTACTATTACCGGCTTACAGCCGTGGACACGGCAGAGAACGAGAGCGATTTTTCCAGTGAGGCCAGTGCCACGCCCGGGGCCGGCAACGTAGCCCCGGCGGTGACACTGTTGAGCCCCAATGGTGGACAACTGTGGAGCGAGGATCACTTTCATCTTATCCGGTGGCAGGCCACCGATGACGATTCGGTGACCCGGATTAGCCTGCTGTACTCTCCTGACGGAGGGATCAATTACACGAGTATACGGGACTCCCTGGTGAACGACGGCCGGTTCAGGTGGCGTATTCCCCGTGGTCCTGTCACCACCGCTATGGTGAAGGTGATCGCATACGATGCCGAGGGGGTCTCGGCCGAAGACGAAAGCGACGGCGTGTTCACCATCGAAGACGTGTCCACCCACGTCCTGGCCACAGGGGCCATCTCCCATACCATACGGAATGATGGCTGGACGGGGGCCCTGGGAGGCTCGGTGGGAACAACCACCACCACGAGTATCTTGGGCCTTTCCGGATCGTCCTCCCATGAGGGAACGGTCTCGAAGAAATCGACCCGTGCGGAAGTCTCCAGCCCCGGCCGGAACCTGCGGACAGAATCCAGGAACATTTCCTCCACGGCGGGCAGTACGGAACCATCCCTGGAATTCCCCCCGGGGAGCGGTAACCACCACCTGTTTATCGGCCAGTTTCTCTTTGCGTTCGTGAATGACGTTCTGGATACTTTTGCGGTGCGCCTCTACGGAGATGACTTCCTGCCTTTGTATCCCATCGAAGTCTATCCGGAGACCGACTACGTGGAAACCTGGACCGGCTACGGCGACAGGCTCGATCTGGATATCGATGTGGAGGAGGCCACTTTCAGCGCTACAGATGAACCGTTTATCATCCAGGAGTACACCCTGTACAACTGGAGCGGGGAGACCTACAGCAATCTGTACCTGGCCAGTTTTGCCGATTTCGATATTTCCGACTACACCGTGAATCTCTCAGGCTATGAGGCCCCTGACCGTCTGGCCTTTATGTACAATGATCTGGGGGACTGGGGCTACGCGGGCATCCGGATGCTGGATCAGGATCCCACTGTGTTCAGACGGTGGGGTGGGGGTGTGTTCACCCCGGTCACAGAGGGACAGATTTTCCGGGCCCTGTCGTCGCCCGGGATCGATAATACCTCGGGGGACAGTCCTGATGACTACCGGATCGTGGAGGCGTTGGGTCCGTTTACTCTGCCGTCTGATGATTCCCTCAGGGTGGCCTTTGCCCTGGTGGCGGGGGCGGACCTCACTGCCCTTCGGCAGGCCAGCCGCCGGGCCCAGGCGTTCTGGGACGAAATCAACGAGGTAACACGGACCATCTCCGGCAACGTCACGTACCCGGGCTTTGAGCAGAACTATCCCAACGGGGAATTGTTTGTCGATGTATGGGAGGATCCCTCTGAGTGGCCGTTCCCTCCCGAGGGACCGGTGACCACGGTTTTTATCGGTCCCCCCGTGGACTTCATGAATCCCGTTCCCTACGTGATTGACGATCCCATTCTTCAACCGGGACATGACTACTATGTGGGCGCGGTGTTCGATGAAGACAATACCTTTCAGCCCCCAACGCCGGAGGCGGAGGCGTGGTACGGGACGGACCTGGCGTCAGGGAAAATTAACCTGGACGCAGGTTCCGTCACAGGTATCGATCTTCCACTGGTTCCGATCGCCGGGGCTGTGGGTCTGTGGATAGGCGATGTGGGAACTGATTTCATCGACCTCAACTGGGACCGGTGGCCGGATGTGGATAGCGATTTCAACCGGTATGAAATCCATCGCAACAACTCGGGGAATGTCACCCTGGCTGATCCCACGGTTTTGAACGAACCGAACGTGAATGTGACCAGCTGGCGGGATGTGGATGTTGTAGAGGGCCAGGACTATTACTACAAACTGTGGATGTTCGATCAGGCGGGCATCCGGTATGAGACCATGGAAGTCTGGGCCACCCCCGGTGTGATGGGTCATGTGGACGGGACCATCACGTCCACGGAAACGGGCTCGGGTGAGCTGGTCGTGGGCCTGTTCGAACCCGGGAACGAGTCGCCCTGGAGTCCCGACTTTGAACGGTCCTTTCCCGGCACATCCTTTCCCGGGGACTACTTCTACGTCTTTGATGAGCCGGGGATCTATGACGCCTTCGGCTGGGAGGTGAGGGCGTTTCTGGATGAGAATCAGAACTTCTTTCCTGATCAGGGCGAGATGAAAGGGAAAAGCGGCGAGTTTGAAATCTCGGGTGGAGCGGCCTTCGATATCGATTTTGCAGTGGGCTATCCGCCCGTAGGGACGGGATCCATCAGTGGGGATCTCATCGCTTCCAAGGCCGCCGATGGACAGCTCTACCTGGCCTTGTGGTTCCCCGCAAGTGACCCGGACATGGATCCTCCTGACATCGTCCAGCCTGAGGTGTACGTTGATTTTCAGTCTCCCGGGGCCACATGGTTCTATGAATTCACGGATCTCCCCGATGGGAATGGCTACACCGTGGCAGCCTTTCTGGATCAAGCCGGTTCCGCCGGTGTCGGTCCCGACACATGCGATCCGGGAGAGGATCTGGCCGGTATGCGGCGAGGTATCAGTATTTCCGGCGGAGTTCAGGTGACAAATCAGGATGTCAATCTGGAGGATTGCAGTCAGTTCGAGCCTGAAATCCCTATTCCTGATGCCGTGGACAACGTTTCTCTCGACTGGTACACCGGCGGCGATCAGCCCTGGTTCGGTCAGGGGACGGTGACGCACGACGGCATCGATGCAGCCCAGAGCGGCGCCATAGGGGATGATGGTGACTCCTGGCTGGATGCCGATATCGAGATCAACGGTGCCGGGACCGTGAGCTTCTGGTGGAAGGTTTCCTCGGAGGACGGGGGTGACTTCCTTCGTCTGTATGAGGAGGGAAATGAAGTGGACGCCATCAGTGGGGAAGTGGACTGGCAGCAGGGAAGTTTGAACGTCTGCGATTACACCTATGTGAGCTGGAGTTATGAAAAGAACAGTTCTGGATCCGCCGGGGATGACGCCGGCTGGCTGGATGAGGTGACGTTCACTCCGGGATTGTTCGGAACAGGCCAGGTATCGGCTTTCCTGGATGACATCTTTCTGGTGGGCGAGGTGGGTGAGGCGGACACCTTCAACCTGGGATTCGAGAACAGTGGGGACGGCCCCGTGGTGATTACGAATATTACATCCTCTGAACCGGACCTG
>JBHIAI010000138.1:0-4311 GCA_046861655.1 Fidelibacterota bacterium | reverse complement strand
AACCGGTGTTGACTTTGTGAATACATATTCGGGAGAGAAAGTTCTGGTTCAGAAGCAGTACGAGATAGGCATGGCGGAGATGGACGGGTCGAATTACCAAGTGTTGAAATCAGTCTCAGAAAGTAGCGGTTACAAGTTGGCTCATATCTCCGGGGCGAAGTAGACTCATTGGTTGGTCCTCTTAATCTGTCAATACTCCGCTCAGGTCAATACTACATTTCAAGTGAACTCACACCCGTCCTGTACGTTTTCCCTGTCTGGGGCTTTCCTCCTATGGCTTCTTACGTGGACCTGAGATGAGATTCACTACGAAGATCGCCCTCGGAACCGTTGTGATCATTCCTCTAATGTTTCTCTCCCAAATGGTCTTTTTGAATCGAGTCCCCGAAGCCAGTGACACTGTAGCCCGGTACCCCATCAATAAGTGGGGTGAGGACTATAAGAAAAGGGAGACGGAGACCGCCCAATGGTTCCCTCATCTGTTTTCCGGGATGCCCTCCTACGGAGGCTATATCAACACTCAATCAGGGCCAATCAACAGAGTACTTCGAAACGATTCTTTCAATAAGGGAATCCAGTTCTGGATTCACTTTGTCCTCGGGGGGATCGGAGTTCTCGTCCTTCTGAAGCGACGAAAGTTGGGAAACATACCTGCCTCTTTTGGGGCCCTGGTCTATGGCATCACACCATATTCTTTTGGGCTCATCAACGCGGGCCACGGGGCTAAGATCATGGCTATGGGGTACATCCCCCTGGTTCTTCTTTCCTTTGAGTATCTGCTGACTGGCAACCCTCCTGGTGGCCGATCCCTACGTGCCCTTGCTGCGGTTTCAGTCTCACTCCACAAGGGGGGCTCCGTCGGTGCTGGATCAAACGGGAGATACGGAGCGGGGTACGGACTGGGACTACGCCACCCAGTGGTCGTTTCATCCCAAGGAGACCGTTTCCTTCATCTATCCCTACTTCTATGGACTCCAGAACTACCCCACCCGGGACCTGAAATCGGCCGCCTACTGGGGACATATGCCCTTTACCCAGTCCACCCACTATCTGGGACTGTTGACCGTTCTATTGGCCGTCCTGGGACTTACTCTGCGAAAACCCGATTGGTTTACCCTGGCCATGATTATCGCCACCGTCATTATTATCTTCATAGGGTTCGGAAAATACTTCCCTCTTCTTTTCTGGCCCCTGTTCAAATTCGCCCCCCTGTTCAGCAAATTCAGAATCCCTTCCATGATCTACCTCCTCCTCCCCCTGACAGTTGGGATCGTGGCAGCAAAGGGTGTGGATACGGTGATCGGAGTCCTCAAGAAAGGTGAAGACCTGGCGGTGTAGAATCTCAAGGTGCGGACGCTCATCATCTTTGGAACCGTGTTGGGGGCCACGGCTTTCCTTCTCATCATCGGAAAACCTGGGTATGAGGCCCTGGGTCTTTTCCTGAAAGCGGGAGAGGCGGCGAGATTACAGCCCAACGTGCTGGCTCAAATCATGAATGTACGTCTGGAGATATTCCAGAAAGGGTTGCTTCTGGCCCTGTTTCTTTCCGCTGGGGGACTGGCTGCGATGTGGCTGGGCTGGCGAGGGACCCTGAAAGGGGGAACCGTGGGTCTCCTCCTTCTCGGTCTCCTGGTGACCGATCTGTGGGTGGTGGATCGGGAATTCCTGCATTTGAGGAATCCAGGGAACTTGAGGCAGCAGTTCCGGGCCACACCGGAGGTCCAATTCCTTCAGAAGGATGAAAGTCTATTCCGGATTCTTCCTCTTGACGATTTCAATACCAACTGGTACGGCTACTTTGGGCTATCCAGCGTGGGAGGCTACCGGCCTGTGAAACTGAGGACCTACCAGGATCTTATGGACGCAGGGGGAATGAATAACCCTTCCGTCCTCAATATGCTGAATGTCAAGTATATCATCACCCGGAGGGATATTGAATCGGAACAGTTCAGGCGGGTTTTCAAGGGAAACAAGTCGGTGTACCGAAATATGTCTGTTCTTCCCCGGGCCTGGATGGTGGATAACATCGTATCCGTGTCCAACCAGGAGGAATCTCTGGAGAAAACGCTCGACCCGGAATTCGACCCGTCAAGAACGGCGGTGGTGATAGACTATCGCGGACCTGAACCGTCGCAGCTCGATGAGTCCCGCGTTGAAGTTACCCGGTTCAGCGAAAATGAAATCGCCCTGGAAACGTCCGCGGAGGACGGCCGTCTGCTGGTCCTGTCGGAGAACTACTTCGGTCCGGGGTGGAAGGCGTCGATTGACGGAAGGGAATCCAAGATCTACCAAACCGATCACGTCCTCCGGTCCGTGTACGTGCCGCCGGGGAACCATACAGTGATCTTCCGGTACGACACCCGTCTGTTTCGAGCCACCAGGATGGTTTCGAGACTCTCCCTTATCGGTATTCTCGTTGCCCTGGCTTTCCTTCACCGTGATGCCCTGGGTTCATTTCTGTCTGTCTTTCGCAGGAGGGACGAGTGACGGAGGCGAATTCGCAGCTGGCCGGTGGGAGTCGGAGAGGGGGAAACTTGGAGGGACACTCCGTGGGAGCTCCTTCGGCAGGCTCAGGATGACAGGGATCGAAAATCCGGAACCAGCATCCAGGGGGACTTTGCCCATGGATGGGTGGCGGACATTTCGTAATTTTTCGGCCTGATGATGGATCCACACGGCGGGCGTCTGGTAGACCTTTTCACAACCCCTCCAGAGAATCCTGACAGCAACCTTCCGTCGATTACCCTGGGGAGGCGGGCTCAGGCGGATTTTGAAATGCTCGCCACAGGTGCATTGAGCCCACTGAAAGGGTTCATGAACAGAGATGACTACGAATCGACCGTCACCGATATGAGGCTATCGGATGGCTCGGTGTGGACGATTCCGATTACCCTTCCGGTACATCAGGATGACCATGACCCGTTGAAGCGTAATTCGGAGGCTTACCTGAAATCTCCCGAAGGGGAACTCCTGGGAAAGGTTGCCGTTTCGGATATTTTCACGTATGACAAGAACCGCGAGGCGAAGGAGGTTTACGGTACCACCAGCGAGGATCATCCCGGTGTGGCCAGTCTTTATTCCCAGGGGAATTTCTATGTGGCCGGGGACGTTGAGGCCTATGCCGTGCCCGAACACGCCCGGTTCCGGCAATACCGTTTGTCTCCTCGGGCGCTGAGGCAAAAGTTTCAGGAAAAGGGGTGGCGGCAGGTTGTGGCCTTTCAGACGCGGAATCCCATCCACCGGGCCCACGAATACATCACCAAGTGTGCCCTGGAGCTGGTAGACGGTCTCTTGATCCATCCCATCGTTGGGGAAACCTCCCCGGACGACATCCCTGCCGAGATCCGCATGAAATGCTACGAAGCTATCCTGGACAACTACTTTCCCCACCGCCACACTGTCCTGGGTGTGTATCCCGCGTTCATGCGCTACGCTGGCCCCCGGGAAGCTGTATTTCATGCCATCACCCGGAAAAACTATGGATGTACCCATTTCATCGTGGGGAGGGACCATGCCGGATACAGGAACTTCTACGGTACTTACGATGCCCAAAAGATTTTTGAACGCTTTGACCGGGAGGAACTGGGCATCGAGCCCATGTTCTTTGAACACGCTTTTTACTGTACCCGAACCCATTCCATGGCCACCACCAAGACCTCCCGGGCCATGGATCACGAAAAGATCTTCCTGAGCGGGACAAAAGTGCGGCAGATTCTGGAATCTGGCGAGAGGCTCCCCGAGGAATTCACTCGACCTGAAGTTGAAGAAATCTTGAGGAGGTACTATTCCGATGAAAAACCGTCGAAGGTTGGCTCCGGGTGATAACTCGGTCCAGGGGGTGGCCGTCTGGCTGACGGGACTGTCCGGAGCGGGCAAAACCACCATCGCCCAGGCCCTGGACAGGCGCCTCGAAACGATGGGCTACCGGGTCCAGAGGTTGGACGGGGATGTGGTGAGGCGGAAACTGACACCCGATCTAGGATTCACCAGGGAGGACAGGGACAAGAATATTAAGAGGGTTACTTTTGTGGCGGAACTGCTTGTGAGTCACGGCGTCATCGTGCCCTGTGCCTTTATCTCTCCTTACCGGAGGGAACGCAGGTACGCCAGGAAGGAAATCGGTGAATTCGTGGAAGTCTTCGTGAAGTGCCCTCTTGAGGTGTGTGAAGCCAGAGACGTGAAGGGACTGTACAGCAAGGCCCGGCGCGGTGAGATTGAACATTTTACCGGTATTGACGATCCTTATGAGGAGCCCGAGAATCCTGAAATCACTGTGGACACCAGTGTCATGACCGTTGAGCAGGAGGTGGA
>JBHIAI010000137.1:0-4347 GCA_046861655.1 Fidelibacterota bacterium | reverse complement strand
CTTCGTCTCCCATTCCTGAGTCAGAATCATTTTCCGGATTCGCCGGGACCTTACCACATCCGGAATGTTGTAGCTTGTTTCAGACCCGCCCACGCTAACCCCAAAGGAAGAGGCCAACCCCTGAAGCTGGCCCGGAATCCGACCTTCTTCCCCGGCGGCGGGATATACGGTGATGGTGGATTTGTAATACGGGGTGGCGAGAAGAGCATAAATGATGCCCACCAATGTAAAGGCCCCGGTCACGACAGCAATGAACCGTCGGCCGGACCAGATAACCTTCCACAGGGCGCGGAGATCGATCTCATCGTCCTTGACGATCTGCAAGCTCTCTTCAGGTCCTTCGGACCCGGAAACCGGAGACCCTTTATCGGAGACCGGAGACCGGAGACGGGAGACCGGAGACCGGAACAGACCTTCCCCCTCAGCTGACCGACCTTCCCCTTTCTCCTGAAGCTTCACAACAATCCGGTACGGTACGCGGTCACGGGCCTTCCAGTTCGACACAGCCTGGGGCGACACTCCCAGTTCCCGGGCGATTTCTGCGAGGGTCGTGATGCCGCGGGAGTGCATGATATCCTGTAATTCAGCGAACTTCATGGAGTCAGAGGGTGGACACGGGAGTCAAGGAGTGGAGACCGGAGACGGGAGACCGAAGACCGGAAACCGGAGACCCTTTATCGGAGACCGCAGACGGGAGACCGTGTATTGGAGACCGGAAACCGGAGACCGGAAAAGACCTATCCCCATCTAGTGACCCCCAAACTCATTCTTACGAACTTTGATCAACTTATACAACATACTGGAAATCTTCCGGCTCTTTTCGATGAATTCTACACCATGCTTGTCATCGAACAAACCAGTCTTCATTCCGATGTACAACTGCGTGCGAAGCTCAGAACAGGAACCCTTTGCGATATGCAAAAACTGCATGAACTCCTTGTTGCTATTCCGTTCGAAGCCCTCCGCGATATTCGAAGCAATAGATACTGATGATCTTTGAATCTGATTTCGCAATGCATAATCCTTACTGTTGTTCAGAGTCCGGTACAAATCAATTGACAATCTTACACTTTCCTGCCAGACGTCCAGGTCCTCGAATTTTTCTACCTTAGACAACCTCTTGCCGAGGGTTCGGGTTCAACGCCGCGGGTTCAAGTTCAAATGAACGGAGAACGGAGACAGGAAACGGGAGACCGGGGCCACATATTGCTCCATAAGAGTCCCTGGTGAGACACAGATTGCACAGAGGAAAGACTGTGAAGAGTGGGGAACCGCTTTGATACACAACACACTACAATCTTTGTCCGTTCTGAATCTCCTGAACGAACCTGTTTCCAACTTTCAGCATTCTCTCGAATTCCTGAACCGTATATACTATGACATTCACCTGCACATCAATGTCCGAAAAGTAGTCCATAAAGACCTCAGGCCTATCCATGAATCGCTGACGCGACCTTAAAACAATAATCGCTACATCTACGTCGCTTTGAGAAGTAAACGTGCCTTTACTGAAAGAGCCAAAAAGGATAATATTACTTACTTCTGGATGCTCAGACCTTATCTTGCCCGCAGTATCGGATAGAGACCGAGTCAGTCGTTTGGCATCAACCCGAGTAATTCTGACACTCCCTATCACTTCGGTTGTTATTGTCGAGATCATAAAACCTTCTGTTCGCAAAAACTCAAAATTGCCTGAGAAGAAGACTTTGCAATCTCGGCATCGTCCTTTGTGATCATTTCTCCGGGATAACCTGAAGGCCATCCATTTGGATATCTCGACGCAATATAATAGCGGTCGAGGTGTCTTGCTTGCTTTTCCAGTTCATCGTCTATCTCATTCATTCCGAGGTTATTCTTCAATCCTCTCATCAGTCCAACAATTGAATGTCCTCGCGCATCGGCGTTATGGGCCTGATATACGGCCTTTAATGCTTTTTCCGCTGACTGCTGATATATGAAACAAGCCCATTCGTAGAACCCGCCCTCGAACGACCCGGTTGCACTTTCGAAATCCCGCCGTGCCTGCTTAAGCCAATCCTGACTTCTTTCTGCCATGACTGTCAGGCTAAGGGGTGGTCTGGGAGGAAATGATGAAGAAAATGGTGGCGAGGGAAGCAGCGATGGAGGCGAACTCCTTCAAGAATTCGGTTGTGTCAAAAGGCTCCCTCTCCTCCTCGCGATGGACCACTACCGTGGCCCCCTCTCGAACCCGGGGATCAAGCGTCATCAGAAACCACCCCCGTCTCTTCACGTCCCCATTGGCGTAGATCACGGAGACATTTCCTTTATCGGCATCGAGCGTAAACCCACCGGCACTTTCCACGTAATCTTTCAGAGACTTGCCCTCCTTGAAATGGATGAAACCAGGATTGTATACCTCCCCCCTGACGAGGACGGTTCCCGGATGCTCCGGAACGACAATACTGTCCCCGGCGGCCACCGGAATGGAATAATCCCTCAACACCACCCTTTGACCACGCCGGTACATCTCGATGCCTTCCTCAAATACCCGGTCCTTGAATCCCCCCGCCCTCTGAATGATACTCTCCAATGGCTCGTTGTCCCGGGTTATACTGTAGACTCCCGGGATCTTGACTTCTCCAAGAATCGTGACGTTCTCCGGAGCATCGAAATAGGGGCTCTGGCGAACCACCACCTGGTCGAGATTCTCAAGAAGAAGGTTTTGACTGTCATCCCCGCTGCGCAACCTCTCCAGATCAATGGGAAGGATGTCGGAGTACTCCCCTGCCTCGTTTCTCCGGATGATCTCCCCCCGGGACGCATACACCGACTGCCAGTAACTCTCATCATCCATGCCGCCTGCCAGATTCAGCAGATCCAGAACACGCATGGAATCTTCATAGGCGTACACACCGGGCTTTTTCACCTGTCCATACACAGCAACCTCTTGGGCCATAGGCAAAACTTCATGCACCACGACCCTGTCGCCATCCTTCACCGGGCGGCCGGAGACATCGTGGAAGTTCACGTAGAACGACTGCACAGCCGTATCATCACTCAACCGCTGCTCCATGGGAATGGTGCGCTTCACCTCCAACTGGGTCCCGGCCTCGGCTTTTACGCCACCGGCGTACGAAAGGACGTCGCTGAAGGTTTCTTCACTCAAAGCTTCGTAGATGGCAGGACGCTGGACCATGCCCCTGACGGTCACGGTGGCGTTACGGACCGGTACGAAGACCACATCCTGATCCTGTAAACGTATGTCCCCATCCGTCTTGCCTTCCAACAGGAAGGCATACATATCCACCGTGGTGAATTTCTCTCCTCGGCGGATTACCTGAATGTCCCGGAGACTTCCCGTCCGTTTCACCCCGCCGGCCTGGATCAACCCGGTGGTGACGGTGGAAAAGGGATGAACCGGGTATATCCCCGGCGACCGCACCTCCCCCACGAACTTCACGTTGATGGATTTGAGATCTCCCAGGGAGACGTCCATGAACGTGCGGGGATTGGGATTTTTCAGAGTGGCGTACACCTCCTCAAACCTCGACCGCAGGTACTTCTGCGCCTCGTTAATGCTCTTGCCGGTGAGGTTCACCTGCCCCACCTTGTCGATGAAAATGGTCCCGTCTCGACTGATGAAGTGAGACGACCGGAGCTGGGTCTCCCCCCAGATGGAGACGATGATCTCATCCCCAGGGCCCAGGCTGTAGTCCAGGGGTACGGGGAGATTATCCCAGATAGAAATACCACCCGGGCGGGACCTGAAAAAATCGTACCCGAAGTAATCGAGCCTCGGAGGCCTGGCCTCCCGCTTCCTCACCGCTTCCAGGATGGCCATGGTGTCGATCCTGGGAACTTCCGATGGGAAAACACCTTCCTTTTCGATGGCTGTCTTGCCTTTCTCCTGTATCCCGGTGACATCCCCTGTGATGCCGCGCTGTTCGAGTTCGCGTTTCAGGCGTTCGATTTCCTGGCTTGATTGGGAGCTGGCCAGGATTGGCAGGGAGAGAAAAAGAATCAGTGATGCGTAATGCGTAATGCGTGATGCGTAATGCATAGTTCGTGATGCGCAATTCATGACGGGTGACCAGCGATACGGGACGACTGACCAGACGGTACCAACGACGGTACGGAGCCTGTCAAAACATGTATGAGAGTCAGCCGAAACACACAACTTACCTCGGAGGAAAGATACACAATTTGTTGTTTCTTCCCCTCATAATCAATTTAGGAGCTTTGGGGAGGAACACAAAGCGAAAAGGGTTGTGCCTTATGAGTTACGGGTGATGGGTGATGAGTAGGCAACGATGAGTGACCATAATTCAGCGGCAGTGAGCAGTGGAACAAAGCACGCGACGGTGACAGCGAACTTCCGAAGAGAAA
>JBHIAI010000023.1:0-18702 GCA_046861655.1 Fidelibacterota bacterium | reverse complement strand
CCGGGCGGGATGGAAAGAAAGGGTCACCGTGACCTGCGGAGGCGGGTCCCGGTTCCGGGTAAAGTCTACAGAAGATGGGCGTTCTTGACTGCCCAGGCAATTTCTTTGGAGATAACCTTGATGATCCCCGCCGCCGGGACCGCCACGAGCATGCCCACCGGTCCCATAAAGCTGGCTCCGATGAGCAGAGCGATGATAACGACCAGAGGGTGCATGCCCACACTCTTGCCCACCAGTTTAGGGGTGACGAAGTTGTTGTCGATCTGTTGAACGATGAGGAACATGACCACGATGGATACGATGACCACCAGGAGATGACGGGCCGGATCGGCGTGCGTGCCCAGGTGGTTCATAACGGCCACAAGAATGGCGGGAACCATCCCAACGAAGGGTCCCACCAGGGGTATCAGATTCGCGAGTCCGGCAATGATGCCGATGAAGACGATCAGGGAGAGGTTCGCGTCCACCAGCACATTGAGCAGGAAAAGGCCTATGATGGAAAGGACGGCAACGCTGGATGCGGCGAGGAGCTGTCCGTGGAGGTAGCTGCTGACCTGCTTTTCGATGTTGCGAATCAGGCGGATTCCCAGTTCGAAAAACCTGTTGGGAATCAGTGCCACCAGGGACCGTTTGAAATTGTGGTACTCGTACAATATGATGATGGTGAAAAGAAGTAACATGAAGGTGAAAAGGATTAACGAGCCTACGGCGCCTGTGAGCTGGGAAAGTTTCTGGATGACTGTGTTCACATAGCGGCTGATTTCTTCCGCTGAAATTCCCCCGGAAGCGCCCCCTTCCGCGTATTCGCGGACAAAACCCTGGATGAAGGCCGGAGACCCTTCCACCACGGCCAGGCGGAGTTCCTGGAGTCCTTCCACCAGCTGTTGTTGATCCACCTGTTGAGCCAGGTCTCGAGCTTCATGGGAGAGCTGGCTGATGAAACTGAAAAGGAAAAGGACGATGCCCGCCAGCAGGGTAGTCAGGGTGGTCATGACGGCCAGGGCGCGACTTCTCATCTTGCCCTCCAGCCAGTCCACTATGGGGAGAAGGATGGTAGTAAACAAGAAGGCGAAAACGAGGACGAGAACTATTCCGGAGACATAGGGCCAGATGATGACCAGGAAGCCGACCCCGAGCAGAATCAGAACGAGACGGTAGAAACGCTGCACCGGATCTCTTGTGCTGTTGTTCACCCTTGGCGTTTACCCTGGGATGCCTCCAAAAGTTCGTTGGTCTTTCTCAGCCTTTCCCCGATAACCCTGGCGACGTTGAAAAGGATCTTTACGCCCAGATCCGGTTTTCGCTTCAGGATTGAGGTAAGGTCCGGGCGAAAGAATCCCAGGAGTTCGGAGTAGTCTTTGGCCACGGCATTTGCGGACCGGGGCTCCTGATCCAGAAGGGAGAGGTCTCCAAAAAAGTCCCCTTCACCCAGCGACGCCACCAGGCTGGATTTTCCATCGTCTGTCTCCGTGAGAATGTCCACACTTCCCTGGAGAATGATATACAGTCCCTCTCCTGGGGCGCTCTTTCGGAACACGAATTCCTCCGGTTTGTAGGTACGATGGTGGACCACCCTCTCTATTTCCGCCAGCTCCCTGTCATCCAGGCCATCGAACACAGGAACTTGCTTGAGGGCCAGGACTTCCTTGCTTTGATCCTTTTTTCTCCCTCGGAAGATATTCTCCCAGACCGCGCTTTTCACCTTTGCCTCCTTACGTTCAGACGGGGTTGATGAGCAAAATAGTTAACCCCTTGAGTTTAGTCAAGCGCTTTCCCCGGGTGGGCCGGTCTGGGTTGCTGGAAAAAGAATTGATAATCACTGAGGGTCAATCTATTTTCTCGTCGTGACTGTCAGGAGCAAACCCCCTGCAATCGTCCTGGCTCTACTTCTTCCTGTTGCCGGCCCGGCCCAGGTGGAGGGTATTGACGAAGACATTCAGTTTCATTCCCGGGAGCTGGATCGTCTCCGTGAGGAGATCCGTGATTTTGAACGGCGAATCCGGGAAACCTCCGACAGGGAGAAGGGCGCGGCTGAGAAGCTGGGTGAACTGGATGAGGAAATTTCCCTGGTGAGGAATCTTCTGTACCGTTTGAGAAAGGAAGAGCAGGCGAAAGAACGGGCTGTCGAGGAGGCCAGAAGGGCCATAGAAACCAAGAAAGAGGAATACGCCGCTCTTCAGGAGAGATACGCCCGTCGGGTGGTGGATGTGTATACCAAAGGACGGTTATCCGATCTGGCTCTCTTACTGGATTCTGATTCCTGGCGTCAGCTGACGTACCGGTCTAAGTACCTGACCATTATCTCCGATTATGACCGGACCCTTGCCGGTGAGATACGGTCAGCCCTTCACGAAATAACCGCCCGGCAATCGTTGCTGGAGAAAGACCTGGCCGATCTGGCAAAGATCGACCGTGAGCGCACTGCCAGGAAGGCCTGGTTGGAACGGAATCGGCGTATGCGAAACAGGGAGCTGGTCCGTCTCAAGAGGAATCACCAGGAACTGTCGGAGGCTCTCCAGGACAGGCGGTCGGCTGCGGAAGAACTGGAAACGATCATCCTGAGCCTGGAAAGGGAGCGGGCGGACCGGGAACGGCGGCGGAGAGAGGCGGAACTGGCAGGGGCGTCAGACTTTGTTTCCGTGAAAGGCCGGCTTCCCTGGCCCGTTGAAGGATCCGTTGTCACGCGCTTCGGCAGTCACAGGAATCCCACTCTCAAAACGGTAACCGATAATCCGGGTATCGACATCCGGGGGAAGGAAGGAAGCCGGGTCCGGGCAGTCTTCGACGGGATTGTCACTACGGTGACCTACATCCGGGGATACGGAAACACCATCATCATCGACCACGGGGGAGGCTTCTACACGGTGTACACACATGTAACCGACGTTGAAGTGGGAGAGAATTCGTACGTGAAAGCCCTGGACGTGATCGCCCATGTAGGCGACTCGGGATCTCTTGACGGAGCCAAACTCCATTTCGAAGTCTGGGGCAACCGGAAGAAGCTTAATCCGGAAGCGTGGCTTACCAAGAAAGGATAGGGTTGTCCCTCCATGTTTGAGGATCTGGTGCCCCAGGAAAAGGTGTGGACGAGGCTCCTTGCGGCAAGACGAAACGGCCGGGTGGCCGGTGCCTACCTGTTCCATGGGCCCCCAGGGTCCGGGAAGGAAGGGATTGCCCTCCGGTATTGTGCCTTGTTGAACTGTCATCGCCCGGACGATGAGCCCTGTGGGACGTGTCCGTCGTGTACGAAATTCAGATCGTTGCAGCACCCGAACGTTATCCTCCTGGTTCCCTTTCCCAGGGACAGGGACATTGTGAAAGAGGACCCTCCCCTCAAGGCCCTGTCCCATAAGACCCTGGCGCTCCTGAATGAATTGACGCAAAGAAAGGCCCAGGATCCCTACGCCAAGATTACGCTGCCGAGAGCGTCCACCATTCTCCTGAACTCCGTACGGGATCTCAGGAAGAAAATCTATCTGAAGGCAGTGGAAACGGGCCGAAAATTCGTCCTCATCTTTGACGCCCATCTGCTCATGACCCAGCAGGGGGAATCGGCAAATGCTCTTCTGAAAATCATTGAAGAGCCCCCTGAGAGTACCACCTTTATTCTCACCACAGAAACTCCAGATCGGTTGACTGAAACGATTCGTTCCCGGTGCCAGAGTGTGTATTTTCCGCCCCTTTTGGAGGAAGCGCTGTTGCCTTATCTGACCGATCGCATGGACGTTGACGATTCCCGGGCCCGGTTCCTTGCCCATCTGTCCCAGGGAAATGTCCGCCTGGCCAGAAGCCTGGCGAAGGAGAATCTCGATGACCTGGATTCGCTAGTGGATAGACTGGTGACGTGGCTGACCCAGGATACGGGGGAGGGATACCTGAGATTTGTGACCCACGCCCTGTCAAGTTACCGGGCGGATCCCCAGGCCCTGGCGCTCCACTTTCAGTTGCTAAGCTACTTTTTCAGGGATGCCTATCTTGTCCAGACCCTGAACGGGGAGGCTGGGCTCATTCTGTTGAGTCTGGAAGACACTGTCAGAAAGATCTGCACCCGCTTTCCCCAGGCTGACTTTCCGGGAGTCGTTTCCGCCCTTGAGTTGTGCATGGACTCTCTTTCCCGGAACTATCACCCGAACTTGGTGTTTATGAACCTCCTACTGGACATCCGCGAGAATCTCCGCCCTGAGGGTCCGGTTCGGCCATGACGAAGTTTTACGTCACCACACCCATCTACTACGTAAATGATGAGCCCCATCTGGGCCACGCCTACACCACTATTCTGGCCGACGTCCTGGCCCGGTATCACCGGGAGGCCGGTGAGGAGGTCTTTTTTCTCACAGGCACCGACGAGCACGGCCAGAAAGTATTTCAGGCGGCTAAGAAACATGGGATTTCGCCGAAGCAACACTGCGACGAAATGGTGGTCCGTTTCAAGGAGCTGTGGGACAGGCTCCACATTCAGTACGACTATTTTATTCGAACCACCGATCCTGACCACAAGGATGTGGTACAGACCATCCTTCAGCGAATCCACGATAAGGGGGACATCTATTTTGACGAATACTCCGGCCGCTACTGCGTGGGATGTGAGCGCTTCTACACGGAGAAGGAGCTGGTGGACGGAACCTGTCCCCAGCACCGGCGGAAGCTGGAGGTCATAACAGAAAAGAACTATTTTTTCAAGATGAGCAGCTACCAGGAACGGCTCGTCAGCACCATCCAGGAGGATCCCGGGTTCATTCAGCCCGAATTCCGCCGAAATGAGGTACTGGGGTTTCTGAAACAACCTCTGGGTGACCTGTGCATATCACGGCCCAGGTCCCGCCTGCCCTGGGGAATTGAGCTTCCTTTCGACCCGGACTACGTGACCTACGTCTGGTTTGACGCACTGCTGAATTATGTGACCGCGGTCGGGGCAACCCGCCGGGACGATCTGTTCAAGAAATGGTGGCCAGCAGAGGTTCACTTAATCGGCAAGGACATACTTACCACCCATGCCGTCTACTGGCCTACCTTCCTGTTCGCGGCTGATCTTCCTCTCCCTCAATCCATATTCGCCCATGGATGGTGGTTGAGTGAGGATTTTAAGATGTCCAAGTCCCTGGGCAATGTAGTGAGGCCCCTGGACCTTATCGAGGAGTGTGGCGTGGATCCTGTCCGGTATTTTCTCATGCGGGGTATGGTTCTGGGCCAGGACAGCAGTTTTTCCCTCGAGCGATTTGCCCGCCGGTACAACAGTGATCTTGCCAACGACCTGGGGAATCTGGTTGGACGGGTGGTGACTTTGATCCGCCGGCATTTTGACGGGAAAATCCCCGCTGTGGGACCCACCGGTGATGAAGAGGGGGAGCTTAAAGCGTTTGGAGGGAGAATTCCCCGAATAGTGATGGAAAAGATCGAGACCATGAGGATCAGCGAGGCGGTGGAGGAAACCCTTCAGTTTGTCCGGGCGATCAATCGTTACATGGAAAGAAGAGAACCGTGGAAACTGGTGACCTCTCAGAAAGGACAGGCCGGAACCGTCCTTTACTTTGCGTCGGAGTCCTTGAGAATCGCCCTGGAGCTTCTCCACCCCATTATGCCGGTGAAGTGCGAACAAATCCTGGCCATGATTGGAGCGGTGGCTCCCAGTGACACCCACAGGGGGAATCTGGCAGATATGTCCTGGGGAAAACTTTCCAGCGGAAACGAATTGGGAGAGTTCGAACTCCCGTTTCCGAGAATTGAACTAACATCTGCTGAATCCAGAAAAGAGGAAGGAAAGATGACCGAAGGAATCATCACCATCGAGGACTTTCAAAAGATCCAGCTCAAGACGGCCCGGGTGACAGAAGCGGAGAAGGTGAAAGGGGCCGACAAGCTCTTAAAGCTTCAGATCGATCTGGGGGAGGAATCGCGACAGATCGTGGCCGGTATCGCTCCCTACTACGAGGCTGAAGAGCTGGTGGGAAGGGTGATTATCGCTGTCACCAATCTTGAACCTGTAACGATCCGGGGCGTGGAATCCAACGGCATGCTTCTGGCGGCCACCAGTGGCGATTCGGTAGTGCTGGTTACGGTAGACGATCCTTCCGTGGGACCCGGGGTGCCCATTTCCTGATCGAGCCTGAACCCCCATTCAGGGAGTGGGCTCCGGTGTTTGTAGACACCCGCACCCGCCATTCTTTCGGTCTTCCGGAGTGACAAGGAGATTCAGGAAACGTTGGGGTCAGCATTTTCTTCGGGACACCAATCTCCTGGACAAAGTGGTCAGGATTATCGGGCCCCGGTCCACAGATTCCGTTCTGGAGGTTGGACCGGGGGAGGGGGCTTTGACGGAACTGCTGGCTCCACGAGTGAAGGAGCTCATCGGAGTCGAAATCGACGCCGACCTTGTTCAAGCGCTTGTCACTCATCCCGGGTTGGACCGGTGTACCTTCATTCAAGGGGATGTGCTGGCCGTGGACCTTTCCAATCTTCCCTTCAAGGAATTCCCGGTGAGGGTGGTTGGCAATATCCCCTACGGCATCACCTCGCCCCTCATCTTTGCCCTGCTGGAGCATCCCGGCAGGTGGAAGGACATCCATTTCATGGTTCAACAGGAGGTGGCCGAACGCCTCACGGCGTCGCCTGGAAGCAAGGTTTACGGCCGGCTTACGGTCATGGTGCAATCCGCTGCTGACGTAGAAGAGAAACTTAGGGTCCCACCGGAGGTCTTCGCGCCCAGGCCCACCGTACGATCGGCCCTGGTGTCGATTCGGCCCCACCGGAAATTCGGGTGGAACCGTGAAAGCCGGAAAGCGTTCGGGGTCCTGGTCAAGCACGCGTTCTCCCAGAGACGGAAGATGCTCAAGAATTCCCTGGCGGTCTACCCCTGGGAAGAGATACCGGGCTTTGATTTCACCCGTCGCCCCGAGTCGGTGTCCGTGGAGGAGTTCGTTGATCTGTCCCTCCGGTTCCGGGAGGGCGGGTTTGAAACAAAGGACGAACCGTAACGTAGCAAAGGTAGGCGGAGAAGGTCTTAGGCAAGGTGTTAACGCGGCCTTGAAGAATTGACGGAAAAGGCGTAACTTTATATACTTTTTCGTTCGCATTTTGTCGAGGAAAGATCAATCATAGGGGGTGTTGAATGCCCAGTGACGCCAACAGGAGTTTGAGCCGATATCTTGAGGAGATCGGCAAGTATGAGCCTCTGAAACCCGAGAGGGAGATCGAACTGGCCCAGCGGGTAAAAAGGGGTGACCAGGAGGCTTTGAGGGAGCTAACGGAAGCTAATCTTCGTTTTGTTGTCTCTGTGGCCAAGGACTATCAGGGTCAGGGCCTTCCGCTCACCGATCTCATCAATGAGGGCAACCTTGGTCTTATCAAGGCGGCGGAGCGGTTCGACGAAACTCGCGGATTCAAGTTTATTTCTTACGCGGTCTGGTGGATCCGCCAATCCATCCTTCAGGCCCTGGCGGAGCATTCCCGCATCGTCAGGCTGCCCCTGAACCGGGTGGGAACCATCAGCAAGATCACCAAGGCAGCCGAGGATCTGGAATCCGAGTATGAGCGTCCACCCAACGAGGACGAAATCGCTAAACAACTAGACATGCAGTCCGAGGAGGTCACCGATGCTGTCAGGATTTCAAGGCGACATCATTCTCTAAACGCACCGTTCCGTGACGGGGACAGGAATTCACTCATGGACGTCATCGAAGACGATAATCAGAGGCCTCCGGACAATGTCTTGATGAATGAATCCCTCAAGGAGGAGATCCGGGGCTGTCTGGATTCCTTAAAAGAGCGGGAACGGGACGTCATCAAGATGTATTTTGGCATTGACCGGGACTATGCTCTCACTCTGAACGAAATCGGAGAGGAGTTCAACCTGACGCGGGAACGGGTCCGGCAAATAAAAGAGAAGGCCATCCGGCGTCTCCGGCACAAGTCCCGGAGCAAGAATTTGAAAACCTATCTGGGTTAGGATCTATCCAGAGAATCTCCTACGGAGGAAGGGAGGTGATGTAACTGGTTCAAGTGACGGTTCGAAAGGGGGAAGACCTTAACCGGGCCCTCAGGCGATTCAAGAAGAAGTACGAAAAGGCCGGCATTCTGAGGGATATCCGGCGGAAGTCTTTTTACCTGAAGCCGAGCGCGGCAAGGAGGATGAGAAACGGAAGGCCCAGAAGGTGATCGGTTCATGTACGGAATGGCCTCCCTCCCCTGAGGGGTCAGGATGATCCTGGCATCCGCCAGCTCCGCTTGTTGAATCCCGCGGAGCGGGGACGGCGGATGTGTTCTTTCCACACATCAGGTCTTAAGTTAACCGTAGAGCCTTTCCATCCAGGGTTCATGTCCCCTGGATGGCATTGAGAAGAGCGCCCACCACCCAGCCGTGTTGATTGAGAGTATTTCCGGTGTCCGGGGGATTTTCCCTTCAGATCTCGATGCCGAGGTCGCCACCCGCTATGCCGGAGCTTTCTTCAGGCTCTGCCGGGGAGGGAAGATCATGGTGGGACGGGATACCCGGCCCTCGGGATCCCAGCTGGTGTCCGCCATCACCGCCAACCTGGAATCCCTGGGTGCGTCCATCCGGGACTGTGGGATCTGTCCCACGCCGACCCTCCAATTCTCTGTGGGGGACACGGATGCCGCGGGGGGTATTATGGTCACAGCCAGTCATAATCCGCCGCAGTGGAATGGACTGAAATTCGTGGATGGTGACGGATGTTTCCTCAACGGCGATCAGTTTAGCCAACTCGTTCAGCACATGAATACTTCCCATGAGCCCCAGGAATCCGGACCGGGAAGTTACTCCAGGTTTGATGGTGCCGCCTTACGCCATATTCAACGGATTCTGTCCGTGAGGTGGCTGGATGTTGAGAGGATACGACAGCGGGTCTTTTCGGTGGCGGTGGACGCCGTTAACGGGGCGGCCAGCGGGGTTCTTCCCTCCCTGCTGGAGAGGTTGGGCTGCACGGTGACCAGGTTGAATTGCGAACCATCCGGGCAGTTCACGAGAGATCCTGAACCTCTACCTCAACATTTGACAGCCCTGTCAAAAGCGGTCAGAGAAGGGGGCTGTGATGTGGGATTTGCCGTGGATCCCGATGGGGACCGGCTGGCCATCGTGGATGAATCTGGGCGTCCCCTCGGGGAGGAGTACACCCTGGTGTTTGCCGTGGACGATGTCTTAACCCACGGCGACGTTTCCCCCGTGGTGGTGACCAATCTATCCACCACTCAAGCCGTGGATGATATTTCCAGGAGGTATGGGGCCCAGGTTCACCGGACAGCCGTAGGAGAGATTCACGTGGTGGAGGGGATGAAACAGAAAAACGCCTCTGTGGGAGGAGAGGGAAACGGCGGCGTGATTCTCAGGGAGGTCCACCTGGGCCGGGATTCGCTGGTTGCTGCGGCCCTGGTGCTGGACAGAATGGCCAGAACTGAGGAGTCTGTGGGAAAGATATTTGACTCGTTTCCCCGGTACGTCACGGTGAAGGAAAGAATACCCCGGGGTGACAAGAACCCCGAGGAACTCCTTGAAACTCTGGCCCTGGCTTTTCCCCGGGTCTCCCGGGATCGACGGGACGGCCTGAAACTCCTCTGGCCTGAACGATGGGTTCACGTTCGTCCCTCCAATACGGAGCCCATCATTCGTATCTACGGCGAAGCGAAAACGGAAGAGAGTGCCCTTGAGCTGGTTGGGGAGGTTACGGAAATCCTGGGTCAGCATGTCTGAGATCAAGAACATCGCTTCCCTCATAGATCATACCCTGTTGAAACCGGATGCCACCCGGGAAGAGATTCGCCAACTGTGCGAAGAAGCCAGAACATACGGGTTTGCCTCGGTTTGTGTGAATCCGGTTCATGTCCGTTTCTGTGCCCGGGAACTGAAGGGGGGATCCATACCGGTCTGCACGGTCATCGGTTTTCCCCTGGGTGGGACGGTGACAGCGGCAAAGGTGGCCGAAACTCGGGAGGCCTGGAAGGACGGTGCCAGGGAGTTTGATATGGTCCTGAACATTGGTGCCCTGAAAGAAGGTGATCTGAAGGCTGTAGAGATGGATATTCGCAGGGTGGTAGAGGCGGCCGCCGGGAGTGTGGTCAAGGTCATTATTGAGGCTTCCCTTCTCACGGACCAAGAGAAGGTATCTGCCTGCCGCCTGGCCGAGAAGGCAGGGGCGCAGTTCGTAAAGACATCCACCGGTTTTTCTGCGGGAGGAGCCACGGTAGAGGACGTGACCCTTATGCGGAATACTGTGGGACCCCGTGTGGGCGTGAAAGCATCGGGAGGTATCAAGACCTACCAGGATGCCCTGGCCATGGTGGAGGCGGGGGCGACCCGGATCGGGGCCAGTGCCGGCGTAGCCATTGTGACCCAGCAAGGCCGTGCCGAGTATGACTAACATTTTTTTTCGGTGTGGCGTAAATTCGATTCATGATAAAATCTGTCAGGATACTGCTCCGAAATCCTTTCTTTCGGGTGGTCTTTGGAATGTTTCTGGTTATGTTTTTCGGAGGATGGTTCGTGGGTCGGCTGGAAGGAATCCGGGAGATCACCCATGGGATCAACCCCTTCTGGTGGGCCATCGTGACCATGACCACCGTGGGGTACGGAGATTACTATCCCCAGACCACTGCGGGCCGGGTCCTGGCCATTTTTGTCATGTACGGCGGTATTCTATTAACGGCCATGCTCACCGCCACCATTTCATCCATTTTCGTGGCCAGAAGAATCCGGGAGGACAAGGGATTGGAAAAGTTGGACATTGAGGGACATATTCTCCTTTGCGGATGGAACAGGAGTACGGAGCGCTTGCTCGATTCACTCCAGAGTCTTGCCCAGGGGCGGAAGCTGAACATTGTGCTGATCAACGATGAGAATGAGGATATTATCGCGGGGTTACGGAACAAGTATCGGGGCCTGAGTTTCAAGTTCGTTCGGGGTGATTTCACACGGGAGCCGATTCTGGAGCGGGCCAACCTGAAGGGGGCCAGTTCAGCCATCATACTCCCGACCTTTTCGGCGGAAAGAGGTCGTCATCCAGATGAGCGGACCATATTTGCCACTCTGACCATCAAGACCATGGCCCCCAAGGTCCGGGTCATCGCCTACATTACGGAAAGAGAAAACCTCACCCATGTCCGCCGGGCCAACGTGGACGAAGTCATTCTGAGTGACGATTTCGGCGCCTACATGGTCGCTTCCCATGTGATGGACCCGGGCGTACCCCAGACCGTGGAGGCCCTCCTGGACGCCGACACGCAGGGCCTGTTTCGCCGGGTGGACATTCCTCCTGAATACGTGGGGAAGCCCTGCAGTGAACTGTTTGACTATTTCCGGGACAAGAAGGGGTGGGTCCTGGTGAGTGTCTTTTCGGAAGAGGAGCACATCGGGATTGGTGAGATTCTGGCCTCGGACACCTCGGCTCTTGATGCCTTCATTGAACGAAAGCTAAAGGAGGCGGGGCACACCCTTGGGGAAGAGAGCCGGATGGCCACCGTTGTCAATCCTGGGAAGGATTATGTCATCAGGGAGAACGAGAAAGCCATCGTGATCACCTAGCTCTGAGGGAGACCCATGGGGAAGGAATCGGACGCTCTGAAGGATTTGGGCAAATTTCGCCTCTTTCAGGACCTCACTGAGGAACACCTGGAGAAGTTCAGGGACGTGATAAAGGTCCGCGATTATTCCGCCGGACAGTCCATATTCCTTGAGGGGGAGGTAGGGGATTCCCTGTACATTCTCCTGGAGGGAAAAGTGGAGATCAATCAGGCTCTGACTCTCCAGCTGAGCCGGGGGGACTATGATACCCGGGAGAAGGCCATCATCAATCTGACCAGCGACCTCTTTCCCGTCTTTGGCGAGATGTCGCTTCTGGGAAATGATGACAAACGGACCGCTACAGTAAAGGCCACCATGGATTGCAGGATGGGCGTCATCATGAAGGATGCTTTCTTCTCGCTGTGCAACTCCGATCCAGGTCTCGGTTTCAGGGTGATGAAGAACGTGGCCTCCATCGTTACGGATAACCTCATCAAAGCCAATCAGAATGTGTTGAAGCTCACCACCGCCTTCAGTTTGATTCTCGAGAAGTGACGGGCGGTCTCTCCAGTTTCAAACGGCTACCCAAGGTCTACGATCCGACCCAGGTTGAGAAAGGGTGGTACGATCACTGGCAGAAGAAGGGATATTTCCATGCCAGGGTAAACCCGGACAGGGAACCCTACACGGTCCTTATCCCTCCGCCTAACGTCACCGGCAGCCTTACGATCGGGCACGTCCTCAACAATACCGTCCAGGACATCCTGGTAAGACGAGCCCGCATGCAGGGGAGGGAGGCCTGCTGGATTCCGGGAACGGATCACGCATCCATCGCCACGGAAACACGCCTGTCCCGAATGCTCGAAAAGGAAGGACTCTCCAAAGAGAAGGTTGGACGAAGGCGGTTTCTCGACCGTGCCTGGGAGTGGAAGAATACCTACGGTTCTCTCATCGACAAACAACTGAAGCGCCTGGGGTGTTCCTGTGATTGGGAACGGGAACGATTCACCATGGATGATGGATATACCCGGGCTGTTCTCACTGCTTTCGTTATGCTCTACAACAAGGGGTTCATTTATCGGGGAACACGTCTGGTCAACTGGTGTCCGAAGACCCGGTCGGCGATCTCCGATGAGGAGGTAATCTACCGGGCTGTACGAGGCCATTTGTGGTACCTGAAGTACCCTCTAAGAGATGGGGAGGGTCACGTGGTAGTTGCAACCACGCGCCCCGAAACCATGCTGGGCGACACCGCCGTCGCGGTGCATCCCGATGACTCACGCTTCCGCCGCCTCCACGGAAAGAGTGTGATCCTGCCCCTGGTGGGGCGGGAGATGCCTGTGATCGCTGACGAAAGCGTCGACCCCGAGTTTGGAACGGGGTGTGTGAAGGTGACCCCCGCTCATGATCCCAGCGATTTTGAGATTGCCCAACGGCACCGGCTGGACAGGATCAATATTCTCGAGCCGGACGGCTCCCTGAACGATGGCGTCCCGGAAGAATTCCGGGGTCTAGACCGATTTGTGGCCAGGGAGGCCGTGGTTACCCGCTTGAGGGAGGAGGGATACCTGGAGCGGGTGGAGGACTATGAGACAAAGGTGGGGTACTCCGACCGGGGGAATGTACCCATCGAGCCCTATCTCTCCGAGCAGTGGTTCATGAGAATGAAGGACATGGCGGGACCCGCTCTGGACGCGGTTCGCCAGGGGAGGATCCGATTCTTCCCTGAACACTGGGTGAAAACCTACGAACATTGGATGGAGAACATTCGCGACTGGTGCATCAGCCGGCAGCTCTGGTGGGGTCACCGGATCCCTGTGTGGTATCATAAGAAAACGGGCGAGATTCATTGCGAGGTAACCCCTCCCGAGGACGAAGAAAATTGGGATCAGGACCCTGATGTCCTGGACACCTGGGCCAGTTCCTGGCTCTGGCCCATAGCGGTTCACGGCTGGCCCGAAAAAACGGAAGACCTTCGCTATTTTCATCCCAGTGACGACCTGGTCACGGCGGCGGATATCATTTTTTTCTGGGTGGCACGAATGATCATGGCCAGCCTGGAATTTGAAGGAGATATTCCCTTCCGCAACGTCTTCTTCACCGGCATGGTGCGGGATATCAAGGGAAGAAAAATGAGCAAATCCCTGGGAAATTCTCCCGATCCCATCGAACTCATGGACACGTTCGGTGCTGATGCTCTGCGGTACGGCATCGTTCTTATCGCTCCCAGGGGCCAGGATATTCTCTTCTCCAACGAAAGAATCGAAGTTGGTCGGAACTTTATGAACAAACTGTGGAACGCATCCCGATTCCTTTTGATGGTGAGTGGGGACTTGGCTCCGCGGGCAGTGGATGAGCTGGATCACTCCCGTCTGGCCCTGGCGGACCGTTGGATACTCAGCCGAATGAACCGCGTCGTGGAGGACGTGAACAGGTCTTTTGAATCTTTCCGGTTCAATGAAATGGCCCGGAGGATTTACGAGTTTACGTGGTCCGATTTCTGTGACTGGTACGTGGAAATCATCAAATCGACCCTTTACGGTAAGGATTCCGGGCGGAAGACTGCCGTGTTCAGTGTGGCGGCCCATGTCCTTTCCCGTGTTCTTAAGCTTCTCCACCCCTGCGCGCCCTTCATCACAGAGGAGATATGGCAGAACCTGATCAAGGCCTGTCCTGTCCTGGATGAAGGGGTGGACCTGACCGTATCCGGATGGCCCCACGCGGAACGGTCCTGGGTGGACATGGCTACCGAAAGCGACCTGGGTTTTGTCCAGGAAGTGGTAACCGCCGTCCGGACGGTCCGGGCGGAGATGAACGTACCTCTGGACAAACGTTCGGATCTCCTGGTCCGGGCGGAAGATCGAAAGGGGTCCCTGATTGACTCACAGAGGCAGATCATAATGGATCTTGCGAAGGTGGACACCCTCACTGTGGACGCCGGTGTGAAGAAACCGGTGGCTTCGGGTACGGCGGTGGTTCGAGGGGCCGAACTTTTCGTCCCCCTGGAAGGTATCATTGATGTGGAGAAGGAAAAGCAGAGACTCCTGACACAGATTCAGGGCCTCGATTCCAGGCTTGAGCGGATTCAAGCCAAGCTTGGGGACCGGGAATTCCTCACGAAAGCACCCCCGGAAGTGGTCAGCAGGGAAAAGAAGAAACTGGGGGATCTTTCCGACAATCTTACTAAGCTGAAGAGAAACTATAAGATGTTACTATGAAAAAACTCCTTTTTTCCGTTCTACTCTTGACCTGGGCATTTCCCCAGTCAGAGCAAGCCACCATAACCCTGTACAAAGATGGGTTTGGTCTGGTAAAGCAGCCCGTGACCTTCCGGGTACGGTCCGGTCGCAATACGCTCACGTACTCCTACCTGCCGGACAGAATCGAGCCCAGGTCCCCGTTTCTTTCCCTGGAGGGGGCCCACATCCTGTACCAGAAATACAGTCTTGATGTGTTTGACAGCTTTGAGTTCTTGAAGACCCATTTAGGGGAGAAGGTGAAGGTGAAGCTGGCCGAAGGTCGAGGGTACAAGGGGAAACTTCTGGACGTGGATGGGGAATGGATCACCGTGAGTCGCTGGGGCTCGGTCCGGGTATTCAACCTGGATGAAGTGTCCACCATCAAGGTTTCCCCGTCCGGAGCCGTGCTGTCCACCCGTCCGGAACTTTCCTGGGAAGTGGAATCGCCCCGGAAAGCCACCATAACGGGTGAACTCATCTATATCGGGGAGGGATTCGACTGGGATGCAGACTACCGCATGGTTATTTCCGCCGATGAGACCATCACATCCCTTGTGTCGTATGCGGTGATCAAGAACGGAACAAACCTCGATTTCCTTCAGGCCACGGTGGAGCTGGTAGAAGGGGAACTCAAGACCCTTTTCCGGAGAGGAGCTCCCAGGCCCTCAGTGGCCGGTCGAATCCCCGGTGTCACTCAGGTACCCGGGGAGGAGAGGCTTGTGTTTGACAGGGAGCCGCTGGGAGATTATTATCTGTATTCCCTGGGCGGACGCCTGACCCTTCCCCGGCAGGAGTCCATCGCCGTCCCTCTCTATCCTCAAAAGGACATTCCCTTTCAACGATTGTATCTTTTCGAGAACCGGGAGAGGTCCTCAAGGGAGGAACCTTTGATCGTCCAGGTTTCCTTCACCAACACTGAGGAGTACGGATTGGGCATGCCTCTGCCCGGAGGGGTGCTGCAGATCTATTTCTCCACACCCGACGGAGCCGTCAAATTTGGAGGAGAGGACTTTCTGCGGCAGGTGGCTATTGGGGAAAGGGCAAAGGTGATCGCCGGGCGAGCTTTCGACGTGCTGGGGAAGCGCACGGTGGTGAATTATGATCGACAGAAAAAGAGTGAGGAGGCCACCATTCTTCTGGAGATTCAGAATAAGAGGGAAGATCCTGTGTCTGTCCGGCTCACCGAACACATCTATGGCGACTGGGTGATCCGGGACCCCTCCCACGGCTATAAGAAAACCGATGTGGAAACGATCCAGTTCGATCTCACTCTCCCTGGAAGTTCCACCGAATCCGTGACGTATACCTACCTTAAGGAATGGCAATAGGGACCCTCTGACAGATCCAGAGTTGTTCCTCCACCCCGTGACAGAGGGGAGCCAAGGTGCCATGACCCAGGCCGCAGACAACCACCTGGACACCCCGGTGCAATTCGTAAGAGGAGTTGGGCCCAAGAGGGCCGAGGCCCTGGCCAGGGAAGGGGTGAATACCGTCAGGGACCTGCTGTACTACTTCCCCCGTCGCCATCTGGACAGGACGTCTGTGACTGCCATCGGTGCCCTCGAGAAAGATCAAACAGTTACCGTGATCGCCCGGGTGGAAGCCTCGCGATTGAAAAGAACCAGGCGACGGGAATACTATGAACTTGTGGTCAGCGATGGGACCGGAATGTTGACCTGCGTCTGGTTCAACGGAATCCGGTATGTCAGGAACGCTTTGAAGGTGGGGGACCGGGTAGCGTTCCATGGAAAGGTGGATTTCTTCAGGGGCTATCAAATCGCTCATCCCGAGTACGACAGACTGGATGGCGAGGAGAGCGACCCCCTCCACACGGGGGCAGTAATCCCTCTTTATCCCTCCACTCAGGGCTTGAAAGGTGTGGGGCTTGAAAGCCGGGGCTTCAGGAAAATTGTGAGGGGTGCCCTTGAATTTCTGAAGGAAGAACAGGCGGAGTTTCTTCCTGCGGAACTGAGGTCGCAAAACGGACTGTTGCCCCTGGAAGTCGCCCTGAGGTCGATCCATTTTGCGCCCGGTATCAAGGAGCTTCATTCGGCCCGGTACCGATTGAAGTTTGACGAACATTTCTTTCTCCAGCTTCTCATGGCCCTGCGGAAGGCCAGCCTGAACGAATCCAGGGGACGCCCCCTTCCCCAGGTGGGTCCCCATGTCAGGATCCTTTATGATTCCCTTGAGTTTGAGCTGACAGAAGCCCAGAAACGGGTACTGAAGGAGATACGAGCCGATCTGAGTTCGTCCCATCTTATGAATCGCCTGCTCCAGGGTGACGTGGGATCGGGCAAGACCATTGTGGCCATTCTTGCCTCCGCTATCGCGGTGGGGAATGGAGTTCAGGTTGCCATCATGGCGCCTACAGAGATCCTGGCTCACCAGCACTACGGTGTGTTCAAGTCTTATTTTGACAAGTGTCATATCGTCTGTGCCCTTCTGGTTGGGAACCAGAAACCTTCCGAAAGACAGAAGATTCTCCGTGAAGTTGAAAGTGGGAACATCCAGGTGGTGGTGGGGACTCACGCTCTCCTCCAGGAAGATGTCCGATTCCGGGATCTTGGATTTGTGGTGATTGACGAACAACAGCGTTTCGGGGTTGTCCAGCGGGGCATGCTTCTGGAAAAAAGCCTGTATCCCCACGTTCTGGTGATGACGGCCACGCCCATTCCCCGGACGCTAGCCATCACGTATCATGGGGACATGGATATGTCCATCCTGGACGAAATACCGGGAGATGGCAAGGCGGTTGTTACCCGTGTGGTAACAGAAGACCTTCTTCCCAAGATCTACCGGTTCATTGCTCAGCAGCTGGACAGGTCCCGTCAGTGTATTATCGTGTATCCCCTTATCCAGGAATCGGAGAAAACGGATCTGAAGGCGGCTGAGGAGGGGTATCACCATCTTCGTGAGACCATTTTCCCGGACCGTAAGGTGGCTCTCATCCACGGAAAGATGAAGAAACAGGAAAAAGACGACATCATGGATCGGTTCGCTGCCAACAAGATTCAGATTCTCGTTTCCACCACGGTGGTGGAGGTGGGGATTGACGTACCCAATGCCACGGTGATGGTGGTTGAGAATGCCGACCGGTTTGGATTAACCCAGCTGCATCAGCTCCGGGGACGGATCGGGAGGGGCTCAGAGAGGGGCTACTGCCTTCTGGTTCAGCGGAGGGAAACGTCATCAGTCCGACGGAGACTGGATATCATTGCCCGGACAACCAACGGATTTGAAATCTCTGATGAGGACCTTAAATTACGCGGCCCCGGCGAGTTCTACGGTACCAAACAGCATGGCTTTCTCAAATGGAAAATCGCCGATCTGGTGAATGACGGTCCTATCATCCTGAGGGCACGGCAGGCGGCTTTCGATCTGGTAGACGGGGATCCTCATCTTGGCAACCCGGAACACGCAAGAATCCGCGAACGGTTCATGAGGGACTACCAGTCCATGCTGGACCTGGCGGGTATCGGATGATCGGCGTCCACCAGTGTCCCGTCTGTAAGAATTCGAGTTTGGGATTGGTTTTTCCCGCCACGGATATTCTGGTTTCGGGCCAAAGTTTTGATATTCTCGAATGCGATACGTGCGGAGTAAGGATGACCCACCCCGCCCCTGACGAGGGGGAAATGCCCCGATACTACGATTCTACGGACTATTGTCCCCATTCCCGGTTATCGTCGGGAACCTTTGAAAAAACCTACAGTTTGATTCGCAAGGTGATGCTGGGCCGCAAACGAAAGATGATAGAAGGAGACCTGGGTCTTTCCCCAGGACGGCTCCTGGATGTGGGATGTGGGGAAGGTGCGTTTCTACACGAAATGAGTCAGGCGGGGTGGGACGTAGAAGGGATCGATTCAAGCGAGAGAGCCCGCCGCATGGTTTGGCACAACTACGGTCTCAGAGTTTTCGACCCCCACGAATGGTTTGCCAGACCGGCACGGAGGT
>JBHIAI010000136.1:0-4472 GCA_046861655.1 Fidelibacterota bacterium | reverse complement strand
CAGGCCATTACCCACAAATCTGTCGATCCCGATCCCCGCCGCAACTACGAAAGGCTGGAATTCCTGGGTGACGCTGTCATCGACCATATCGTTTCACAGCACCTTCTGAGGGAGTTTCCTGAAAGCAACGAGGGTTTTCTCACCCAGAAGCGGGCGGCCCTGGTGCAGCGGTCGTTTCTGGCCAAAACCGGCGAACGACTAAACCTCCAGGATCATATCAAGGCGAAAACGACCGTGGATCTTAACAATGAAAAAGTGTCCCAGAAACAGCTGGCCAACGTATTTGAGGCACTGGTGGGAGGTGTCTACCTCGACGGTGGGATTCGACCCTGCGATGATGTGGTCACAGAAACGCTGTGGAGATACCGGAAGGAATCGTGGCGGAGCATCAACTACAAGGGACTCCTTCTGGAGTTCTGTCAGGCCAACAACCTTCAAAACCCCGTCTTTTCCGTGACGGACACTTCGGGTCCGGAACACGAAAAAACCTTCGAGGTCACGGTGACCATAGGAGGCCGCACCTTTCCTGCGGGCGCAGGGGAAACAAAAAAAGCCGCTGAACAGGAAGCGGCTGAAATCGCCCTCGGATTTATTCGATCCTGAGCTCTACTTTTTCCCTTCTAAACGCATGATCTTGTCCCGGATTTCCGCGGCAACCTCGTATTCCTCCTCATCGATCGCCTTCTGCAGCTGCTCCTCAAGGTAGCGCCTGGAGTTTTCCCCACCGTGTTGTAACTCTTCGAATCCCGACCAGTCCGGATGAGACTCCTCTCGCAACCCGGCTTCCGTCATCACCGAATCGGACACCAGGATGGGGGTACCCAAACGGAGAGCAATGGCGATGGCGTCGCTGGGCCTGGAGTCCACTTCGCACCGTTCCATTCCGTCCGATTCCACCCTGATCTCCGCATAGAACGTGCCTTCCGCGAGATGGGTGATGACCACCTCCTTCACGTTAACACTCACTTCCTGAAGGATGGTGGTGATCAGGTCATGGGTCATGGGACGGGGTGTGTCGACGTTTTCCAGGGCCAGGGCGATTGCCTGGGCTTCAAAGGAACCCACGATAACAGGGAGCTTTCTCTTCTTGCCCCCCACCTCTTGCAGGACCACGGCGTACCCCTTGCTGGGGGGATAAAATGAGATTTTTGTGACTTCAACTGGAATCATGATGGGGGTTCATACATGCCTTATTTTAATATACAGTTCAGAGGTTCCGATTGCAACTTTAATCGGCCTCAGGCCCTTAGTTTTGTCTGGACAAAGACAGTTTCAACCGGTCAATCTTGCTCACTGGAGTGGGGTCCGTTCCGTGGTGCATCGCCACCCAAAAACTTACCCAGTCCCCCAGGTGTATGAGATAAAACAGCCGCTCCACGGAGTTGGCACCTTCCGCCTCAATATCGATCTGCTGCTCAACTCGGGACCCGATGATCCCGCGGGTCAATCTCTGCCGTTTTCTAATCTGGGAATGGTCGTTCCTGTCCATTAGCCATAAGACGCACAGACGGCCAACAAGGTCCGGGTTATTCTCATACCCCACGATCTCGTTGTGATTCATCTCCGGGAGGAGGTGGTGAAAGGCTAGTATCTTGCCGTTTTCCCCAAGCTGTCCCCGCCATCTCAGGGCCGCCGGTGCGGTGATTCCGTCACCCCCATAAATCACCGGGATGGAGGTGTAGATCGATCTGGCGATGCTATACGCAGGATTGGTCTGCTCTGCCTGGGAGAACTGTTCACGGAGGGTCTTCAGGTAGGAAACAGCACCTCGAAGCTGACCATCCAGGGACTCCCGGACCAGCCCGATTCTGTGAAGAAAATAGACCACTGGGATGCAAAGATAGCCCAGGGCCGCTCTCGGGGGATACCCAGAGGGAATCTTCATAAGGTCACCGCCCCCTTCGGACACACTTTCTTGCAGGTCTCCCCCAGAAGTAACCCCGGCCACCGCGGCACCCCGGTTCAATGCGTCCTTAAGGCATGACAGCGTTTCTTCCGTACGTCCGGAATAACTGAGGAATATCCCCAGGGTGTTCTCACTTACCCACGGAGGCATCCTGTAGTCACGGACAACCTGCCACGGCACAGTGAGCCAGCGGGCTACCAATGTTGCTGCCATATCCCCCGCGATGGCCGATCCCCCCATTCCGGCCAGAACGATCCCGGTAACTCCGGAATAACGGTGCCGGGGCTGGATGTTTTTTGCCATCTCGATGGCGTCTTCCAGCTGCTCGGGAAACCCCCTGATCAGTCCGTACATATCGGACGCATCCAGCTTCTTTAAACTCTCCGGCAGCACGGATATCACCTACCGTTTCCGGGCCAAAAGCATGTTCACGAAATGGTCCAGGTCTTTCCGCCCTTCCCGCCCGAACATTTCCAGTTTCGAAAGGCCAGAGGCAATAAGGTCACGGACCTGGGCCTGGGCAGATCCCACCACGCCCGTATCTTCGAAATAGTGACGAAGTGCCGGGATCACTTCCGACTTCATGTCTTTTCCCTCCAGGGATTCCATGAGTTCATTCCACGATTGTGAATCCTGTTCCACCGCCTTGCAGGTAAGATAGGTTTGCTTCCGGGTTATCACGTCACTGCCGAGACTTTTTCCCATCTCCTCATCGCTGGAATAGATTTCCAGGAGGTCATCCTGTATCTGAAAAGCCTGCCCTAGGAGGAGGCCGAATTCCTCGAGGGCCCGTTCCTCCTGTTTTTCTGCATCCGAAACAATGGCTCCGAGACGACAACTGGCCGCCAGAAGCGTCCCCGTTTTCAGACGAACCATATTCAGGTATTCTTCGAGCGTCACCGTAGCACTGGATTCAAATTCCTTATCCATGGCCTGACCCTCGCAGAGCCCGATGGTGGCCCGGTTGAATACCCGGATGCAGTCCAGAGGGCGCCCTTTTATCCTTAATAATTGACCGTGGGCCAGGGCGAAAATGGCATCTCCCGCCAGGATGGCTGCCGATTCGTCCCACTTGCGGTACACCGTGGGAAGTCCGTGGCGAAGGTTATCCCGGTCCATGATGTCATCGTGCACCAGAGAAAAATTGTGAAGCAATTCTACGGCCAGGGCAGCGGGGAGGGCCTCCAGTTCAGGGGAACCGAACATCTTCGCCACCAACAGAACAAGGATGGGTCGAAGCCGTTTTCCCTTCCCCTCGAAAACGTATGCCACCGGTTCATACAGATAGGCAGGATCGTGGTCTTTGATCAGGGACTTAAGACCCCTGTCAATGACCAGTCGGTATTCGGAAATGGTTTTCTGGAAGCCTTTAGCCGTCATCGGGAATGGTCACCTCTCCCATCTCCTGGAGTCTATTGAGCACGAGACTCTTGATTTCCTCCATCCGCTCCGGTCTTTTTGCCTCAAACCGGCACACGATCACGGGCTGGGTATTGGAGGGCCTGACCAGACCCCACCCATCGTCAAACTTAATCCGGACACCGTCGATATCCAGGCAATCGTAACGCTTCTTGAAATAATCAGATGCTTTCTGGGCCAGGTCAAACTTGGCTTCATCGCTGGGACAGTCCAGCCTCATCTCCGGTGTGGAGTAATACTTGGGAAGGCGGGCCACAAGTCGCGACAGTTTCCGGTCCTGACGCGACAGGGTTTGAATGAACCGGGCGGACACGTAGATGGCATCGTCGTAACCGAAATAGTCGTCGCCCAGGAACAGGTGCCCGCTCATCTCCCCCGCGAACTTGCAGCCCAGCTCCTTCATTTTCTGCTTGATGAGGGAATGGCCTGTCTTCCAGATCACCGGGTTTCCCCCCAACCTGGTGATTTCATCCTCCAGCAGCTGTGAGCATTTCACGTCGAAGAGGATATCATCCCCGGCTTCCACGATTTCGGGAAGGAATAGGGCCATGATCTTATCCGCCCACACCACCTGGCCAGTTTCATCCACAACCCCGAGCCGGTCCGCGTCCCCGTCGTAGGCAATACCCAGTTCCATATCCCCTTCCGTGACTGTCCCCACAAGATCTTTCAGGTTCTCGGGTACGGTGGGATCGGGATGATGGTTTGGGAAGCTACCGTCCACGTCACAGTACAGCTCTGTGAGGCTGACTCCCAGTTTCCGGAACAGCTCAGGAGCCACAAGACAGGCAGACGCGTTACCGCAGTCCATGGCCACCTTCATGTCTCGCTCCAGCCTGATTTTCCCCAGGATCATTTCCAGATAGTCCTGGAGAATATTGTAGGTGACTTCTGTCCCCGTCCCGGTTTCAAAATCCTGCTTTTCGACGGTGTCGCGCAATTCCTGGATCTGCCGCCCAAACACGGCACCCCTTCGGAAGGATATCTTAAAACCGTTCATTTCCGGTGGATTATGGCTGCCTGTGATCTGGATCGCCCCTGCCACGTCGAGCTTCCACATGCTGTAGTAGTTGGCCGGAGTGGGGAGAATGCCCAGGTCGATCACATCCGTTCCGGTTTCCAGGACCCCCGCCTTGAAATCCTCTTT
>JBHIAI010000135.1:0-4541 GCA_046861655.1 Fidelibacterota bacterium | reverse complement strand
AACCGCCCGCTCCCTGTCGTTGTTCACTCATAGTGGCCAGGGAGAATCCGATGATCCCTCCGATGGGGCCCGCCAGAACCCATCCCAGTCCTCCCCACAATAGCCGGCTACCTATCCCCATGGTCTTCCTTTACGATGGACACCAAAAGGGCGTCTTTTTCCACAGATTGACCGGTGGAAACGGGCACCTTGTCCACCGTTCCTGAGACAAGAGTCTGAATCTCGTTTTCCATCTTCATCGCTTCCAGAATAGCGACCTTGTCGCCCCTTCCAATCTTCTGACCGGGTTTTACAAAAACAGATGTGATCAGACCTGGAATGGGAGCCCGCACTTCCCCCCGGATATCGGTGGCCGCAACGTCCATGCCCAGTTTCTGAAGGAAGAGAGTCCTTTCATCGGTAATCTTCACCTCGTAGGTCTGCTGATCGAGTACAACTCTGAATCCTTCCGGATGTTCCGTGATAATGAGGTAGTGAGAGGATCTTCCCACCAGGACGGAATAGGAGTGGGGAGAAAGCCGGACGAAATCGATTTCTTCCCCCGGAGGGGCTCCCCCTGTGAGCTGGGAGTCCTCCAGTTCAACGGTGACAACCCGATTCACGCGATGAAGGCGAAAGGTGAGCTCGTTCCCATCCACGGAAGCCACGAACTTCATCGAAGGGCGTCCTTTCTCCCCGAGGACTTCCAACGGGACACGGATTCTTCAGACTTCTCCCCGAGGGACTCCTTCCGCGAGCCGTCGTGGGATGAAACGGGGGACGTATCCCAGGCGTGGATGGCCGCAAGGACCGACGCGATCTGCCGGTGACTCTCCCGGTCCCGGGAAGAGGTTTCTTTCAGGCGGTCCATTTCCTCGGGAATGAAGTGGGTGTGGATATCCCCGGCGTCGAACCGGGGATGCGATAGGACAGCGTAGCAGAAGGGAACGGTGGTTTCCACTCCCACGATGTGGCATTCCTTCAGGGCCCGCTTCATCCGGTTAAGGGCTCCTTTCCTGGTGATTCCCCAGGTGATGAGTTTTCCAAGAAGGGGATCGTAATGGGGAGTGATTTCCTGACCCACCCTGAGCCCGTGATCGAACCGGGTCCCGAAGCCGTCCGGGATTTCCAGCCCAAGGACGGTACCCGTGCTGGGGATGAAATTACGAAATCCGTCCTCGGCATAGATCCGGCATTCGATGGCCTGTCCCGAGGTCTTAACCAGAGCATCTTTGCCCGCAGGCGTGCCTTCTGCGACCAAGGAAAGTTTTTCCCCGGAAGATACCCGGATCTGTTCCCGGACCAGATCGACGCCCGAGATCATTTCTGTAACTGGATGCTCAACCTGCAGACGAGTGTTCATTTCGAGGAAAAAGAAGTTCCCTTTCTCGTCTGCCAGGAATTCCACCGTTCCGACCCCTCGATAGCCGCACTCTGAAGTAATCTTCTTGGCCCACGAAACGAGCTTCTTTCGGGACCCGGGTGTTACGAAGGGGGACGGAGATTCCTCGATGATCTTCTGGTATCGTCTTTGAATAGAGCATTCCCGTTCGGGGAATGCCGCAACGGATCCGTGGGCATCCGCCACCACCTGGATCTCGATATGCCGTGGATGGGGAAGGTACTTCTCCAGAAAGACCCTTTCATCGGAAAAAGAGGAGGTTGCCTCCGAACTGGCCCGGGTCAGGGCGTCACTCAGCTCTCGGGGATTATTCACAATCCTCATGCCCTTGCCGCCGCCTCCCCCCACGGCTTTCACCAATACGGGGAATCCTACCGACTGGGCCGCCACTTCTGCCTGCTCCGGGCTGACCAGAGGTTGGTCCGATCCGGGAATCACCGGAACATTCAGATCCCTGGCCAGGGATCTTGCGGCGATCTTGTCACCCATCTGGGCCATGGATTCGGGGGGAGGGCCGATCCAGGTCAACCCGGCTTCCTGGACAGCCGTGGCGAAGGAAACGTTTTCGCTCAAGAACCCGTAGCCGGGATGAACGCAGTCGGCACCCGATTTCTTGGCTACCTCCAGAATCTTGTCCGCTCTCAGGTAACTGTCAGCGGAGGGTGCCGGTCCTATTGGATAGGCCTCAGATGCCATCAATACATGTGGAGACACCCGATCCGGCTCGGAGAAGACGGCCACAGTTTCAAGCCCCATTTCCCGGCAGGTACGAATGATTCGAACGGCGATTTCTCCTCGATTTGCGATGAGGATTTTCGTGACCATTTGAATTAAGATAACAAGTTTAATTCTTGTTCAAAAGCCATATATTGGCGCCCATGTCGGAGTGGCTGAATCGGCTGAAAGTCCGTCTGGTGATCTGGGTATTTCGGATCACTCACAGGATCCGGTCATACGGTGAACTCCTGGTTCTGAAGAAGGGAGGCAGGGGTATCAGGAACGCCCTTATCATCCTCCCGGGGGGAGCCCAGAGCTCACGAATCGCCCAGTATGTACTCAAATCTATCCGCCCCAACGATGAGGTTCAGATTGATTACCTGATGAACCGTCAGCTCTATCGCGGCTTTTCCCACACCCTGCCCCCGGGGGCCCGGTTCTACACCAGTGATGACGTGGGGTGGCTTCAGCTGCCCAAGAAACGATTCATCAAACGGGCTCTGTCCAGGACCTACGATGCCGTGGTTGACCTGCACCCTTCTTTCAATCTCGTGACAGCCTACCTGGTCTACTTGTCCCGGGCACCCTTGCGGGTGGGGTTTTCCAGCCGGTTTTCCCGGTATTTTTTCAATGTGGAAATCGACAGGGGGTCGAGCGATTTTCTTGAACGGGGCTACCTTTCCATTCAGAAACTTCTGTCCCTGTGAACCCCCGTGTCCCGAGGCAGTCCCCAGGGGTGGGATGTGCGCACCAGCGTGCCTGCGACAGACGGGTCGTCCTGCAGTAATCTTTTCTATGAATCGGGCTGGGTTACATCTGTCTTGAGCCGATCCGCAGGCCGGCGGGTAAGAAATTAGGTATTGACGACCCCCCCTTCTCCGGTTATATTTACGACCCGAAAGTCGACCTGAGGTCATCGGTTATGGCATTAGAAGGCATCATATGTCCAGAGTGCAAGGTGCCTCTGGATGATTCGCAGCTCAGGGAATCCCTGGTCTGTCCCAGCTGCAAGACAGACCTGAAGACGCCAAAGTATCTCGATTTCATTGAATACCTGGTGGCAAACGGGATTGTGAGCGATATCGACTTTTTTGATACCGAACTGTACAGCGATGAGATTGAGAGATTGGATCCCTCTGATCAGGAAGAGATAGATCCTCAAGATTACGAAAAGAGGAAAGAAAGTTTTTCCCTGTTTGAAGACGACGTGGAGCCGGTGGAGGAGGAGGAGACCGAAGATATCGATTCCTGGGAGGGTCTCGAGGAAGATTGGGAAGAATTCAACCGGCGAGATGCCGAAGACGAAAAGAGCGATTAATGGCTAAGGAAAATAAAGGACGGATCAACATCCAGATCGACCGGGATGTGGGAAGCGGAGAATACGCCAATTTTGTGGTGATTACCCACTCCAACGCTGAGTTCGTCATGGATTTTACTCGTCTGCTGCCCGGTATGGACAGGGCCAGGGTGAATTCAAGGATCGTGATGGCACCGCCACACGCCAAGGCTTTTCTTAGAGCCCTGACAGACAATCTCGGCCGGTATGAAAAAAAATACGGTGAGATCAAGGTGCCGGGAAAAGAGACATTTAGTCCCTTCGGGCTAAGTCCTCCCGACGACACCCTTCCCAATTGATCCTCCCGTCCGCCCTGCTCCTGGATACCGGAACCTCGTTACTTCATTGAACGTAATACGTAATTCGTAACCCGTTATGCGTTATGGGTTACCGGGTAACGCGGAATGTGTTAGACGACAGATGGCAAAATGAACCTCATCATCTTTCTACCGCCATGCTTCTTCCTCAGTCTTTGCCCCTTTAGCGGGAATACGCTATATTTTGCTTCATCCTACCCAGACAATGGCAATCAGTCAAAATCTTCTAGACATTCTGTGCTGTCCGGAAACTAAGGAGAATGTCCATCTTATCCCTGAAGCCGACGTCGAGAGAATCAACGCTTCCATCCAGTCGGGAACTGTGAGGAAACGCAGCGGCAAGCCGGAAACGGAAGTTATCGGTGGAGGGCTCTTGAGAGAGGACGGGAAATACCTCTATCCTATCCGGGAGGATATCCCCGTCATGCTCATAGAAGAGGCCATCGACATGTCCACCGTAGATTGACATGAAGAGGGTCCTGGCCAGGGGAATTTCCGTTCTTCTCATGGGGTGGGTTCTGTCCGCCCCGGTATTGATCTCGGTTCACTCCACCTTCTATCACAACCGCCTGGGCACTCAGGCAACGGGGCTCTGCAGTCACAGATGCACCGACGACGGTCATCGAAACCCCCGTGTGAAGCACGACTGGTGCCAGGTAAGAGTTTTCAACTACCTGAAGAATTGTTCCCGGCCGGTTCCTGTTTCTTTCGGACATCCGGCTTTCGTCCCCCCCGTAGAGTCTGTCCCCCCCAGCGTTTCCCCCTCCCTTCTTCCCCCTTCCCGGGCCTC
>JBHIAI010000134.1:0-4546 GCA_046861655.1 Fidelibacterota bacterium | reverse complement strand
TAGGCTTCGCTGGAGTCATAGATCCCGTCCGCGAACCACATATGTGCCATCAGGGACGAGTCCTCAACTTGTGCCGATTCGATGTAGGAATCAAATTCCTCTCCGGCGTCCATTCGTTCGGCGAGATTTGTGAAATGATACTCCCATTCTTGCGAGACATTGGCGTCTGTTTCGGATAGGAGGGAATCTAGTAGTCCAACGGCAGTTTCCGTCTGTGCCAGTCTTCGGAAGGTGGCATTGGGCTTACTATCAGGGCCTACAAACTTCCTAAGGTGTGTTATCATGTCTGAAGGAAAGTCCATGTCGATGTTCTTCATCCTGAAGAACCGTTCTGTTTCCGTTTTCAACACTTCCAGGTCCAGGCCGTTTTCCGAGTTCTTCATGAGTTGATCCACCACGTAGTTGTGTCCTTCCCCTACCATCTGTTTCATCTGTTTGATCTCTGACAGCCAGGGGTTTTTCTCAACCGGACTGACCGAAGAGTCCTGACACCCCATGAACCATCCTACCAGGATCATGCCCCCTACCACGGGAACGGAGCTGATGATTGTCTTGTAGCGTTTCATCTTTGATGTTTCCTTGCCAATGACGTGGGAAGTGAGTCTTGGATGGACTCATTTTCCACCGGTTGCTGGATGTGGTATCGGTACCCATTCTTGATGACGTACCGGTAACCTTCAGTCCAGAAGGGAGGCTTCCCCGAGCCTCCCTTCCTCGTATGGAGGGTTTCCCCCTCCAAATCTTGGAGGACGTTTGATCCTCAGATGACCTTTCACCCCCTCTGCCCCGATCAATCACGGCCCGGGACGAGCGAAGGTGGGTCGATGCCGCTGTCATTTGCTGGTGGCCCGCGGCAGGCCCGGAATGAATTGGAGTAGAGCGATCTCTGTAAAGCAGCGGTCGATGATTGCCCCCAAGTGGTAACCCTAGCGCATTAATCTTATAGAATCAAGACTAAAAAGTCAAGTGATTTAGTTTCGATAGTCGTAACAAATAAGTTATGTCTTAGTTATTAGATATTCTGTCGGGACAGCTGTGACATGGAGTGGGATCTTCGGGGATGGAGGTGGTCAGACGGAGGTGAAGAGGGGCAGAATACCCTGGGATCGTTCGGCGACGGTTTTCTCCTCCTCCGGCGTCAAAGGGGTAGGATTCCGGGCAATCTCCAGGGCCCGCCAGAAGAACTGGGCTTCTGCCGGAGGGATGGCGGAGGTGGTTCCCTGACTTAACGTGAACCGGAGGGCCAGATCCTGCAACTGGGGGTTCTCAACGGGCACGTACCAGAGCTTTTCGTATTGAGCCCTTTGCCCGGTCGAGCCGCGGGTGAGAGCTAAAGCCTTCAACGCCAGGATACCCATCTTCCTTTTCTTTGCCTCCGCCACCACCCGGGGACCAAAATCCCCCTGAAACCAACAGACAAAGTTGATGGGGAAGAGAATGGTATCGAACTCAAACCTCTCCATGGCCATCAAAGCCGCTTCTTCCGAATGAGCGGAAAACCCCAGGTAGCGAACCTTTCCTTGTTCCCGGGCCTTGACCAGCAGTTCCATCGCCCCGCCAGGGCCGAAAGCTCTCTTTACGTCCTCTTCCGTGGTGAGGGCATGAAGCTGGTAGAGATCGAAGACCTCGGTCTTCAGCTTTTTCAAGGAGTCATGGAGTTCTCTTTCCGCACCTGGCCGTGTCCTCTCTTTCGTCTTACAAGCGAGGAAACATCTCTTGCGATACGGCTCAAGCGCCGGACCCAGGCGCTCCTCCGCATCCCCGTAGGTGGGGGCCACGTCGAAGTAGTTGATGCCCCTATCGAAAGCCTGAGCCACCCGGTTGTTGGCCTCTTTCTGGCGTTCGTTTTTCACCAGAATCCCCCCGAAGCCGATGATGGAAATCATCTCTCCCGTCTGGCCCAACTTCCGCCTGGGAAACGCTTCAGGCAGGACGATGGACTGAACCCCAGCCGGGAAGAAGGGTAGTACTGCGGCCCCTGCCGTGAGGGTGATCCCGGTTCGAAGAAAATCCCGCCTGTTCATTTCTTCCCCTGACATAATCCCTAAAGTTGAGCAGGCCGCTCGATAGTCTTTGCCCAGATTATCACACCCGTTTTGGTCTCAATAAGACTGCAGCTCAACACCAATCGACTGTCCTCGACGGAAACGTAGGCGTCAACAAACCCTTCTACGCCTATGAGATTCCCGATCTCCACAGCAGTTGTGTCGAGGATCGTTCCCGAGAGTGAAAGTCCCTGTTCCTGGAGCAATTCGCTCAATCTTTCCCGGCTTACCACCTTGAATCGATTCAGATTGACCAGCCGGGTGATGAGCTTTTGTCTGATGGATTCGCCGTCCAAACCGGGAGCGTCGGATCTGATTCTCCATACGGCAACCGAATTGATCTCTATGTCTTGTGTAAATAGGTCTGACACAACCTCTTCGATCATTTGATCCAGGGCTTCCCCCGTGCCGATCTCTTCCACCATGCCCTCGGTGGTAACGTGCATTCCCTCCATCATAGGCCCACCTCCTTTCATACCCATTTTCATGCAGCCGGAAAGAATGACTACAATGAAAACGGATACGGGCACACTTTTGATCGCAGGTGAGATTTTCTTTCCCATGGTTACTGTCCCTTCTGCTTACGCACCATTATGCATGAACGATCCGGGAAAAGCCACATAAAGCGTTGCTATGTTTGGCCGGGCGAAAGAAAGAACACGGGACACTCATGACTCTTTTGCGAATCCTCATGCCGTCACCTTAGCGCAATTCTTCCGCAGGGATGTGGCATAACCTGTCCCTGGCATCCGTTTCGATCTGTTTTCCGAGTTCCAGGAACTCCCCGCTACTTCTCAGTTCCGTGGCGTCATGCCACCGCACTGCTTGTCCAGCGGGAGTCAGGTGGCCTCCGGCTGTGATTCCGTCTCACTTCCCGAAGGCCAAAAACTTGTCAGCTCTTCCCTGGTGAAAGAAGGAGAGGCGGCACTGAAATAGCGGAGTTGGGATTCGCCGACATTATTCAAGCCGTGTAGCGCTCCCGACGGAATAAAGATGCAATCTCCCGGTGAGACGGACAGCGTTTCATCTCCCACCGTCATTTCCCCACTGCCCTCGAGGATAAAGTATATCTGTTCGGGCTCGTGGTTGTGAATTCGCTGGTATCCACCGGGTTGAATGACCACGAGAGAGGTGGTAAGGTACCTGGACTCTGTGGTTATGGGAGAAGCAAGCAGGTATGAGGTAATACCATCCTCCCGTACGTACCTCGGTGCTGTCTCTTTCTTTTGAACTTTCAAGACTGTTTCTCCTTCCTGATGAGCGGGTTGTTGTGTCCATCTTTTCTGGATGGGAGCTTTCGAGGTCAGCCTGGTGGTCGACCCGGGTCACACTCCACCCGGGGACATGGATGGCGAGGGTGTACGGAACAAGGACCGGGAAAAGGGGATGACGCGTTCAGATGTGGTCCCGGATCCAGGCCCACGCTTCCTCGGGGAGCCACCCCTGCCGGGTCCGGCCGGCCTCGATGATGAGAAGACCGTCTCTGGAATCGATCGTGGCCTCCAGCCGGGCGTACAGCTCGTCAGGCGTCTCATCGGTGGAGACGAGCCAGGTGGAAGTAAGGTAATGCCACCAGCCCGGAGAGTTCTTCAATTCCTGGTACAACTGGCCGTAATCCCGGCGACCCGCCCGCAACTCGTAGCTGACCACGTACACCATTCAGGATGTTTCCTTGGTCATGGGGAGTCCGGCAACTTCGGCAGAATCCATCTCTTTCCCGTTATCCCCGAACGGGGCCCGGTGTCCCGACTCCACCAGGTGTCCGTATTGATCATACATGAGGTTCGTGGGCTTAAACCACGTCAGCAGTGTTACGATCAGAATGACCAGGAGAAACAGTGCCGCACCGGTCCATATGCCCAGGATCTTGATACCGGAGGGGAGATCGGTGGCCACGATAACCGTGCCCAGAAACCCCTCCACGATCAGCAGCGTCAGGGCATAGAACCCCAGAGGGGTCCGGACCGGTTTGCGTGTCCGGGTCTGTGTTTTCACCCTATTTTCGGAATCTTTCTGTAGCGGCCGATCACCATTTTCGTGCGAATCCTGACTTTCGCGTGGTCACCGCTGGATGCCAGAAGCCGATGCGCCCTGTCAAGAACCGATCTTGGTCTGATCCTATTGTCCGTCCAATTCTCCTTGACGTAGGCCTCCATCTCCTGGACCGAGTCCCAGACGTACGGAAACTCAAAGAACTGTTCAGACTCCTGGCGAAACAACCCTTTCCGGACGGTCTGGGCAAGTGCCTCTTGAGAAGCGAGGTCGTCGGACAGGTGTCCGGTTCGATCGATGCGACCGGCCAGTTTCGCTTTTCCATCGCTGACGATATCCAGGGGCCGATGGCCGCCCAGCGGTCGAAGGTCCACCATAGTTCCAGAGGGGACAAGGACTCGCCAGATTTCCTTCAGGGCATGGACCATGCCCTCATGGGGTATTCATCAGAGGGACCAGGCCAGGATAGCCAGATCAAAGGTTTGTTTGGAAAAGGGTAAGGCTTCTGC
>JBHIAI010000133.1:0-4582 GCA_046861655.1 Fidelibacterota bacterium | reverse complement strand
CCTATTAGGTTTTCCCGGTTCCTGCGTCCCATTATTCGTGGGTGTTTTGGGCTTTCTGAAGATGCATTAGGACTGGAGCGGTGCCTCCCGTCTCCCGACGTTTCGGCTAATTTAACAACGAGTCCCTTCCAAAAACACGATTTTCGAGACATGAGATTGCCGCAGTCGTCCCGAAGCTTCGGGACTCCTTCGCAATGACGACATTTTGGGTAATCCGGAATTCGTAATGCGTTCCTGAATACTTGATACCCGATTCTGGATACATGATCCCGTTTGCTGAAAGGTGTCGGCTGAAAGCTCACTGATATTCAAATCCATAACGCATGACGTCTAACGTCGAACGTCTAACGTTCAACGACTTGTGAATAGTCAGGCCCATAGTTATCGGAAATTGTTTGGTTTCTATGTTTGAGCGATAGATCATAAATTACTGGCAGTGGGGATGAACCTGGTATTCACTTTCGTCTGAGGAATCTTGAATCCCCTGTCGTCCTCAAGTCGTCGAACTCAACCGCAGGGAGGATGAACCATCATGAACGAACAATTAGCAAAAGTCTCCTGGATTGTGGCTGCCCTTTTTGTCCTCGGTGGAATCCTGGGAAGGTTTGGAGTTGACATTATCGGCGTGGAACACGCCATAAACTACTTCCATGCCGCCAACACTGTACTGCTGTTCGGAATCCTATTTACACTTCAGTCCCCGAAGAAAGAGTAGCCGAACTAAATAAGGCCAGCGCATGCTGGCCTCTGATCTTTACGTCTCCTCTCCCTGGAAGGGAGGGTGGTCCGGGTTGAGGCGGTATTAGGTCAAGGGTTCAATCCAAAAAAAGGCGGTGATTCAACCGCCTGATTATCTCCCGCACCACCGGGTTCATCTACTTTTCGTGTGCTATACCTGAAATGCCACCTACGACCGATCTCTGTGGTCCCTGACGCCTAATCTTTGTTGCGATGGTTCTCTCGCTGCAAGTAATCATTCGGAAAGCGAGAGGCGGAAATAAGGGAACGAATCCCAAGTAACAGAAGTTTCGGCTGTTTTAGAAGCAATCGTCGAAGGAGCCTGTATGCCTCGTCGCGGGTAACACTGCCCAGCACATGATGGGTCTTCTTGTTCAGGACCCTCAGCAACCGGACGTAGTCATCCTGCTGCCAGCCGTGCAGGACCTTCCGGATCAAGAGGTGCAAGTCCAGCTCGTGCCTCAGGTGGGTCAGTTCTGACGCGGAACCTCCGTTCGAGATGGCCTCGGCCACACCGAAGGCACCCTGAAGTCCCGTTACGATCCCTCCCACCGTGGACACTTTTACGTGACCCGCCGCATCGCCCACAAGGTATATGGTTCCGTCTCCCATCCGCCGGGAGATGGGCATCCACTGCGTGTAACATGGTATTCTTGCTGCCTGGAATTCTATGGGTGTGAAGCTGTGGCTCTCCAGGAAGTGAACCATTCTGCTTCTCATCTTCCGGCCATCTTCTCCGATGACCCCGATGGCAGCTTTCCTCTCCGACTCCGGGATCAGCCAGTAGAAATAGGGAGTATCTTCAGGGACGAACCAGATTCGACTGGTGGATGAACTCATCCCCTCAGGAAGGGACACAATAGCCTGCATGATGGGCACCGTCGCCTGCTGAGGCCATCCTCCGGCCCTTCTCACCTTGCTGAAGGCACCGTCGGCACCTACCACTATGTCCGTGAGAATGGATTTTCTTCTCGTTCCCTCTTCCACCACAAGTTGCAAACCTTTACCATTCGTCTCCACATTTACGAACCGGTGACCGAGCATAGTTTTGACGCCCAGTTTGTCTGTTTCATTCGCCAGACCCTGAATGAGGATGGAACGGTCGATGATGAGGTCAGGCTTGTCCAGTTTGATCGAACTTACCATGCTGTCGGCAAATAGCTCAAATTCATGGATTTCATTAAGAACCGCGCCGTTACAGTCCTGTCCCAGCAGCTCCTTTAACCGGTTCGTCACGATTAACGTTCGCCGGGTGGGGTCAAAACGGTCGGCGGATTCAAAGATCTGCACCTCAAAACCTCGACGGGCAAGGAGGGCACCCGTCAAGAAACCGGCGGCTGAGCCGCCGATGATGGAAACACTTCTGCTCATGTCGGACCTACTAAATCGATAAGGTAATGCCCCATGTCTGCCATTAAGGCGAGATTAAATATAGTCTGACCGGGGTTGTAAGACCTATAACTTTTTGCCGCGGGTCTCCCACTTGCCTCTAAGGCTGACCCAAAGAGAAATGGCGATGAGCTTCAGATCGAGCCAGATGGATTGATCGCGGACATAGGCGAGGTCTTGATCGAACTTGGTAGAGGGATCGGTATCCTTCGGTCTGTAAATGGTGGCCGGGCTTGTCAATCCAGGGCGGACGGTCAACCGTTCCTGGAACCCCGGAAAATCTTCATACTTTACGCTTCGCCCGGAGTCATCGTAAAGGGCCTCTCCCACGGCCAGAGGTCTGGGACCCACGATGCTCATGTCCCCACGCAGAATATTGAGAAGCTGAGGAAGTTCATCCATGCCGGCCGACCTCAGGAAACGACCCAGCGAAGTGATGCGTTGATCGTTCTCCGTGGCCTGCCGGATTCCGTATCTCTCATCTGAGTCGGGAACGATGGTCCTGAACTTAAGAATGTCAAACTGAACGCCGTTCTTTCCCCATCTTTTCTGAGAATAGAATACTGGGGGACCGTCCTTTATGTAGATCATCAGGGAAACGATCCCCCACAGGGGAGACGACAGGATCAAACCGATGGTGGCCAGGAAAATGTCGAGAGGACGCTTAAGAACGGGTTCTCGCATGGCGAGCGGCAACCTGATGGAATAGACTGTTGTATTGGCGCACCACCGCATCTTTGGAGAACTTTTTCTCGGCCTGAATGCGTCCACTCCGGCCCATTTCCTCCCTTAGTGAAGTGTCTTCATAGAGGCTTACAATTCCTTCAGAAAGTTGAGCCGCGTTTCCCGGCTCCACCGTGATTCCGGCACCCGCCCCGGCCACCAGATTCCACGCATCACTGCCCTCATCGGCGCTCAGCAGAAGTGGTCGGCCGCTGGCCATGATTTCGTACACCTTCGAGGGCATGGAGTCGCTTGAAGCACCGGGCCTGTACAGAGAGAGTTGAACATCGGATGATGCGCGGATAAAGGGAAGATCCTCCCTGGGTTGAAAGGGCATAAACCTTACATTCGACAATCCAAGTGTCTCTGCCCGTTTCTGGAGTTCGACCTTGGCCACCCCTTCTCCAATCACTAGAAAAAGGATGCCATATCGGTCCCGAACAAGCCGGGCCGCGTCCAGCATGGTTTCCAGATCATAAGCGTATCCGAGATTTCCAGCGTGGGTGACAACGAATTTGTCGGCCAGGGCATGCTTCTTACTGAATGAATTCACCTTGTCCATGGGTCGGATGAACGACGTGTCCACGAAGTTGGGAATGACCGATACTTTCTCCGCGGGCACTCCTTTTTCCAGCAGGCTCCGCCTGAACGAAGGGGCGATAACCGAGATGTGGGCTGCCCTTTCATACATGAAGCGCTCCATCCTTCTCAATACGGCGATGGCGCTCTTGCTACGCAGTTGACCGGCTCGAACGGGAACGTCGGGATAGAGATCCTGAACGTTATAAACAAAGGGGATTCGTCCGAAACCCCCACCGACATAAGATGAAATGCCCGTGAAAAACGAACCGTTGGTCGCGAATATGAGGTCATACCTTTCCCGCGAGAACAGATTAGCCGCCGTTGCAAGAACATTGAACGAGACATAGTTCATCAGCCTGCTGGTCATCCGGTGTTTGGTACCGTCGGCGTACACATAGGTCCGAATCACGTCCAACCCGTTTTGGGGTGCCCGTTCGAACCACCGGCCGTTGAATTCCTCACCGAGACGAAAATCTTCGTAATGAGGAAAAGACGTGATCACCGTTATCTGGTGACCGTAGTCCAGGAGTCCTTCGCACAATTGCTCTATCAGGATTCCCGTGGAATTCACGTCGGGCGGGAACTGCAGAATGAACACCAGTATCCGCACGTCTAATCTTTTTCGATCAAAAAGTTACCGATGATCAACGCGTCCATTTTTGTCCTAAGGAAACAATCGACGGCCTCTTCCGGCCGGCACACGATGGGTTCGTTCTCGTTGAAGGATGTGTTCAACACCACGGGGACTCCGGTCAGGTTTTCGAACGCCTTGATCAACTGCCAGTAGAGGGGATTCGTCTCTTTGTGGACCGTCTGCAGCCGCCCGGACCCGTCGACGTGAGTCACGGCGGGAATCTCGCTTCGTTTCTCGGGCAGGACGTTGTAGACCTTGATCATGAACGGATCCGGATAGGTCTGGTCAAAATAATCCCCCACCGCTTCAGAAAGTATGGAAGGGGCGAAGGGGCGGAACTTCTCCCGGTGCTTCACACGGGAATTCAGAATGTCCTTCATGTCCTCCCGTCTTGGATCGGCGATGATGCTGCGATTTCCCAGGGCCCGGGGTCCCCACTCCATTCTCCCCTGAAACCATCCCAGAACCTTTCCATCGGCCACCAGCTTCGCCCCTTCCTTCGCCAATTGGGCGTCC
>JBHIAI010000132.1:0-4668 GCA_046861655.1 Fidelibacterota bacterium | reverse complement strand
CAAACCCGGATCCGTTTTACCGATCCGTCCACGAGAGCCTTCACCGATTGAAGGTTGGGATGCCACCGGCGACGGTTTAGGTTGTGAGAATGGCTCACCCTGTTGCCGGAGGAAGGTCTCTTACCGCATATGTCACACACTCTAGCCATAGTCCGTCCTTTAGATGTGAGGAAAGTTAAGGCTTTGACTTCGAAACCCGAAACAGAATACTCCATCAGCCACGCGGGAACTGATACCCGGGTTGTTCTTCACTAAGAACCTTTCTCTCCGTGAGGGGAAAGAATCAACTCAAGGCTGATTACCACCAGGGAAAAAATAGGAGGGAAAAGGAGGATCTACTCCACCCAATCACAGATGAAAATGTTCGTCTCCCCTGGCTCTGTACTGTTCCTGTTGGAGGCGAACGCCAGCCTCTTTCCGTCGGGGCTAAACATGGGAAAACTGTCAAAACCGTCAAAGAACGAGATTTGCTCCAGGTTTGATCCATCCGGATCGATGGCATACAGGTCGAAATTTCCTCTGCCCCCTCCCAGGTTGGAGGCAAAGATGATCCGGCTGTCATCGGGAAAGAAAAACGGTGCAAAATTGGCGGCCCCGTTGTCTGTCACCTGGGTTTGACCGGACCCGTCAGAATTCATGATCCAGATTTGAAGATTCACAGGCCTCATGGCATTTTTCCTTAGATCCTCCAGATAGCGCTCTTTCCCCTCTTCCGTCTCGGGATAGAAAGCCCTCCACACGATTTTTTCTCCGTCGTGACTGTAAAAGGGTCCTCCATCATACCCGAGGCGGTCCGTAAGCTGACGCTTTCCTGACCCGTCTGGATCCATGGTCCATATTTCCAGGTCTCCACTCGCCATGGAGGTGTAAACGATCTTGCTTCCGTCAAAGGCGTAGGTTCCCTCGGCATCATAGCCGTCGGACTCCGTCAATCGGACCAGATTGGATCCGTCAGGAGAAGCTTTGAAAATATCGTAAGAAGGATAGAGGGTCCAGACATAGCCGAGACCGGGATCGGCTCTGGGGGGACACTCCTGTCCGGCCAGGTGAGTGGAGGCGTAGACGATGGCATCATCCTGAGGATACTGGAAGAAACTGCAGGTGGTCACCCCGTATCCGGTGGAGACCTGTTCCATCTCCCCGGTTTCCACGTTCATGACGTAGATTTGATCGCAGCTGTCCTTTCCCTGATGGGCTTGAAGAATCAATCGTTCGCCATCGGAACTGAAATAAGCTTCCGCATTCTCTCCACCGAAGGTCAATTGCCGGATATTCTGGAAGTGACGTTCACCCTCATAGATAAGGGGCTTTTTCGCCACCAGTCCTTCCCGGCCGTAGGAAAGGACCAGACTGGAAGGCTCCCCCTGTGTTTCCCCCTCTACTCCCTCCGATTCCACGTTGGTATTCCGTACCAGGATTCCAAAAATGATCAGAAACAGTAGCAGGACAACAAAACCTGCGGTCGTCTTCAACAGAATTGCCTCCTTTTCACCGTAGACAAATTAAAAATGCGCCCCACCCCAAAAAACTGTTTTCTGCCGTCCGTCCCGTGGGCATCCCAGATCATCTCAAAATGAAAATTGACAGATGAAATATGCAAAAGTGAAAAGACCTGTGCTGAAAGGGGAACGGGTTTGGGTTTTACCTTTCAAACGGGGGAGTTCCCGGGCGAAATTACCGCTGTCATTTTCGCGGGTACATTGGACCATATCACAGGTACGGAAAGGATGCACGATCATGAATAGCAACGCTAACACATTTCAGTTGCCCCCTCTTCCCTACGAGGAAAACGCCCTGGCTCCGACCATTTCATCCCAGACAGTGGGACTCCACTACGGGAAACACCATGCGGCCTACTTCAACAACCTGAACTCGCTGGTTCAAGAAACGGAATTTGCGGAACTTTCCCTGGAAAAGGTTGTCCAGAAGAGTTTTGGGAATAAAGAATATCAGAAAATCTTCAACAACGCCGGACAGGCATGGAATCATATCATATACTGGGAAGAAATGACCCCAGGAGGGGCCCGTCAGCCGTCAGGGACTCTCGCCCAAAAGCTGGAAGAACACTTCGGCGGGTTTGACCCATTCAAGGACAAGTTTGTTCAAATTGCCGGAGGCGTATTCGGAAGCGGTTGGGCCTGGTTGGTGGAGTCCGACGGTTCTCTGACCATCGAAGGCATGTCCAACGCGGAGAATCCCCTGGCCTACGGCAAGAAAACCCTCCTGGGGATCGATGTGTGGGAACATGCCTACTATCTCGACTACCAGAACCGTCGACCCGATTACGTGAGGGCCGTGCTGGACAATCTGATCAACTGGGACTACGTGGCGGAACGGCTGTAGTTTTCTTCCCCATCAGTCACCGCTTACCGGGGAAACATCCACAAGCCTGTCTCCGGTCCGGGTGGCAAGGGCAAATTGAAATCCTTCTTTGAGGGCCGCTGCACCGGTAATCCCATCGGCCCTCAGGGCAATATAGGCTACCTGGAAGTCAGGCACTCCATCCGTCCTCTTGAGGATTCTCCGGAGGGCTTCCTCGCATGCTTCCTGTGGGGTTCGACCCTGGCGCATGAGTTCCACCACCAGAAAACTTCCTACGGTTTTCATCACCTCTTCCCCCCTGCCCGTAGCCCCGGCCGCTCCGATTTCGTTGTCACAGAATAGTCCTGCGCCGATGATAGGACTGTCCCCAACCCGCCCGTAGATCTTGTAGGCCATACCGCTGGTGCTGCAGGCACCGGCCAGATTCCCCTCGCCGTCCTGGGCGAGAACGGAAATGGTATCGTGGGATTCGGAAGGCTCATGGCCACGGCGATCCCTTTCGGAGGATGTTTTCCATTCCAGCCATTCCCGTTCTGATTCGGGCGTGAGGAGATCTTCGGATTGAAAACCATGGACCAGGGCAAACTCCCGGGCACCGTCCCCAGCCAGCATCACATGACCGCTGACTTCCATGACCTTCCTGGCAACCGAAACTGGGTGCCGGATATCCTGAAGAAAGGCCACCGATCCGGCGTTTCCGGTAGAATCCATGATACAGGCGTCCAGGGTCACGTTTCCCTTCTCATCGGGATGCCCCCCCAGACCGACCGATCGAACGTCAGGATCCGCTTCCACCACCCGGATTCCCTGTTCCACCGCGTCGAGGACGCTCCCGCCCCGATCCAGGACCTTCATGGCCTCTCTGTTGGCGGGCTGACCGTGACGCCAGGTGGATATCACTACGGGAGATCCACGATAGCGGGAAGGCCTCAGGACAGATCCAGACAGAAAGCGCCGGGGAAACAGGGCTCCAAGAACACCCGCTGAAATAAAAGTTCTTCTGGTCATTTCGTCACGACTCCTTAAAAGTCTTTCCCGTTGGGGAAGGATCCCTCTGGCTGTGACCCTGAGATTCGTGGGTTTTGAGCCGGATCTCAAATACCGTCCCCTTCCCCGGTTCCGACCATCGGATCCGCACTTTTCCCTTCTGATGCTCCTCAATGATCCTCCGGGTGAGACTCAATCCCAGTCCCCACCCTTTTTCCTTGGTACTGTAACCGGGCCGGAAGACATTTTTCCAGTCTCTCTTCGGTATGCCCCTGCCGTTATCTTCAATCAAAATGACGGCTTCTTGCCCTTCCCGTAATGATCGGACTGTGATCAAACCGGCAGGTTTGTCTACGGCATCGATGGCATTCTTCAACAGATTCTCTACAGCCCAGGACAGAAGGGTCCGCACCCCTTCCACAGGGATAGATTGCAGCTCATCCGCTTTCAGCTGAACGTCCCTTCCGGTCTGGGGCAGCCTCTTTTCGAAGTAGTCCGCAGCCTCTGACAGAATGGTCTTGACGTCCATCCGCTCCATGGTGGGCCGGGACCCCATCCGGGCAAAACGATCGCCGATTTGCTTCAGGCGGGCCACATCGGCAGTCATCTGTTCGGAAATCCGGGCGGATTCATCGGGGTGGTCCCGGAGTCTTTCAAGCCACCCCAGAAGGGACGAAACCGGTGTACCCAGTTGGTGGGTCGTTTCCCTGGCCATACCCAGCCAGATGTGCTGTTTTTCGTTCCTGCGGATAACTTGAAACCCAATGAATCCCACCAGAATAAAAAGGGCTACAGCACCGATCTCCACGTACGGCAGTATGCGCAGGGTCCGAATGAGGGCTGAGTCCCGTAGTGCAGATGACCCAGGACCACCTCTCTGGGAACCGTTGACTCGGGAGTTTCAAGAGTCACCACAAGTGGAATGGGATCCCCCTGACGATCCATATCCTTCATGATCTTCAACACGGATTCCCGGTCCCATTCCTCTGACCCGGGGAGGTTCCGCCAGTTCACGGGCGTTCCCTGCCGGTCGGAATAGACAATGGGGAAGGTTACTTTCTGAATAATCTCACGGAATACGAAATCGAGTTCGGTATCCGTAGCCTCGGTGAGACCCTTGGCCATGAGCTTGGCGTAAAGAGATACGGTTTGACGGCCCTCTTCCCTCAGTTCTTCGATGATGGACCGTGTATACAGCAGAAGCCCGATGATAAGAACGATGGCACCGGCAAATAGGGCGGCCTTGATGTTGCCGACCTGTCGGTAGAGTTTCACGAACCTTCCCGGGCCAAACCGTAAGGGGCACCGGGTCTACAGGATGTAGGCTTGATGCTGAAGGTAATCAACAACGGCATCCAC
>JBHIAI010000022.1:0-19652 GCA_046861655.1 Fidelibacterota bacterium | reverse complement strand
ATGAGCCAGCTCATGCAGCACGACGCCCATCGCCACAGCCGGAAATACCCGTCGCCGCGACGACCGCGGCCGATGCCCGGCATCGGCCCCGATTGCCCCGGGGTCGATCAGGATCGCCGGTCCGCGCCCGCGCCACCGGACATCGTTGGCGATCTTATTGAGTGAAACCGCCAGGGTGGTCAGGCTCCCGGCCATCTCCACCGCGGCGTCGTGAGCCCCCAGGGCTTCGAACTTATTGGGTGCGGTCCTGAACGGGAGTCCCGTTTTTTGAGCGATTCTTTCCGCCACCTTCTCGGCAAACCCTTCCGGTGCGTTGATTCCCGTCCCCACAGCAGTCCCCCCCATGGCCAGTTCATAAAGGTGGGAAAGGGCGTTCTCCACAGCATTCAGGGCGTGGGAGAGTTGGGAAGCGTACCCGGAGAATTCCTGTCCCAGGGTCAGGGGGGTGGCATCCTGAAGGTGGGTTCGTCCTAGCTTCACGATATCCTTGAACTCGGCTGCTTTCTTCTCCAGGGAGTCCCGGAGTCCCTCCACCTCGGGAATGAGCCGGCCCGTGATCTCCACGGCCGCTGCCACATTGATGGCCGTAGGAAACGTGTCGTTTGTGGACTGGGATTTGTTGACGTGATCATTGGGATGGACCGGGCTCTTGGAACCCATGTCACCTCCCATCCGTTCGATGGCACGGTTGGCGATCACTTCGTTGAAATTCATGTTGGTCTGGGTACCGCTGCCCGTCTGCCAGATGACCAGAGGAAAGTGGTCGTCGTGTTCGCCGTCCATGACTTCCTGAGCCACGTCAGCGATGACATCCGCAACCTTTTTGTCAAGGATCCCCAGCTCAGCGTTCACCTGGGCCGCCACCTGTTTGATCAGACCGTAGGCCCGGATGAACTCCCTGGGGAAATGTTCCCGGCCAATCCGGAAATTCTCCAGCGACCGCTGGGTCTGAGCTCCCCAGTACTTATGGGAAGGGACCTTCATTTCCCCCATGGTATCCGTTTCGACGCGAAAATCCATGACCAGAATCTCCTTAGCTTTAGGATTGTACCAGTTAGTTCAGGGATGAAAACGGGGGGGCCGGCTGGAGGTCAGTCAACCTCCCACGTATCCGTTCCGCGCAACTCTTCGGCCAGATCTCCCTCACCCAGGGTTTCCTTCGCTTTTTTAATCTGGGCCGCCAGCATGTCCTCGTAGGCGGGTTCATCTGATCGGTACAGGACACCGATGGGCTTGGGAAACCGGTCATCATAGGTAAGCCGGGCCAGAATCACGGCAAGATTCTTGTCCGTTTCGTTGTGTACCAACAGATCGTCTTTTGACGCCTGCTTTCCCAGGGTTACCACTTGCGGAGTGAATCCATCCAGGCGGATCCCCCTGTCCCCGTCCTTCCCAAACACCAGGGGTTTGCCGTGTTCCAGCACCAGAACGTGGTCGTCTTTCACATCCTTATCGGTCAGGTCGCCGAAAGCACCGTCGTTGAAAATGAGACAGTTCTGGTACACCTCAAGAAAGGAGGTACCGTGGTGTTCGAAGGACCGGTGGAGCATATCCTGAAGGTGACTGCCGAAAACGTCGATGGACCTGGCCACAAAGGTGGCTGAAGCACCCAGGGCTACCGCAGGCGGATTGAACGGCCTGTCGAGGGACCCGAAGGGGGTAGATTTGGTGATCTTTCCCAGTTCGGAGGTGGGCGAATACTGGCCTTTGGTCAGTCCGTAGATTTCATTGTTAAAAAGCACGATGTTGATATCCAGGTTTCTTCGGAGAGTGTGCAGAAAGTGATTCCCTCCGATGCTCAAGGCGTCCCCGTCGCCCGTGATCACCCATACCGACAGGTCCGGATTGGCCAGCTTTACACCGGAAGCGATGGCCGGTGCCCGGCCGTGAATGGTATGGAACCCGTACGTATTCATGTAGTAGGGGAACCGGCTCGAACATCCGATGCCGGAAATAAACACGAACTTCTCCCGGGCGACACCAAGATCGGGAAAAACCTTCTGGGTCTGAGCCAGGATGGAATAGTCCCCGCATCCTGGACACCATCTGACATCCTGATCGGACACAAAGTCCTTGCGGGTAAGGGGGGTCTCCAGTTTGGTTTCACTCATGGTCAACTCCCAGCATGGATTTGATTTTCCCGACCACGACAGAAGACCGGATGGGTCTGCCTCTCACCAGGTTCGATCCTTCGGCATCGACCAGGTACTCAGACCGGATGAGCCGGTTCAACTGTCCCATGTTCACCTCTGGGACCAGAATCTTCTGGTACTTGAGGAGGATTTCTCCCAGGTCAGAGGGGAGGGGGTTCAACCATCGCAGGTGAAGCTGGGCAACGGACAGGCCTTCGTCCAGGGTCCGTTCCACAGCCGTGCGGATTGCACCGTACGTGCTTCCCCATCCCAGGACCAACAGATCTCCCGTTTTTTCCCCGAAGACCTCCGAGTCGGGAATCTCCCGGGTCATCCCCGCCACCTTCCGGGCTCTCAGTCGCGTCATCAAATCGTGGTTATCGGGGTCGTAACTCACGTTCCCGGTGATGCTCTCCTTTTCCAGCCCCCCGATGCGATGTTCCAACCCCACGGTTCCCGGAAGAGCCCACTCTCTGGCCAGAGTGGTTTCATCCCGCTCGTAGGGGTTAAACTGACCGTCACCCTCCCCGGGAAACTTCACCGGGATAGGGGGGAGATTCTCCACACCGGGTATCTTCCACGGTTCTGACCCGTTGGCCAGGTAGGCATCGGAAAGGACGATCACCGGGGTCATGTATTTGACGGCAATCCGGCAGGCTTCATAGGCCACCAAAAAGCAATCCCCGGGGGTTGCGGCGGCCAGGACAGGAACGGGAGACTCGCTGTTTCGTCCGAACATGGCCTGGAACAGGTCGGCCTGCTCCGTTTTGGTGGGCATACCCGTACTGGGGCCGGCTCTCTGGACGTCGAAGATCACAAGAGGAAGCTCCGTCATTACCGCCAGTCCGATGGTCTCGCTCTTAAGGGCAATCCCGGGACCGGAGGAAGCCGTGACGGCAAGGCTACCGGCGTAGGCCGCCCCCAGGGCGGCACCGATGGAAGCGATTTCATCTTCGGCCTGGAAGGTCTTCACTCCGAAGTTCCGGTAACGGGACAGCTGGTGAAGAATATCGCTGGCTGGGGTGATGGGGTAGCCCCCGAAAAAAAGAGGAAGGCCCGACATCTTGCTGGCCGCCACCAGGCCCAGACCCAGGGCATGATTCCCGGTGATGTTCCGGTACGTCCCTGCTTTAAGGGGTGCTTTCCCCACCCGGTAGCTGGCGGCAAAGATTTCCGATATATCCCCGAAATGATATCCGGCCTTCAAGGACCGGGCATTGGCTTCGATGAGTTCCGGCCTCGACTTGAATTTTTTCTTCAGCCACTCCAGGGTGGGCTCGATGGGACGTCCGTACATCCAGTACATCAGTCCGAGACCGAACATGTTTTTGGTCCGCTCCACCGTCTTGGAGTTCAAACCCATGTCCTCCAGGGCGTTGGCAACCAGCCGACTGATTTCGATGTCATACACTTTGTAGTCAGAGAGGCTTCCGTCCTCAAGGGGATTGGACTGCCATCCAGCCATCTTCAGGTTTCGGAGGGTGAAACTCGAGGCGTTGGCGATGATCGTTCCTCCCGGTTTGAGATCGACCAGATGGACTTTCAAGGCGGCGGGATTCATGACTACCAGAACATCCAGTTGATCCCCGGGAGTGTACACGTCATGGCTGGAAAACTGAAGCTGGAAGGCGCTGACGCCCGCCAGGCTTCCTGCAGGGGCCCGGATCTCCGCGGGATAATCCGGAAAGGTGGCCAGATCGTTGCCGATGCGGGCCGTGGTATGGGTGAACCGGTCCCCCATGAGCTGCATTCCGTCCCCGGAATCCCCCGCGAAACGAATCACAACGCTGTCTGTCTGTTTGACCTCTTTCTTTACCATGGGCTGGGAAATTTTAGCTCATGCCGGGGAGGGAAACCGACGCGCGTTTTCATCGACTCATATCAATTTAGTACCAAGCATACCGATACACAACGGTTAAACGTCCCGTAAACCTCAAGGTTCACGAAGAGCTCGCGATATTGCATCTTGTTCTGTAGCGGGCTAAACTCTACAGGAGCATAGGATTCGACCCTACACCCCTAACCATGTTCAAATCCCGAACCATCGGTCAGCTCTCCTTCTTTCCAGACCTGTTTCAGAGCTCCTCCTTTCCATCCATCACCACCCTGCCCCAGTTTGATAGGGCCCTGGACAATCTGATCAAAATGAGCGACCTGGGTGCGTTTATTTCCATCACCGTCCACGGGGTGGAAAAATCGTATTCAGTCCATCCCAGAGAGCTGGAAATCCCGGACGATTTCATTCTGGAAGAGGCCATCGATTCATCTTCCGACACCTTCCACCTGTTTCCCCATGAAATACGCCATCACCTCCGTAATCGGGCCTATGATGCGAAGAGTTTTTTCAACACCAGAAACTCGTTCAAGACACCTTTTGGCTTTTTTCTTTACCGTCCCTACTTCCGCATCTGGCATAGATTCGTGGAAGAACGGAAACAGGAAGTCGATTCTTTCCTTTCCAGGAACCTCAAGGGACGGGTCTACGGCCAGTTGTTCCTGACGGCATTCAAGAAGGGATACGGATTTCTAGAGAGCATCAGGGACGAGACGGCACCATGGGAATTCCTCTCCCCCGTTCGCCTTTCCCGCATCCGCCAGGTGAGAAAAGAAATCAGGGAGAACAATCTGACTCTCCATTCGCTGGATAAGACCATCCCCGAATTCCCCCTGAAAGCCATCGTCCTCAAGACCATGCATTTTCCGGAAACCCTGAAAGACTACCTGAATCAGCTTCACCTTCAGTACACCTTCAGGTCAGTCCATCTGGATTATCTGAAAGACCTGGATATCCAGACCATCGAAGACGTCAAGAAGTTCAGTCAGGGCCTGGTGGATCAGGTTTAGTCCGCTGTTCACTGCAGTCTATGGCATCTGATGAGATGAAGCGACTGACCACCTTGAGTCACGGCTCGGGCTGAGCCTGTAAGCTCGGTCCCGAAGCCCTGGCTCAGGTTCTGAGTCAGCTGCCTGCGGTCGATGATGAGCGCGTGATCGTGGGATTCGACGGTCACGACGACGCCGCCGTGGTACGCCTGGAAGGAAACAGGGCCATGGTGCAGACTGTCGATTTCTTCACTCCCGTGGTGGATGATCCCTATGATTTTGGCCAGATTGCCGCCGCGAATGCCTTGTCAGATATTTATGCCATGGGCGGTGTGCCTCTTTTCGCCCTGAACATCGCGGCCTTTCCCGCCGAAGGGTTTTCCACCGACGTGATGGCCCGGATCCTCAAAGGGGGCATGGACAAAGCCCGGGAAGCGGGGATTCCCATCGTGGGGGGTCACACCATCGATGACAGAGAGCCCAAATACGGCCTGGTGGTCACCGGCCAGGTGGACCTGGATAGACTCATCAGACACTCCACCTCCCAGCCGGGTGACGTTTTGGTCCTGACCAAACCCCTGGGGACCGGCATCATTTCCACCGCCATCAAACGGGCGACGGCCTCGAAGGGTCAGATCGAGACCGCCACGTCCCTCATGACCGCTCTCAATGACCATGCCTCGCGCCTGATGATTCAGTGCGGCGTTCATGCCGCAACCGACGTCACGGGATACGGGTTCCTGGGACATCTTCTGGAATTGTGCCGGGCAAGCCACGTTTCGGCCACGGTATCTTTTGACCAGCTCCGCTTTCTCGAGGGGGTGGAAGACCTGGCCAGAAAGGGGACGATCCCAGGGGGCACTCGCCGGAACCTTTCGTTCGTCGAACCTCATACCCGGTTCGATTCTACTCTGGCCCATCACCACAGGCTCATGGCCGCGGATGCCCAGACGTCCGGGGGGTTGCTCCTGTCCCTGCCGGAAAAGGGAGCCGACGATTTCCTGGCCCGGTTCAACGGCCAGTCCCCCTTTTCTGCCTGCAAGGTGGGGTCCATCCAGACCAGAGGAGAAACCGCCATTTCTGTCATACGGTCATGAGAGCGGTGGAATCGATTCCCGCCGCTTTCCTCGGAACGAAAGCCAGATAACGCTTGAAATCCGGACTTGGGGTGTCGTAAATTAAATACGACAAAAATGCTCCTATTTCCCATGATTCGAAACCAATCCGTGTCCTGATTGTTAACTGAACCAGAGAGGACAATATGACCTACATCATAGCTGAGCCCTGTGTGGGCGTTTGCGACACCGCCTGTGTGGAAGTGTGTCCGGTGGATTGCATTCATTTCACCCAGGACGACATGGGGGAGGACGTAAAGAAGAAAATCGACGCCGGCGAAAGCATAGAAGGTCTTCAGCTCTACATCAACCCGGAGGAATGCATCGATTGCGGCGCTTGCGAACCGGAGTGTCCGGTGGAGGCAATCTTTGAAGAAAGTGAAGTCCCGGAGGAGTGGCACGACTATATCGCCAAGAACTACGAGCATTTTGGTCAGACGGCACCGTAGGGTTTGAACAGGGCATGCCAGAGATACTAGCCAAATGGTGGGAACCTCTGGAAAACGGTAAGGTTCTCTGTACGCTGTGTCCCCGGTACTGCAAGATCGGGGAGGGACAGAACGGCTTTTGCTTTGTCAGGAAAAACAAGCGGGGCAAGCTCTACCAGGCCGCCTACGGAACGTCCACGGGATTTGCCGTAGATCCCATAGAAAAAAAGCCGCTGAACCACTTCTTGCCCGGTTCGCCAGTGCTGAGTTTTGGAACGGCGGGGTGCAACCTCGGATGCCGGTTCTGCCAGAACTGGGACATATCCAAGGCGAAACTGGATGAAACCCGCTCCGTAACTGCCACCCCGGATGAGGTGGTTCGGATTGCGTTAAAACACAACTGTCCCAGTATTGCCTACACGTACAACGACCCCACCATTTGGGGGGAATGGGTGATGGATATCGCCAGGGTCGCCCGGGAGGTAGGCATCAAGAATGTGATGGTGACGGCCGGCTACATCACCCCCCATGCCCGGGAGGAAATCTATCCCCTGATCGACGCTGCCAACGTGGACCTGAAAGCCTTCACAGATACGTTCTATCACAAGCTCACGTTTTCCCACCTGACGGATGTGCTGGATACCATCGTGTGGCTCGTGAACGATACAGAGGTGTGGACGGAAATCACCAACTTAATCATTCCGGGACACAATGACGGAATGGATGAAATTGACAGGATGGTGGACTGGATTCTGGAGAACGTAGGCGACGAGGTCCCTGTGCACTTCACCGCGTTTCACCCCGACTTCAAGATGATGGATACACCCCCGACTCCCCATGCGACCCTCCGGAATGCCAGAACTCTGGCCATGGAGAAAGGGATGAAGTACGTCTACGTGGGGAATGTGTTCGATTCCGACGGTCAGACCACCTACTGCCCTCAATGTCACCGTTCCCTGATCGTTCGGAACTGGCACAAGATCGTCAGGCAGGGGATTCGCGATGAGACCTGCGAGTGCGGGGAAAGGATTCCCATCATCTGGAATTAGATTTGTGTCTAAGAACAGCCCTTTCGGTACTCTTGTCATCACGAGTGGCTCCCGGCTAAGTGGGGACAAGCGTGGTAATCCCCCGCAAGATTCGGGGTCCCGAAACCATGAATCGATGTTGAATCCGGATCTATTCTTACAAGGTGTTTGCCGATGTCCGAAACCCATCTAGAAAACAGGAACCGAACCCATAAAACGGTGGCCAGGACCCCCCGGGTCTGTCCCCGCTGCCATACGGTGTGGGAAGACTGGCGGAGCAATACCATCCGGAAGCGGAGAAGAAGCCATGGGGCCTGGGTATGGAGAAAACTCGAAGATTTTCCTTCCATCGGATGCGTTCCACAGGTGTGTCCCGACTGTGGGGACAATCCGAATCATGCCATCAAGGTGGCCAGCGGTGTATCGTGACCCCACAGGACCGGTATCCTCTTATTCATCTTGATGAAGGGCCGGCAGTTTCGTAAGGTCCAGGGTAAGAACGTGGGGAAAACCGGGGTCGCGGAGAAATGGAGCACTGGAGAAACGGGGAGAAACGTCTATCGTTCAACGTTTGACGTCCGACGTTGAAACCAAGGGCAGTCATGGCAACGGACACTCAGGTCATTCAGGACCGGATTTCACAGGCTTATAAGTACGGGTTCGTCACCGATATTGAGCAGGAGATGATCCCCCCGGGGTTGAATGAGGACGTCGTCCGGCTGATTTCCGCCATAAAGAACGAGCCCCGTTTTATGCTTCAGTGGCGTCTGAAGGCCTTTCGCCACTGGACCAAACAGGAGAAGGCTCAGGCGGAACCCCGATGGGCGAACATTCACTATCCGCCCATCGACTACCAGGCCATCAGCTACTACGCCGCCCCGAAAAAAAAGGGGGAAGGACCTAAGACCCTGGAAGAAGTTGATCCCGAGCTGCTGAGAACCTACGAAAAACTGGGGATCCCCCTGGAGGAACAGAAAAGGCTGGCCGGGGTGGCAGTGGACGCCGTGTTCGACAGCGTGTCTGTAGCCACCACCTTTAAGGAAGAGCTGAAGAAATACGGGGTGATCTTTTGTTCGTTCTCTGAAGCGGTTCAGAACCACCCGGAGCTCGTTAAGAAATACCTGGGCACAGTGGTTCCCCACACCGATAACTTTTTCGCTTCCCTGAATTCAGCGGTCTTTTCCGATGGAAGCTTTGTGTACGTCCCCAAGGGGGTAAGGTGTCCTCTTGAGCTTTCCACCTATTTCCGGATCAATGCGGCCCAGACCGGGCAGTTCGAGCGGACGCTCGTCATAGCCGATGAGGGCAGTTATGTCAGTTACCTTGAGGGATGCACAGCCCCCATGAGGGACGAAAACCAGCTTCATGCGGCCGTGGTGGAACTGGTGGCTCTGGACAATGCTGAAATCAAGTATTCCACCATTCAAAACTGGTACCCTGGAGATGAGAAAGGCAAAGGGGGCATCTACAATTTTGTCACCAAACGGGGAAAATGCGCCGGGAACAACTCCAAGATTTCGTGGACTCAGGTGGAAACCGGGTCTGCCATAACCTGGAAATACCCCGGGTGTATCTTAAAGGGAGACAATTCCGTCGGAGAATTCTACTCCGTGGCCCTCACCAATAACTTCCAGCAGGCGGATACGGGAACAAAAATGATTCATATCGGAAAGAATACACGGAGCACCATCATCAGCAAGGGGATTTCGGCCGGCCGGGGCCAGAATACTTACCGGGGAATGGTGAGAATCCTGAAGGGGGCGGACAACGCCCGGAATTATTCCCAGTGCGATTCCATGCTCATCGGCGACCGGTGTGGGGCCCATACATTTCCTTACATCGACGTGCGCAACCCATCGGCCCAGATGGAACACGAGGCTTCCACGTCCACCATCGGTGAGGACCAGCTGTTCTACTGCAATCAACGGGGCATTCCCAATGACGACGCCGTTTCCATGATCATCAACGGCTTTTGCAAGGAGGTTTTTCACGAACTGCCCATGGAGTTTGCCGTGGAGGCGCAGCGGCTTCTGGAGGTGAGTATGGAAGGGAGTGTGGGATAGTCGCAGGCCCCCGGGCCTTCCTCCGTCCACGGCTTCTTTATTCCTGACTCCTGATGCCTTAAATTCATCGCGTACAGACCTATGACTATGTTGGAAATCAAGAATCTTTCTGTAGCCACTGAAGGGATGGAGATACTCAAAGGCATTAACCTCACGGTTAAGACGGGAGAACTCCACGCCGTCATGGGACCCAACGGCTCGGGGAAGAGTACCCTGGCTCAGGTTCTGGCCGGCCGGGATCTGTACCAGGTCACTTCCGGAACCGTCACATTCCAGGGCCAGGACCTCCTTGAGATGAGTCCCGACAAACGGGCGTTGGAAGGTCTCTTTATGGCCTTCCAGTATCCAGTGGTGGTTCCTGGAGTAAACGTAGCCTATTTCCTGAGATCGGCCCTGAATTCCGTACTCAGGTACCGTGGTGAGGAGGAGACGGACGCCACTGATTTTCTCGATCTCATCCACGAGAAAATGAAGGTGGTTCAGATGGACAAATCCTATCTTACCCGGTCGGTGAACGACGGCTTTTCCGGCGGGGAGAAAAAGCGTCACGAAATCCTTCAGATGCTGATGTTGGACCCGAAACTTGCCGTCCTGGATGAGACCGACTCCGGTCTCGATATCGATGCGGTCAGAATCGTGGCCAACGGGGTGAACAACTTCCTCAACGACGACAGGGCAATCGTTGTCATCACCCACTATCAGCGGATCCTTCAGTACATGGAGCCGGACCACGTCCATGTGCTTCTTGACGGAAGGATCGTCCTGTCCGGAGGCAAAGAGCTGGCCCACGAACTGGAACAAAAAGGGTACGCCTGGCTCGAGAAAAAGGAGGCTCGGGAGGCTTAGAAACCTGTGGCTGAGACATCAGAAACCGTAACCCGGAAGGCCGCCAAGAACCCCCGGTCCAGGGAACCAACGCCGGATGAAACCGTGGGCCTTTACCTCAAGGATTTCAGGTCGCTCAAAAAGGGAGAATTCTCGGGTGAACCTGCCGTCATTTCCCAATTGCGCCAGGCAGGGATGAACCGGTTTACCGAACTGGGTTTCCCGACTCCGGCGCTGGAAAACTGGAAGCATACGGATATTCATACCATGGCCCGGGAGGCCTACCGCCGCCTGCCGGATGAGCCGGCGGAGCTCGATGGAGCGAGGTTGAACCCCTACGTCATGGGCGATTTCTACCGGGTGGTGGTGGTGAACGGTCGCTTTGACCGGACCCTATCCTCGCTCCCATCTCGCCAGGGCGGCATCGAAATCGGAAGCCTGGCAGAAGCCATCCACGGGGATGCGGAGCGCCTTTCCCTCCATCTGGGGCAGATTGCCGATTATCACAATCAAGCCCTGGTGGCCCTCAACACAGCGTTCATGGCCGACGGTGTGTTCATCCATGTCCCGGAGAATACGGTACTGGACAGACCCGTCCACGTGATGGCCGTCTCCGATCCTCCCGGACCTCGCAGGGCGTACCACTTGAGACACCTCATCTGGGCGGAACCCGGCAGTGAGATCACGGTGGTGGAACATTATGTGGGGCTGTCCGAGTATGATACCCTGATCAATCAGGTGACGGAAATCGTAGTGAGCGAGAATGCCAAGCTCTGTTATGTGAAGCTGCAAGAGGGTTCGGAGGAAGCCTACCGCATCGCCACCACCGATACCTTTCAACTCGAAAACAGTACCGTTTCGGCCTGGTCGGTGGTCATGGGTGGGAAGCTGACCCGGAACGACGCCAACACCCGTCTGGACGGAGAGGGGTGTGAATGCATCCTGAACGGCCTGGTCCTGGCCAGGGGCCGGCAGCACGTAGACAACCACACCTTTGTCAGTCACGAAAAGCCACATGGTACCAGTCACCAATTATACAAAGGGATTCACGGCGACCGGTCACACGGGGTGTTCAACGGACGGATACGTGTCCAACAGGATGCCCAGAAGACCAATGCCGATCAGGAGAATCGAAACCTTCTGCTCACCAACGAGGCCCTGGTCAATTCCAATCCACAACTTGAGATCAATGCGGACGATGTCCGCTGCACCCACGGTTCCACTACTGGCCAACTGGACAAGGAGGCCACTTTCTACCTCCAGTCCCGGGGCCTGGATGCGGTATCCGCCAAGACCCTGCTCGCCACCGGATTCGCCGCCGAGGTCATCCAGGATATTCCCCCGGAACCCGTGAGGGACTACCTCAGCCGTCGCCTGGAGGATTGGCTATCCGGGATCCGCTGGGAGGCGCTGGTGAAATGACTCCTTCCAATGATGGAGATGACCTGAGGGATCTCTACCAGGAGATGATCCTGGACCACAACCGGAATCCCCGGAATTTCGGACCCCTGGATGGGGCCAATCGACAGGCCGAAGGATTCAACCCTTTGTGCGGGGATAGAATAACCGTTTATCTTCACCTGGAAAACGATGTGATTGAGGACATCCGCTTCCAGGGGTCGGGGTGTGCCATATCCAGAGCCTCCGCCTCCATCATGACCAAAGTGCTGAAGGGAAAATCTGTCCCGGAGGCGAGGGAACTGTTCCAGGAATTTCATGCGATGGTGACACAGGCGGACGCTGGCTCCCCTTCCGAAAGAAAACTGGAGGTCCTGGCCGGCGTTCGAAAGTACCCTGTCCGGGTCAAGTGTGCCACCCTGGCCTGGCACACCTTTAACTCGTCCCTGAAGGACGAAAAACAGGTTGTTTCCACTGAATAAGAAACCATGAGGTTATCATGCAGTACAGCGAACCTATTACCCTGACCCGTGATTGTGAGGCCACCATCATCCCCTACGGTACGAAGGTTACCCTCAAATCCGGGGAAGAAGTGCGGATCACCCAGGCCCTGGGAGGCAGCTACACCCTGTTGATTCACGGAAATCTGGTTCGTCTGGAAGGAAAAGACGCCGATGCCATCGGAGAAGAACCTGTCGCTCAAGAGCCGGCGACCCGAGAGCAGGATGAAAACGTCGAAGTGGACGAACAGCGGGTGTGGAATGTGATGAAATCCTGCTACGATCCCGAAATCCCCGTCAACATTGTTGATCTGGGTCTCATCTATTCCTGCGAATTCATTCCCCTGGAAAAGGGGGGCACCCGGGTAGAAGTCAAGATGACCCTCACTGCACCGGGCTGTGGAATGGGAGGACCTCTGGCGGAGGAGGTGAAATCCAGGATCATGGAAATTCCCGGGGTCAGGGAGGTTGACGTGGAACTGGTGTGGGATCCTCCATGGAACCAGAGCATGATATCGGACGCGGCCAAACTGCAGCTGGGGCTCCTGTGAGCCTGAGCACGAAAACCCCCCGGCCGGACGTTTCGGATGAATCCACCCGGTCAACGTCCCTGGACGTGGAACAGATCCGGGCAGATTTCCCTATCCTCACATTGGAGGTCCACGGTCATCCCCTGGCGTACCTGGACAACGCTGCCACTTCCCAGAAACCGGGGCGGGTTCTGGATAAGCTCAACGAGTACTACCGGTCTTACAACGCCAATGTTCACCGGACCATTTACGCGATCGGCGAGAAGGCGACAGAGGAATACGAAGAGGCCCGGTCCCGGGTGGCCGGTTTCATCGGCGCGGAAGGTGCCAGATCCATCGTATTCACCCGGGGGACCACTGAGGCCATCAATCTGGTAGCTTATGCCTGGGGACGCTACCGTCTGGGTCCCTCTGACGAGATCCTGGTCACGGAGATGGAACACCACAGCAACATCATTCCCTGGCAGCTGTTGGCCAGGGACACAGGGGCCGTTCTCCGCTACATTCCCATCCACACCAACGGCACCCTCAACCTTCCTGATGATCCAGGAGAAACCTTCACCTCCCACACTCGGATGGTCGCAGTGACTCACCAGTCCAACGTCTTTGGAACGGTGAATCCTATCGAACGGATCGTGGAGTACGCCCGGGCGGTGGGTGCCCTGGTGCTGGTGGATGGTGCCCAGAGCGTCCCCCATTCCCCTGTGAACGTCCAGGAACTGGGATGTGATTTCCTGGCGTTCTCCGGTCATAAGATGCTGGGGCCCAGCGGGGTGGGAGTCCTGTTCGGAAAAAGCCCGCTCCTGGAATCCATGGAACCGTTCCTGGGGGGAGGGGAGATGATCCGAACGGTCACCATGGAGCATGCCACCTGGAATGAGGTGCCGGGAAAGTTTGAAGCCGGGACGCCCAACATTGCCCAGGCCATCGGACTGGGGGCGGCTGTGGAGTACATTGAAGATCTGGGAATAGAGAATATCCATGCCTACGAGCAGGGGCTCCTGGAGTACGCCCTGGAGGTAATGGGTGCCGTTCCGGAGGTCACTATCTACGGAAGTCCTCCCGTTCGGGGAGCCGTCGTGAGTTTCAACGTGAAGGGAATTCATCCTCACGACCTGGCCCAGTTTCTTGACCACGAAGGTATTGCCGTCCGGGCCGGTCACCATTGCGCCCAGCCTGTGATGCAGAGGCTGGGAGTACCGGCCACCGTACGGGCCAGCTTCTACGTTTACAACACAAAACAGGAAATCGACCGTCTGGCTGAGGGCGTCAGAAAGGCCCTGGCTTTTCTCACCTGAGGGAATCCGGAGTGATAATATACCTGGACTATAATGCCACCACTCCCGTTGATCCCCGCGTCATGGAGGCCATGGTCCCCTATTTCACGGACAAATACGGCAATGCCGCCAGCCGGAACCACAGGTTTGGATGGGAGGCGGAAGAAGCGGTGGACAGAGCCCGGAAAACGGTGGCCCAGGAGCTGAACGCCTCCCCCAGGGAGATCGTCTTTACTAGCGGGGCCACTGAATCGGTGAACCTGGCCTTAAAGGGTGTTGCCCAGGCCTACCGGGACAGGGGACGTCATATGGTCACCCAGGTCACCGAACACCGAGCGGTACTGGATACCTGCAAGCACCTGGAGGCCCAGGAGTGGAAGATCACCTATCTGCCCGTGGAAAAGGACGGCCGGGTCAGTCCCGAACGGGTGGGGTCAGCCATCCGGGAAGACACGGTGATGGTGGTCATCATGCACGCCAACAACGAAATCGGAGTGCTGAACCCCATTGAAGAAATCGGAGCCATCTGTGAAGACAAGGGGGTATTCTTCGCCGTGGACGCCGCCCAGTCCTTCGCAAAACTCCCTCTGGACGTGAAGAGGGCGGGTATCCATCTCCTGGCGGCATCGGGACACAAGATTTACGGCCCCAAGGGTATCGGGTTTCTGTACGTCCGGGCACGGCAACCGGGCGTGAAGCTGGAAATCCAGATGGACGGAGGAGGACACGAGCGGGGAATGCGTTCGGGAACGGTGCCAGTACCCCTGGTTGTGGGTCTGGGGAAAGCCGTCCGGATTCTCCGGAAAGAACGCGAAGCGGAGAATGACAGGCTGAAAGACTTAACGGATAGACTCCGGACCGGAATCCAGAAGGAGCTGCCTGATGTGGTTGTGAACGGGAGCCTGAAACACCGGCTCCCTCACAATCTGAGCGTCTGCTTTCCCGGAGTGGACGCCGAATCCCTTCTCATGGGGATGAAACATGTGGCCTGCTCAACCGGCTCGGCCTGCTCCAGTGCCACCCTGGAGCCCTCCTACGTGATCCGGGCCCTGGGCAGGACCGAACAAGAGGCCCTCTCAGCCGTTCGCTTCTCGGTGGGAAGGTTTACCACTCAGGAAGACATTGCCACCGCCACCGGGGAGATCGTGGCCACGGTCAAGAAACTATCCCGGCTGGTAACAGCCTGAGGTTGAACGGGATTGCCCCTTGCAAATGACAGACCAGTTCTTTAAAGTTGAAACAGGACTATTATAGTCGGGTTAAACATGCTGAAACTAACCAGAAGGACTGAATACAGTCTCATTGCTCTGCGACACATACAGTCGGTTGAAAAGGATAGCGTTGTCAGCACCCGGGAGATTTCAGAACGTTGTGATATTCCCTATCCCCTTCTCGCGAAAATCCTCCAGGAACTGGCCCGGAAGGGGATCATTCAGCCTGTGCAGGGTCCCAGGGGAGGGTACAGGCTGAAAGCGAAGCTTGAAAGCATCACACTGAGAGAGTTTTTTGAGACCATGGAAGGACCCCTGGGAATCATGGACTGCTATTTCGATTCAAATTGTGAGATCGTGGGAAGCTGCACCATTCGTTTGCCCGTGGAAAGGATCAACCGGACCATGAGGAACATGCTGGAGGGGATCACGGTTTCCGACATTGTGGAAGGATAGCCCGGCCATGACCGTCACCGAAGAACAGATCGTAAGCGTCTTGAAGGAGTGCTACGACCCGGAGATTCCCATTGACCTGTGGAATCTGGGCCTCATCTACGACATTGACATCGAGTCCGCTTCTCCCGAGGGAGTCAGTACGGTAAAGGTGGTCATGTCCCTGACCACGCCGGGCTGCGGCATGGGCGGTCTTATGGCCCGCGACATCCAGGAAAAGGTGGAATCCCTCCCCGGCGTGTCTGCGGCCCAGGTGGAGGTAACTTTCGATCCTCCCTGGAAGCCGGAGATGATGAGCGATGAAGCAAAACAGAAACTTGGGTTCGGAATTGCTTCCCGTGCGAAACCCCAGTCCCCTCCTGAACCGGAGGAGCCAGGAAGCTGGCAATAACACAACCAAGAAAGGATCCATCATGCCTGAAACCGAACTGACACAGGAAATTCTTGAAGGAATTACCCTCACAGAACGGGCCGCCGAACGTCTGAAACAGATCCGGTCACCCCAGGACGGACCCTACCTGAGGGCGGCTGTGACGGGCGGAGGGTGTTCCGGCCTCAACTACGCCCTCGGCTGGGACGATTCCGTGGGGGATTTCGACAAGATCTTCCAGTCTCACGGTATCCAGGTGGTGGTAGATCTGAAATCCCTCATGTATCTGAGGGGAATGGAAATCGATTTTTCCACAGATGTGCTTTCCGGAGGGTTCCGGTTCAACAATCCCAACGCCGTCCGAACATGCGGATGCGGAACCTCCTTCTCCGTGTAGCGTACCGCCACACGGAAGTGCGAATTGAAAAATAACGTTGGTTGTTTTGACTTTTTCACTTACCACTCTGCATTTTGCGTTGAGCCATTCGGCGTAATGCGTAATTCGGGATGCGGAATTCGTAATGCGTAACAGGTCACTGGTTATTTGTGCTCTCGGCCCAATCCTCCATCTCTCCAGTTCTCCAGCTTTTCCCCCTAACCCATAACCCCTGACTCCTAACCCACCATGGAAACGATATACATGGACGATTTTCTGGACAACGGGATCCTCAGGGAGGCTTCCTTCCGGAAGTCGGTGGAAGAGATCGACTGGTCCCGGTACAGGAAGAAGCGGGTTCTCATAAAAGGGTGCTCGGATGTCCCCGTGCCCACCTGGGCGTATCTGATCCTTACGGCGAAGCTGGTGGCCCACGCCGACCATGTCCTCTATGGCGAACCGTGCGGATCTGTCAGGATTTTCGACCGCTCCTCCAGGAAGAAAGCGCCGTCAGGGAGTACGCAGTAGCCAGTTGACAGGCACCCGGTAACCGGTGACGAGAAACGAGCAACCGTTTGCCCGTAAATAATCAATTTTCAATAATCAACAGTCAATTCTTTGTGTCCTTTCCCTTTCCACCGTTAACTTTCCGTTGTGACTCGATCCAAAGGCCGGGTTGGCCAGGAAACCTATTTCATGAATATCGCCCGGGAAGTAGCCAGCCGGGCCACCTGCGACCGGAAGCACGTCGGTGCCGTTATCGTCCGGGACAAGACCATCCTGTCGACCGGTTACAACGGCAGCATTCGCGGTCTTCCCCACTGCGACGACGCAGGACATGAAATGGAAAACGGCCACTGCGTCCGGACCATCCATGCCGAGGCCAACGCCATCGTTCAGGCGGCCAGGAACGGCGTAACCATCAACGACAGCGAAATCTACATCACCGCCAGCCCCTGCTATGACTGTTTCAAGATGATCGCCAATGCCGGAATCCGGAAGATCTACTACGGAGAATTCTACAGGGACGAAAGGATAAGAAAACACGCCCTCGAGGCGGGAATTGAGCTGGTTCACCTGGCTTCCTAAGCCTTCCTCAAGCCGTGACACCTTGCTTTTTCTCAAGGTGTGATTTAAACTTCATAACGCGGTTTACCACACCCCCCTTCCCATGTCTCAGGAGGAAGATTTCAGATGAAGATTTGCGTGTTAATCAAACAGGTACCAGGATCTGACTCTCCCCTTAAGCTCAACGATGACAGCACCTGGATCCGGGAAGAAAACCTGACCTTCACCACCAACGAAAGCGATACGTACGCTCTGGAGGAAGCTTTACAGATACGGGAAAAGTCCGGGGGCGGCGAAGTGGTGGCGGTCAGCCTCGGACCGGAGCGGGTAAAGCGGACCCTTCGGGAAGCCCTCTCAAAGGGTGCCGATCGTGCCATCCACATTGAGGAATCGTCTCCTTACGGTTCCGACCCCTTCGGGAACGCCCGGGTGTTTGCCAATGCCCTTAAGGGAGAGAACTTCGATCTTGTCCTGGCCGGACTGCAGTCGGACGACCTGGGCCTGGGGCAAACGGGAGTCATGGTGGGAGAAATGCTGGGCATGTCAACGGCTACTCTGGTTATGGCCACAGAGATAGCCGGCGATACCTTCCGGGTGAAACGAGAGCTGGAGGCGGGTTGGTTTCAATGGGTTGCCCTGAAACTGCCGGCTTGCGTCTCCATACAATCGGGAATCAATACACCCCGGTATCCTTCTCTCAAAGGCATCATGGGTGCCAGGAAGAAAGAGATCCGCACCCTCCCGAGGGAGGAGCTGGAAACGGAAGTCGTCCATCTCCAGTCCCTGGTCAGACTCGACCTTCCCCGGAAGTCCAAGAGAACGGAAATGATAGAAGGCACCACGGACCAGGTGGTCGCCAGATTGGTGGAGATCCTGAAACGGGAGGCGAAAGTTCTCTGATGGATATTCTCATCGTTATCGAACACAGGGACGGCATTGTCCACCGCATGAGCTGGGAGGCTGTGGCGGCGGGCCAGTCCATGGCCGAAGACCTGGGATTAACTGCAGCCGCCCTGGTCCTGGGACAGGATGCGGCCTTCGTGGGAAATGAACTGGTGTCCTCAAAGCTTGAGGAAATTCTTCTCTGCGATCATCCCCTCCTTTCCGGGTATACCCCCGACGGATATGCTCAGGCCCTCAAGCAGATCGTGGAAATTGAATCCCCCCGTTATGTGGTTATGGGTCATACCTACATGGTGAGGGATTTTCTTCCCAAGGTAAGTGCCCTCCTTGCGGCACCGTTTCTGGCAGACAACATCGGCTACAGGGTGGAAAATGGAGAGGCGATTTTTGCCAAACAGGCATTCATGGGAAAACTGGTGGCCCATGTGGTACCTTCTGAGGCCGGCCTGTGCCTGGTATCCTTCCAGGCGGCCGCTTTTCAGGCAGATGCCGTTGCCATGGGATCCGAAGCACCGATTCGTCGGGTGACCGTTGAACTCGATGATTCGGTCATAAAGACCCACGCTGAAGAACCGTTCCAGGAGACAAAGGCCGAAGTGGACCTTTCCGGGGCTGACCTGATCGTGGCCGTCGGTCGCGGTGTGGGAAAGGACGAAAACCTCCAACAGGTGAAAGATCTGGCCCAGATTCTCGGTGCCCAACTGGCTGCCTCCCGTCCGGTTGTGGACGCGGGGTGGCTCCCTTCCTATCACCAGGTGGGCAGCTCCGGACAAACGGTCAATCCCAAACTGTACCTGGCCCTGGGGATATCGGGAGCCATCCAGCACGTGGTGGGGATGAAAGGCTCCAAGAATATCGTGGTCATCAACAAAGATCCGGATGCCCCCCTGTTTGAACTGGCAGATTACGGGATTGTTGGGGATATGCAGGAGATCGTACCCAGGTTGACCGAGGCCATCCGGCGTGAGAAGAGCTAGAGCGATCCATGAGGTCCAACTCCTCCAGACTATTCCCCTGCTTCCCGCCCGGGCGGGACCGGGAATCCGTGAAACTCGCCGTCCCGCTTCCGCGGGACGCCTGATACTTGGAAAATGTTTTTCTCCACTGCGGAACGCGTTATCCTTATCATCTTGACTCTGGCTGCGGCCAGTT
>JBHIAI010000131.1:0-4708 GCA_046861655.1 Fidelibacterota bacterium | reverse complement strand
TGCTGAACCCCGTCAGACCCGGGAGGGAGCAGCGGTAGGCAACCTTTCTATGTGCCGATGGACCCCTGGGGGTGAGCTGGCTACCACCGGGGATGTCGGGGAGGACGCTTCAACCTGCGGCGCACGACCGAAGAATCTTAACCACAGAGGAGACGGAGAGATAAGCAGGAGCAGGGGGCAGAGGGCAGGAAGACCATGAGATTCGTTTCTCGTTTACCGTCTATCATCGAACGCATTACGCGTTACGTTTGAAGGACATGGCCTACCAGGTACTCGCGAGAAAGTATCGACCAGAAACCTTCCAGGAAGTGATCGGTCAGGATCACGTCATCCGGACCCTTCTGAACGCTTTCTCCCAGGGCAGGATTGTCCACGCCTATCTCTTTTCCGGTCCCAGGGGCGTGGGAAAAACCACCACCGCCCGGATCCTGGCCAAAGCGGTAAACTGCCTGAAGTCCAACGATGGGAACCCCTGCAATGAGTGTCAGAACTGTACCGAAATTGCCTCCTCTCGCAGTATGGACGTCCTCGAAATCGACGGTGCCTCCAATCGGGGCATAGATGAAATCCGCAACTTAAGGGAGCTGGTCAAGTACACCCCCATCCATGCCAGCGCCAAGATTTTCATTATCGATGAAGTTCACATGCTGACCATCCCGGCTTTCAACGCCCTCTTGAAGACCCTGGAGGAACCGCCGGACCATGTAAAATTCGTGTTTGCCACCACCGAGCCCGGCAAGGTTCCTCCTACCATCATGTCCCGGTGTCAGCGCCACGATTTCCACCGCCTGCCGCTTCGCGATCTGTACAAAGGGATCGACCGGGTGGTGAAAACGGAGGGGATCACCCTCGATCAGGAAACCAGACGGTTGTGCGCGGAAATGGCTGATGGCAGTATGAGAGACGCCCTGAGTTTGCTGGACCAGCTGATGGCCTACTGTGATAACGAAATCACCTACGAACAGGCCGTTTCTCTCCTGGGCATCGTTCCCGGTTCTCTCTTTTTCGATGTGACGGGTGCCATCAAGAGCAAAGACAGGAAAGCGTTGCTGGGGTACCTGCAGGAAGTCCACGCCCAGGGTTTCGCGCTGGGCGATTTCGTGGCAGGGTTAGCCAAGCACCTGCTGAACCTCCTTGTGAGTACGGCGGAGTCGGGTGGAGACCTTCTGGATCTCTCAGCGGATATGCGGGACCGGTACCTGGAAGAGAGCAAGGCATGGGACCCGAAGGACCTCGTGCGTTACGCCGATCTGGTCAACGAGATCCAGTCCAACCTGAAGCGGGTACAGCAGCCGAGGGTCTACGTTGAGACCATGATGCTCAAGCTTCTGGAACTCGATTCCTCCGTATCTATCCAGGATCTCCTTTCAAGGCTCGCAGAGGGAAACCTGGGATCGAATAAGCCCGTTCAAGAGAACAAGAGTCAGGAAGGGTTCTTCAGTAAGGGGAAATCACAACAGGAAAGTACGGTAGGGAAGGAAGAATCAGAGTCGTCGGAATCCGACGTTCTGGATACCATCAAAGGGCAATGGGAGGAGGTTATCTCAAAGGTCTCGAAGAACGGAACGTCGCTGGGGACGTTTCTCAGTCATGGAATCCCCAGTGACATAAAAGGGAAAAGACTGATCGTTTCCTTTCCCAGGAAATACCGGTTTCATATTGAAGTCCTCAAGAAGAATCTTTCAAGAATAGAAGCATCCCTGAAAGACACCGTGGGACAATCCTTTAGAGTTGAATTTGTGGTACATGAGGATGTTTCATCCCAGGCGGACTCCGGTCAGGAGGGAACCGATCCTGTCACTCAGCGTATGCTGGACCTGTTTGGTGGCGAAATCGTAGATTGAGGGGAAAAAGTGATGATCTCGAAAGGCAATCTTCAAAATGTTCTGAACCAGGCCAAACAAGTGCAGGAAAAACTGGAGGCGGCCCAGGCAGAATTGGAAAAACTGGAGATAGAGGGCCAGGCTGGAGGCGGGATGGTGGTGGTCAAAGTAAACGGCAAGCAGGAACTCATCTCTATCAGAATCGACCCCCAGGTTCTTCGGGAAGACGTGGAGATGGTTGAGGACCTGGTGGTTGCAGCAGTCAATCAGGCCATGACCCTTGCCGCCGAGGAGTCGCAGAAACGGATGACCGCCATTTCGGGAGGTCTTCTTGGGCAGCTGGGAAACATCAAACTGACCTGAAAGGATGCCGTGGAGGCCCTTCCTGAATCCCTCAAGCGCCTCATCGATCAATTCTCCCAGTTTCCGGGCATCGGGAAGAAGACGGCCCAGCGAATGGCGTTCCATCTACTCGATTCGGATCGGGACCTGACCGTGAATCTGGCCAAGGCCGTTCTTGACATGAAGGACAAGATCCACCAGTGCCCCACCTGTCACAATATTTCGGAAACGGCACCCTGTGGAATCTGTACCGATCCCAAGCGTGACGATTCGCTGTTATGCGTGGTGGAAGATGCCATAGACGTTTTGGCTCTTGAAAACACCAACGAATACGGCGGAAAGTATCACGTTCTGGGAGGGGTTCTGTCTCCTCTGGATGGAATCGGACCGGACGATCTCCATGTGGACTCCTTGCTGGACAGACTCCGGGGGGTAAAGGAGGTTATCATCGCCACCAACCCGAGTGCCGATGGGGAGACGACTGCCCTTTACCTGGCAAAGATTCTGAAGTCCCACAAGGTCCGGGTAAGCCGGTTGGCCCGGGGTATTCCCGTTGGGGGTGACCTGGAGTATTCCGACGAGGCCACCATCGTGAGTGCACTGGAAGGGCGGGTTCAACTCTAAGATGATTCCCAACATCCTGACCGGTCTGAGGATAATTCTGACCCCGGCATTCATCATTTGTCTCTTCTACGAGGCACCGTGGGCCAAGCCCATGGCCCTGGGCATATTCATCGTTGCGTCTGTTACCGACGCCTGGGACGGGCACCTGGCCCGTAAGAAGAAACAGATAACCCGGGCGGGAACCTTTCTCGATCCCCTGGCAGACAAGATCCTGGTCTCCTCCGCGTTCATTTCCTTTGCCATCATGGGGAAAGTCCCCTACTGGATGGCGGCTCTGATCATTTTCAGGGATCTGTTTGTTACCGGGCTGCGCATGTTGTTCGTGAGCCGGGGCGTAAGTCTTGTCACCAGCCGCATCGCCAAGTTGAAGACCTCCGCCCAGATTGTCGCCATTGTTTTCATTCTGTCCCATATGACCCTCGAAACATTGAAGCTGGTGGGTGCCGGCGCCATTATCCGGTTCGTTGAGTCCGTCCATCTCATATATTACGCTGTCTTCTTCGTCACAGTCTTCACGGTGTACACCGGCCTCAGTTACCTGTATGCTAACCGGTCCGTCATCTGGGTTTTCTTGAAGTCCCAGCGTGATCTCCGGTGAGATCCCTGCTTCTTGTCGCTTCTGACTGGATTGGTTCCGTTTTTCGAATCGGTTACCTTCCCGGGGCTCCGGGGACCTGGGCCAGTGTGGTGGCGGCGGCGGCCTGGAGGGTTCTTCCTCCCCTGGAGGGACTCACCTATGTCTTAATCCTCGCCAATCTTTTCCTTTTGGGTGTCATCGTGTCGAGCATCGTTTCCCATGAAACGGGCGATCCCGATCCTCAGAGAGTAGTCATCGACGAATGGGTGGGCATGTGGATTGCCCTCGCCGGTGTTCCCGGATCCTGGTCCTTCATCCTGGCCGCTTTCGTGGTGTTCCGCCTGTTCGACATCGTGAAAGTGTTTCCCGCCGGGCGGCTGGAGAGACTGAAAGGGGGATGGGGAATCATGCTGGACGACGTAGCAGCCGGCATCTACACCCTCATTATCCTTCGGGGGATTCAGATGATCAAATGAACGCGGCCATCGTAACCATCGGTAACGAACTCCTGGCGGGGTACACGGTGGATTCCAACGCCACCTGGATAGGACGGAAACTGATGGATCTGGGGCTGGAAACCGTGTTTAAGATCTCGGTCAGGGATATCAAACAGGACGTGGCAGATGCCTTTGGACAGGCCAGCGAGAAGGCTGATGTGATCCTGAGTACGGGAGGCCTGGGACCGACCCATGACGATGTCACCAAGGAGGCGTTTTGCCAGTTCTCCGGAGCTAGCCTTGAATTCGATGAAGATTACTTCGAGGATCTACGGCGCAAATTCCAGGCCCGGGGGCTGGACATGCCCGAATCCAACCGGGATCAGGCCTACGTCCCTGACAGGGGTGAAATCATTCCCAATCCCCGGGGTTCAGCCCTGGGGCTGACCTACGAATCGGACGGAAAGCGGTTTTACCTCTTGCCGGGAGTTCCTCTCGAAATGAAAACCATGATGGAGGAAACTGTCCTTCCCGAGCTGAAGGAACTGGTATCCTCGCCCACGAAGGTGACCACCCTGCGTACCACGGGTATCCCGGAATCAGCGGTCATGGATAGGGTCTCTGATCTCTTAGCTTCCTCAGAAGTATCTGTGGCCTTCATTCCCGGTTTCACGGGGGTGGATATCCGGCTTTCATCGTCTCGCTGGGATGCCATCACGGAATTGTCGAGGGCCCTTCAGGACCGGCTGGGGTCCTATGTGTATGGGGAGGATTGGGTCAAACTGGAAGAAGTGTTGGGAACCCTGCTTCGTACGAAGGGGCTGACCGTTTCGGCGGCGGAATCGTGCACAGGGGGGCTCCTGGGGGACCGCTTTACGGACATTCCGGGAAGCTCGGACTATTTC
>JBHIAI010000021.1:0-19802 GCA_046861655.1 Fidelibacterota bacterium | reverse complement strand
GGTTGATTGCGTTTATCGGGCTCGGCAACGTGGGGCCGGAGTACGCTGCCACCAAGCACAATTTTGGATTCTGGGTCGCGGACGAACTGGCACGGCGGTGGAATCTCTCCTTTCGTCCGGGCAGGGGCCGGTATGTGTACGCAGAACACGATTTCATGCCGTCTGAAGATGACGGTCCGGCGGTCCCGGCGGTTGTAGCCAAACCCACTCCGGGAATGAACCAGAGTGGGATCGGTGTGAAGGAGATCCAGTCGGCCTGGGATCTGTCGTTATCCGACCTGTTCATCATCGTGGACGATGTGGATCTTCCCCTGGGGACCCTCCGGATCCGGCCCGGCGGTGGGGATGCCTCCCATAGAGGACTGGCATCGGTCATCACTCAACTGGGTTCCACCCGGTTTCCTCGGATTCGCATGGGGATTGCCACGTCAGAACCTCTTCGTCCCGCCGAAGACTATGTATTGAAGCCTTTCCGGCGGAAGGATCAGCCTCTGGCCAGGGAAATGGTGGTCCATGGGGGCGATGCCGTGGAATCGATACTCAATCGAGGGTTGGAGAAGACCATGAGTGAATTCAACAGAATGGAAAAATGGGAGAAGGTGGATTCGTGAAAGCGGTCTATCTGATTCCCCTGGCAGGCCTGGTTGCCCTGGGGTATGCCTGGTGGCGGTCGATGTGGATTCGCAGACAGGATCCTGGGGACGAAAAGATGGTTGAAATCGGGCGAGCCGTGAGGGAAGGTGCCATGGCTTTTCTGGCCCGGGAATACAGGGTACTGGTCATATTCGTCATTGCTGTGGCGGCCCTTCTGGTCTGGGGCAACGCAGCCCGGGGCACGGGTCTGGTAGCGTTGTCCTTCGGCGTGGGTGCTCTGTGCAGTGGATTGGCGGGACTGTTTGGGATGCGGGTGGCCACTCTGGCCAATAACCGCACCACGCAGGCCGCCCGGGGCAGTTTGAATGCCGCGCTCTCGGTGGCTTTTGCCGGGGGCTCGGTGATGGGCATGAGCGTGGTGGGATTGGGTGTCATTGGTCTGTGGACTCTGTTCACTCTGTACGGCGGATTTAGAGAAGGGGCGGATCTGGCTGAAGTGATGACCCTTCTGTCCGGTTTCGCTATGGGGGCTTCCTCTATCGCCTTATTCGCCCGGGTGGGAGGAGGCATTTTTACGAAGGCGGCCGATGTGGGTGCCGACCTGGTCGGGAAGGTGGAGGCCGGGATTCCGGAGGACGATCCCAGGAATCCGGCCACCATCGCGGACAACGTGGGGGACAACGTGGGCGACGTGGCCGGCATGGGGGCGGACCTGTTTGAATCGTACGTGGGGTCCATCATCGGGGCCATGGTCCTGGCCGCGGCGGCCGGGGTGGGAAGCCTGGTGATGTTGCCGCTCACTCTGGCCGGAGCCGGTATTCTGGTTTCCGTTCTGGGAACGTTTTTCGTCCGGACAAAGGAAGGGGGAAATCCTCAGCGGGCTCTGAATACGGGGGCTTACGGAGCCGCCGTATCCATGCTGGTGATCAGTTTTTTCATCATCAGGAACAGGGTGCCCGAGGGCGTGATACTGTCAGGCCAGGAGGTAACGGGCCTGGACATCTTCTGGGCCACCGTCGCCGGTCTTCTGGCCGGAGTCCTGGTGGGAATTTTCACTGAATACTACACGTCCGAATGGCGAAAGCCGGCCAGGGCGATCTCGGAAGCCAGCCAGACGGGACCCGCCACCAATATCATTTCGGGTCTGGCCAACGGGATGGCCTCCACCGCTCTTCCCATCCTGACGATTGCCCTGACTATCGTTGTGGCATACCATTTTTCTGGACTATACGGCATCGCCATGGCCGCCCTTGGAATGCTGTCCACAACGGGGATTCAGCTCAGTGTTGATGCTTATGGACCCATCGCGGACAACGCCGGTGGATGCGCGGAAATGGCAGAACTTCCGTCTGAAGTCAGGGAGCGGACCGACCGGTTGGACGCTGTGGGCAATACCACGGCCGCCATTGGCAAGGGGTTCGCCATCGGATCGGCGGCCCTGACCGCCCTGGCCCTGTTCGCCGCTTACCGGGAAACGGCTGCCAGGGCCCTGGGAATAGATCATCTTTCCCTGGACGTGAGCCAGCCGGATATCATTGCGGGTCTCCTGATCGGGGGAATGCTCCCCTTCGTATTTTCCTCTTTTGCCATGAAGGCGGTAGGCCAGGCGGCCTTCGAAATGATCGGTGAGGTGAGAAGACAGTTTAGAGAAATAGAGGGCCTTCTTGAGGGCAAGGGGAGGGCTGACTATGCCAGGTGCGTGGACATTGCGACGGCTGCGGCCATCCGGAGAATGATCGCACCGGGACTGCTGGCTGTGTTGACACCCGTCTTTTTCGGTCTCGTGCTTAAGAAACCGGAAATGCTGGGAGGTGTTCTGGCAGGTGTCACCGTCACCGGGGTTCTATTGGCCATCTTCATGGCTAACGCCGGCGGCTCCATGGATAACGCGAAGAAATACATCGAAGCGGGTCATCTGGGAGGCAAGGGATCCGACACACACAAGGCAGCGGTGGTGGGAGACACGGTGGGAGATCCGTTCAAGGATACGGCCGGTCCGTCACTAAATATTCTGATCAAGCTCATGTCTGTGGTGTCACTGGTCATTGCCCCATTATTCTAAGAGTGACACTCCTAAAGGAGGAAGAACATTGAGATACTATGAAACCCTTTACATTGTCAACCCAGACTACGAGGATGAGAGGCTGGGGAAAATACAGAGTGATGTGGATGACTGGGTGTCCCAAAACGGAGGGAAGATCATCAATTCCTACGTATGGGGGCGGCGAAAGCTGGCCTATCCCGTCGATTCCCAGCAGTACGGTACCTATGTACTTTTGCATTTCGGCGTGGAGCCCCCGGATCCTGCCCACGACCCGTTCATCCTGGAGCTAAACAAATGGCTGGAGTTGAATTCGGCCATCCTTGCCTATATGACAGTTCATCTGGACGAGGAGCCCCGGTCCAAGGCGGTTGAGGAAAAGAGTACACAGAAAGGAGGATAGACCATGCCAGTGATGGGAAAGCGGCGCATCTGCAAGTTCTGTGAAGACCGGGATCTGGTGATTGATTACAAGAATGTCAAGTTGCTGCGGAAGTTCATAACCGATCAGGGGAAAATCATACCCGGCCGCGTCACCGGTACTTGTGCCAAGCATCAAAGAGAATTGACCCGGGCCATTAAGCGGGCCCGCAATATCGCTTTGTTGTCCGCCACAGGTGAGGAATTCTATTCATAGAAGCGCAGGCTTGCACTTCTAAAGCCAGGGGAGGTAAGAAATGTCACCGAAAGGTTCGGGGAGTGAAGTCATTCTGCGGAAAGCGGTTGAGGGACTGGGTGAAGCCGGGGATCTGGTGCAGGTGAAAGCTGGATACGCCCGGAACTACCTTGTTCCCAGGGGTCTGGCCGTCCCGGCCACTCCGGGAAATCTCAGGGCGGCGGAGGAGGAAAGAAAAAAAGGGGAAATCAGAGAAAAGAAGAGGGCGGAGGAGGCTCGTAAGCTGAGTGAGAAACTTCAGCAGGTGGAGCTTACGGCCCCGGTCCAGGTGGGGGAAGAAGACAGGGTGTTCGGATCGGTGACGGCCATGACTATCGCGGATCTCCTTAAGGAGCAGGGAGTTACGGTGGACAGGAAAGACGTTCTCCTGGAGGAACCTATCAAAGCCCTGGGCGTGTATACTGTTCCTGTCAAACTTCACCCGGAAGTAGAGGGAGCAGTGAAGGTCTACGTCATAAAGTCGTAGGAATGCACTCCTCATAACCGTGTTTGCGGACGTTTCGTTTCCCATTTCCAGTTACAAAGTATTCACCTACCGTGTACCTGAGAACCTTGAACCGGTTGCCCAGATCGGGGTGAGGGTCCGGGCCCCTTTCGGTCCCAAACGAACCGTCCAGGGTGTGATCGTGAACCTCCATGAGACGCTGACTTTCAGGGGGAGAACCCGGGCCATCTCCCGGGTGGTAGACGAAGCCCCTATTTTTGACGGTGTGCTCTGGGAGCTCCTGAACCAGGTGAGTCGCCACTATCTCACTCCCCTGGGACAGGTGATGCGCACGGCCGTTCCCCAGGGGTTGACCCGATCGTATGTTCCCCCCGCGGAGATGATTGTCCGCTTGAACGGGATATCGAAGAAGGACCTTTCCCTGCTGGAAAAGAAGGCTCCAGAACAGTTCCAGGTTATCAAGATCCTTGAGAAGAGTCCGGAGGCCCTTCCGGTAAATGCCTTGAGGACCGAGGTCAAGAACCCCCTCCAGAAATGCCGGGCCCTGGAAGAGAAGGGACTGGTAACCCTTGTCAGACAATCGAGGCCTCCCGATTCGTCGGCGTTAAGTTTTGAACCCATTCACAAGAAGATCGTGTTTACCCCGGATCAGGAGAAGGTGGTCAAGGAGCTGGAGGCAGGACTGAACGCCCGGCTGTACCGTCCCTGTCTGTTGCATGGAGTAACGGGAAGTGGAAAGACGGAGGTCTACATTCATCTGGCTGGCAAGGCGGAGCGTCAGGGCCGCAAATCCATTGTCCTTCTGCCTGAGATTTCGCTGACTCCCCAGGTTGCAGGCCGGTTCCGGGGAGTCTTCGGGAACCGGGTAGCCATCTGGCATAGCCGGATGACTCCTTCGGAGAGGGCCTGGACGTGGACGCAGATGTGTGCCGGCGCCTTCAGTGTGGTGGTGGGAGCCCGCAGTGCCATCTTTACCCCCGTCAGGGATGTGGGGCTTATTGTGGTGGATGAGGAGCAGGAGAATGCCTACAAACAGGAAGCGCCGGCTCCTAGGTATCATGCCCGGGACGTGGCCCTCATGAGGGGCAAGTTGAGCCAGGCCCTCGTCGTTCTGGCAAGCGCCACTCCGAGCCTGGAATCTTACTATGATCACCTGATGGGAACGCTGAACTACCTTCAAATAAACACCCCGTTCGGCCAGTCCAGATATCCCCGGGTTCATATGGTGGACATGATGAAAGAGAGGGAAGATCTTGGGGAGTATGACCTCACCCTGTCCCGGCTGCTGATCCAGAAGATTGGGGAAAGATTGAACAGAGGGGAACAGGTCATCCTTCTCCAGAATCGTCGAGGATTTTCCCCTTTTGTTTCCTGTCAGGACTGTGGTCATGTGGAGACGTGCCGGAATTGCAAGATTTCCCTGACTTACCACAAGGCCGGAAACACCCTGAAGTGTCACTACTGCAATTTCCGGAAGCCGGTGCCGGACACCTGTGATGCCTGCGGCGGGACCCGTGTTACCCTTGGGGGCGTTGGGACCCAGAAGGTGGAAGAGGGACTAACAGAGCAATTCCCGGACATCCGTCTGGTACGGATGGACCTGGACACGACGCGCCGGAGGGGGGCCCACGTGCGGATTCTGGAGAGATTCAACCGCCGGGAACACGATATCCTTCTGGGAACCCAGATGATTGCCAAGGGTCTCGATTTTGAAAACGTAACGCTGGTGGGGGTGATCAGTGCAGATACGGGTATTCATCTGCCCGATTTTCGTGCGGGTGAGCGTACCTTTCAGTTGATCTATCAGGTGTCCGGCCGCTCAGGGAGGGGAAGAAAACCCGGGGAGGTAGTCATTCAGACCAACAATCCCGACAACGCCCCCATCAGGCTGGCGGCCGAACGGGACCTGGAAAGCTACTACAGGATGTGTCTGGATGAGCGGCAGGAATTGCTGTATCCCCCTTTCGGATGGATGGCCAAGGTGGAATTCAGGGGCAAAGACAGACTGGAGACGGAACGGCAGGCTATGACATTCCACGACGGGCTGGGGAAAGCTCCCGCCTCAGTACTCATACTGGGGCCCGCGCCGTGCCCCATTGAAAGAATCCGTCAATACTACCGCTATCAAATGATTTTCAAGTCATCCAGGGAAAGGGACCCCAATGGAGGGGATCTTCACCGGTTTCTTGAAGAAAACCTCATGGATTCACAGCTCATGAAAGCCCGGAAAGGGGTCACGGCCCATGTGGATGTGGACTCGGTGTCGTTTCTCTAAGGCCGCCCTCCAGGCGTTTCTCGCTGTTCGTTCTGGGGTGTTCTACAGTCCGGCTCAGGCACAGGGAAGCTACACGGCGTTGGAAATGCCCTACCATGTGCGGACCCTTTGTATGTCCGGAGGCGGGGTGGCGGATGTCAGAGGAACCGATCTGTCCATGATGAACCCGGCCCTGTTGAGAGGAGCGTCATCTTTACCGGGAGGCGACCGGGTTCTCCTTCTTTCCGTCATCCGGTATCCGGTGAGCATTCAATCGGAAATGGTGGAATGGCGAATGTCCTGGGGACACCGCAGGGTGGCAGTGAGCCTGCGGCATCTGGGATACGGTGTTTTCGACAGACGGGATGAACAGGACGTGAAAGGCGGTGAATTCTCTGCCGGCGATACGTGGGTGACCATGTCAGCTTCACAGGGGCTGTGGAGGCGGGTTGACATTGGGATAACCGGGGGAATCTTTCACAGCCAGATCGATAACGTAGCCGCCTCCCTGGGTCTGGTTACCGTGGGATCGTCCCTGGCCATTGAAGAGATTGATCTGGTCATTGGATTGAGTGTGAGAAACCTGGGAGCGACCTTTCAAAGTTATACCGGGTACGAGGAGGCCATTCCCACCAGCATCAGCATGGGTCTGACAAAGAAACTCGCCCACCTTCCCCTGGAGATTTCGGCGGACGGGAAATGGTGGGGCAGGGAGGACCGGGGATGGTGGCGGATCGGTGGAGAATTTTCTTTTCCCGAAAACCTCCTCCTGCGCTGGGGGTTTTCGTCTTATCGATTCGAGCAGCGAACGGGCATTGTGTGGAGGGACATCACCACCGGAAGTTCCCTGGGTGTAGCCTACCGACGGGGTCCCGTCACCGTGGACATGGGTTTTCAGTACGCAGGTGTAGGGGGCACCACCCTGGGGATTGGCCTGTCCATAGATGTGGGGAGAAAATGAAATACCGGCATCTTGGGAAATCGGGACTCAAGGTATCTGAAATCAGCCTGGGTGGCTGGTTGACCTTTGGGGGTCACCTGGAGGAAAAGCGTTCCGTTGAATTGATCCATTACGCCTTTTTCAACGGGGTGAATCTGTTTGATGTGGCGGACGTCTACCTGGAGGGAAAGGCAGAAGAGGTATTGGGAAGGGCACTCAGGGAGCTTCCCAGGGAAGAGGTGGTCGTAGCCACCAAGGTTCGAGGCCGGATGCACCCGGGTCAGTTCGGCGCAGGGCTTTCGAAAAAACACATCCTTCAGGCGTGTGAAAGCAGTCTGCGGCGGCTGAACACGGATTTCATCGATCTGTATCAATTCCATGCTCCTGATGATGACGTACCCCTGGAAGAAAGCCTGGAAGCCCTGGACATTCTCGTTCGCCAGGGGAAGGTTCTTTATGTGGGATGTTCCAACTTCACCGCTTCGCAAATCCGGCAGGGCCTGGACATATCCCGCCAGAGGGGGCTTCCCAGATTCATATCCAATCAACCCTGTTACAATATGCTCCGGCCTGAGATCGAGGAGGATGTGTTTCCCCTGTGCAAGGCCCAGGGTATCGGCAATATCGTTTACTCCCCGCTGGCCCAGGGGGTGTTGACCGGGAAGTACGAAAAGGGAAAGCCTTTCCCGGACGACAGCCGCCGACAGAAACGGGGCAGCGAGTTCATGAGCAGGTACCTGGACAACGACAATCTTGACCGGGCGGCCCGGGTCAAGGAGGTGGCCTCCGAGCTTGGGACCACACCGGCTGTCCTGGCCCTGGCCTGGGTCTTAAGACGGCCTGAGGTCTCCGCCGCCATTGTCGGTGCCACCTCCCAGGAGCAGCTGGATGAGAATCTCCGGGCGCCGGACGTGATTTTGACTGAGGATGTGATAGAACGCCTGGAAACCGCTCTGGCCTAGAGGGTTCGTTCCAACCGGGAAATCCACAGGAAATCAGAGGGTGAATCGCTCGATGAAGAACTGGTTTATTCGCCAGAGTCTTGACCATCCCAAACGGGCCATCGGCATACCCCTGATCCTGTCTCTCATCCTGTTCGCCGGAATGAGTGGCAATGTTCTTTCCGCCGTCCAGTGGCTCGCCGGGTGGCTGTTGCCCGCCGAATCCGTGGAGAAGATTTTCCCCCGCTCCTACGAGAAATTGGCTGAGAGGCTGCCCCATTTTGTTATTGACGAAGACATGATGAAACTGCTCCCCCAGACCACTCACGCCCGGGTGGAGTGGGAAACCGTAAGGGATGAATTCGGGAGAACCGATCTGGCCTTTATCGCTTTCGGTCACCGAGGAGAATCTGTGTTCAACGATTCTCTTCTGGCGTCTCTCTGGGATGTAAGCCGTGCCCTGGAAGTTCTGCCTGAGGTGGATGAGGTTACGTCCCTATCAACCATGAACCGGATGGACAGCTTTGAGGGCTTCCTGGAAATCACCCCTCTCCAGCCTTCCCGGGTTTTGACCGCGGAGGAAGTTCGTGCCATCGAGACCTATCTGGACAAGGTTCCCAACCTGAAAAAGCGGGTACTGGGACGCCACGGGGATTTCGTGAATGTGATGATCAGGCCCCGCACGGAGGTGGACAATAACCTTGTACGGGAAGACATGCTCCGGATCGCGGACGACGTTCTAGGGGGTTACGAGGTTCATTTTGGGGGTACCCCCTATCTCTTCGGGACCATCCCCAGCCTTATCCTGGAAGACGTTGTGATCCTGATGGTTATTGGTGTCGTGATTCTGCTCACCGTTCTAGCCGCAAACCTCCGGTACGGTCTCGCGGTGAAACTTGTGTGGTCCGTCATCGTCATTTCCCTTCTGTCCATGATGGGCTTCCTGGGATGGATGGCCACGTTGACCGGTTCGGAAGAATTCCACTTCTCCATGGTGAACACCTCCATGCCCATCATTCTTTTGACCATCGCCAGTGCCGACGGTGTTCATATTCTAACCAAGTTCTTCCGGGAATTCCGCACCCGGAAGGATGTGAGGGAAGCTACCCGGATGACCATGGAAAGCCTTTTGCTGCCCGTGTTTCTCACGAGCCTTACCACCGTCATCGCCTTCCTGTCCATGATCTTTGCACCCATTGAACAATTCACCGGCTACGGCGTCACCATTTCCTTCGGCATCGCCTGGGCCTGGTTGCTGTCATCCCTGTTCCTGCCTGCCATGATTGCCCGGCACAAATGGGACCTGGCTTCAAGAGCGGTGGCAAAGGCCGGTCTGCTAGAGAGAGTGGTGGCCGTTTACGGCAGAAACTTCATCCGCTTTCGAAAGGTCATTCTGACCCTGGGCCTGACGACAGTCTCCGTCGCGGCCGTGGGAATCCTGCTGGTGAAAGTTGAAGTTAATTTTACCGAGTTTTTCAGACCGGGTTCCGAAATCCGAAAGAGCATTGACTTCATGAACAATGAAATGACCGGCGTGATGGATCTGGATGTCCGTGTGGAGGGGGACATGAAATCTCCAGACGTATTGAGAAAGGTGGAGGCCATTCAGGATTTCATCGGATCCCATCCAAGAGTGTACACCACCATCTCCATCGTGGACGTCATCAAACAGATGCATCGTACGGTCATGGACGATGATCCCGCCTATGAGACCATTCCGGATGACCGGGGGAAGGTGAATAACCTGTTTACCCTTTACTCTATCTCAGGCGACCCCGAGGATTTCAGTTCCCTGGTTGATTACGACTATCGCACCGGACTGGTAACCGCGCTGATGAACAACGTAACCACGAGCATGATCGTTGAATTCATGGATAACACCCAGGCAATGATTGAGCCTCTGGTGGAGGGGGACATGAAAACCACCATCACAGGACTCGTAGTCGTCATGCGGGAACTGGTGGACCTGGTTCTGCGGTCCGCCATCATCAGCATCACCGTTTCGCTTTTTATGATCTTCTTGATCTCGTGGATATTCTTCCGCAGAAGACTGTGGGGACTTTTGTCCGTCATTCCTCTCACATCGGCCGTCATACTGAATTTCGGCTTAATGGGGCTGTTTGGTGTGGAACTTTCCCACGTGACGGCGGTCCTTTCCTCCATCATCATTGGAGTCGGGGTGGATTTTGCCCTTCACTACATCGCCCAGTACCGCAATCTGTCGAATCGTGGGATTTCCCCCGACCGCATAACCCGTGAAGTAGTCGAGGAGGTGGGGTATCCGATCCTGCTGAATGTGGCACTGAACATGGGCTTTGCCTCCCTCCTGTTTTCCATGTTTGTCCCCATGCAGTATATCGGCGGACTCATCATTTTTGCTATGGTATCCACCTCAGTGGGGACATTGACCCTTCTGGCCTCTCTGGCCGAGATGTTGAAACTACGACTGGTGGAAAAGGGAGGAACTAACCCATGAACACAGGCCGTGGCATCGCAGGTGTGTTCCTGTTCGTCATCAGTCAGGCAGGTGCCCAGACAGGCCTGGACGTTGCCAGGCAGATGGACGAGCAGGAAAAACCCCGGGACATGAAGGCGGACCTGACCATGATTCTGACCAACGCCAGGGGGAATTCCCGGACATCCACCATCCGGTCCGTTTCCCTGAACGGGACGGAAAAACAGATGATCTGGTTTCTGGAACCCGCGGATGATAAAGGGGTGGCATTCCTAAAGATTGAGCACGAGGAGGGTCCGGATGAAATGCGCCTGTGGCTTCCTGCCTTCAAGAAGGTGCGCCGCATATCCGCCCGGCAAAAGGGCGATGCGTTCATGGGTTCAGATCTGAACTACGAAGATATGACGAGCCGGAGTCTCGACGAGAATGACTATGAACTCTTGGGCAGTGAAGAAGTTGAGGGAGTGGACTGCTATGTGCTGGAGGTGATTCCCAGGCCGGAAACGGAATCCATCTACAGCCGGCACGTCGTCTGGGTGTCCAAAAAGGACCTGGTTCCCCTGAAAGAGGAGTCGTATGACCGGGCCGATAGGTTACTCAAGAGAAAGACCATCACGTACACGCCCAAGAAGGACTACCTTCTCCCCAAGGAAATCTATGTAGAAAACGTTCAGAAGGACCATTCCACCCGGTTGACCTTCAGCAACATTGAGGTGGATTCGGGGGTGGGGGAGGAATTGTTTCACGAAAGAAATCTGAAACGGATGCCCACCTTTTGAGTTGGGACCGGCAAGGGCGAGAGTCTCTTTGATTCTTACCAGGATCCTGGCGGCGATCATCCCCGTGGGTCTGGCGGGTCAGATCTCGTATTCTGGCAATCTGAATCCTTACAACCTGTACCGGACATCCGATGGAACCGAGATTTCTCTTCCCTTTCGCCTCATTGAGGGGGACGCTTCGTATGCCTGGGGGAGCCTGGAAGTAAGGACCCGTATCGCCTGGGAAACCCGTTGGTCTGTCAGTCCACGGAGATCACAGTTGGACATAAGGGAGGCCTACCTGTCGTGGTATCCGGCTTTCGGGGAACTGCGGTTGGGGAAGCAGATCCAAGTCTGGGGGACCGTGGATGGAAACAATCCCACGGACAATCTTTCTGCATACGACTATTATTATCTTTTCTTTCCGGGAACGGATCGCAAGATCGGATCGCTCTCCCTATCGGTGACGGTTTACACAGGAGATTGGAAAGTGGAGGGAGTTCTTGTTCCCGATAACGAACCGAACCGCCTTCCGTTCAACGAGCCAGATTTTCCCATCTCTCTCCCTCCCCGGCCCGGGAAGGGGTCCTGGGGAGAAATGTCTGACTCGGTGGAATACGGGATCCGGGCATCCCGGTCGTTCAGGGTTGGGGATGTATCGCTCTCCTATTTTAGAGGGCGGGATCGAATATTTGGTGTTGTGGGAGGAGTTTTTCCCTGGGCGGGCATGAGGATCATTCCCAAATTCGGCTACCGGAGGACGGAGGTTTTGGGGACGGATTGGGTGGTGTTCATGGGCCGTCTTACTTTGCGGGGTGAGGGTGGGTATTTCCGGACGGCGAACGATTACGACGCCCGTCAGTTTTTTGTCAAGTTTGATACGGATGCCACGTACATCCAGTACGTGATTCAACTGGAGGTTCCCGGTCCATGGGACATCAACCTCATGGGTCAGTTCATCGGACAGGAAGTCCTGTCCGTTGGTGGGAACACGTTGGATCCTCTCACGTTGAATTTGACCCCGCTGGAGAGGGAGAACTTCCATCCAGGTCTGGGTACCCCGTTTGCCATGTTTGTGGACCGGGCCTTTCTGGCAGGGGCGGATGGACAGCTGATGGACGGAAGAGTGGAATTTTCTCTCATGACTCTGATCAGTCTGGAGGAAGCGGGGGCTATGGTGGGGTTGACCCTGGAGTATTCCCCGGTTCAGAACTGGAATCTGGAAGGCGGCGCCATCCTTTTGCGCGGGGAAGAAGAAAATATTTTCCAGGATCTTGAGGATTTTTCGCACATTCGGGTGGGACTGAAATACTCCTTCTAATCCCGAATTTATTTTGTAGTTTTTCCACCCCCTTTGATCAGCAGTGACACGATGAGTCATCCATCCAGATCCTCACGCTTGGACGAATTCATGGCCAACCCCAGGAAGGGACTCTGGGTGCTGGCCGGTCCCATGATGCTGGGCATGATGGTCCAGACCATCTACAGTGTGGTGGATATGGCGTTTGTGGGTCGGGTGGGCGCAGATGCTGTTACGGCCCTGGCATTCAACATGCCGCTCGTATTCCTCATTCTGGGGCTTGTCTTTGGCCTGGGTTCGGGGGTTACGGCCGTCGTGGCCCGGTTTATCGGTGCCCGGGACAAGAAGGGAGCCGATAACAGTGCCGAACACGCCGTCCTTTTGGGGCTTACTCTCAGTCTTGTCTTTGGAGCGGCAAGTCTTGTTTGGGGCAAGACCGCTCTGTCCATTCTGGGAACTCCTCCCCACATCCTGCCTCTGGCGTGGGACTATTTCCGTGTCATCGCCATGGGATACATCTTCATGGTATCCTCCGTGTTCTTCCGGTCCATCCTTTCGGGAGAAGGGGACACCAGGACGCCCATGTTGATTCAAGGAAGCGGAACGCTTTTGAATATTGGGCTCGATCCCCTGTTCATCTTTGTTCTTGGGATGGGGGTAAAAGGGGCGGCCGTGGCCACTGTTCTAAGCCAACTGATGGTTTCTCTTATTTTCGTTTACCTTTTCTTTGTGAAGAGGAGAACCTACGTCACCTTTGCCCTGAGGCGGTTTTCTTTTTCTGCCGGTATCCTGCGTCAGATATTCAGGATTGGGGTTCCTGCCTCCTTTTCCATGATTATCATGTCCATCGGCGGGGGCGCGTTTAACCGGATTCTGGTTTCTTTCTCCGGCGATGCGGTGGCTGGTTATCAGATAGGCCAACGAATCAATCACATGTTTGTCATGCCCGTCATCTCCATTGCCGCCAGCCTGGTGACTCTGGTGGGCATGTTCTACGGTGCGAGCCGGATGGATCTGGTTCGCAGGATTACAGCCTATGCTATGACCCGGGTTATCCTGATCGGTGTGGTATTGGGAGCCCTGTTCTTCATGTTCTCCCCGGAACTGGTGTCCATTTTCACAGGTGACGCCGAGATTCACGAGACGGGAGTTCAGTACCTGAGATTTTTCGTGTTTGGGTATCCTTTTATCGCGGTGAGCTTGACCGGCGGCCGGGTACTTCAGGGACTCGGGTTCGGATTGCCCATGCTGGCCATCACCTTCCTCAGGGTCTTCCTGATCAGCGTGACCCTGGCCTCCCTGTTCGTACTACTGATGGGCAAGACGGTGGAGTGGGTGTGGATTGCCCAGGTTATCGCGGCCGTCTGTTCAGCGGCATTGGCGTGGGTCTGGTTGAGGCTGGCTGTAGGACGTCTGGAACGGCAGGAGCTCACAATTCGAGAACACAAGGATGGCCGTCTGTTTGAAGGCCAGGAAATCTCCCAGGTATCCTAGCCCCCCGGGTCTAGTTTTCCTCAGGTTCGTGGACCATAGGGACGAACCTGACAGGCAAGGACTCAGAGGTGGTAACCTTGCCCTGTTCGTCTTTTTGCACGATGATGAGATCCTGACCCCACCACTGGGGACCGACGGGGACCACCATGCGACCCCCGGGTCTTAGCTGGTCCACCAGGGCTTGAGGGACTTCTTCCGGAGCTGCCGTTACGATGATTCTGTCAAAGGGTGCGACTTCGGGCCACCCCTGGTATCCGTCTCCGATGCGTACGGTCACGTTGTCGTACCCCAGACGCTCGAGAAGCTTTTCGGCCCCGAGGCCCAGATCGGGAATGATTTCGATGGTGTAGACGTGGTGAACCAGTTTGGACAATACGGCCGCCTGATAGCCTGAGCCTGTGCCGATCTCCAGGACCACATGATGGGAGTCGGGCTGAAGAAGATCGGTCATGTAAGCCACGATAAACGGCTGACTGATAGTCTGGCCGTGACCGATGGGGAGAGGCCCATCCGAGTAGGCCACGGACCAGAGGGATTCGTCCACGAACAGATGGCGTGGGACGTCCTTCATGGCCTTCAGTACTTTCGGGGAGGTAATTCCCCTGCCCTCAATCTGTGTGGCCATCATGGCCTCTCGCTGGCGTTGGAGATGGGGTGGATCGTGTATTTGGGCGGAAAGGAACGAAAAACAGAACCAGACAGGTCCCATGAGTGCAACGGTGTTTCGCAGTCTAGCCTGGCGTGCAGCCATGTCATGGTGCCATCCGCGGGTAAGGTAGAACAAAATTGAGTTCGTGTCAAGGCTAACGAAAACGGGGTCCCGGCCATAGAAGACAGTGAAGGAACCGGGTCCAACAATTGAAAACAAGATCGAAATATCCTAAATTATTTCCCAGTAACCTGTGTTGAACCGCAAACTTGAGGGAGTCTCCATAATGTCTGATAACAAACAGATTGTGGCTGTAGTGGGAGGTGCAGTGGCGGGATCTGAGTCCGTTCATCAACTTACTGAGCACGGGATCCGTTGTGTGGTGATTGAACAGAACAGTCTGCCTTACGGCAAGATAGAAGATGGTCTGCCGCGGTGGCATGTCAAGCAGCGTCAGAAGGAGATGGACCTTATCGACACCCGGATAGGTCATGAACTGGTCGATTTTGTTCCAAACACCAGAATCGGCGAAGATCTTCCGTTTTCCGAGCTTTACGCGCTGGGCTTCAGCGCCATTCTTCTGGCGAATGGAGCCTGGAAAGACAGGCCGTTTCCCATAAAGGAGATTGAGAAATTCAAAGGGAAGGGATTCTGGTATCAAAACCCTTTCGTCCACTGGTTCAATCACGCCCATGAGCCTAACTATGAGGGGGAGAACATTCCCATTCTGGACGATGCCCTGGTGGTGGGAGGAGGACTGGCTTCCATCGATGTGGTGAAGATTATTCAGCTGGAGCTTGTGACCCGGACACTGAACGAGCGGGGAATATCTGTGGACATCGTGGACATGGAGCGGGAGGGAATCCCTTCTACTCTTGATGAGAAAGGGCTGTCCTGGGACGACCTGAACCTGAAGGGTTGTTTGTTATTGTACCGGAGGGATGTTACCAATATGCCTCTTGCCACCATTCCTCCTGACGCCACTCCGGAGAGAGAAAAGGCCATTCGCAATACCCGGCGCAAGATCCTCACCAATGCCCAGGAGAAATACCTGTTCCGTTTCCAGGACCACCGTCAGCCAGTGGACATCCTGGTGGAAGACGGAGAGCTGGTGGGTCTTCGGATGATTGAGACCGATGTTATTGACCGGAGGGCAGTGCCCAGGGAGGGAACCGAGCAGGATGTCCGGGGAACCATGATCATCAGTTCTGTGGGCAGCATTCCTGAACCCCTCGAAGGGATTCCCATGAAGTGGAGTACCTATGACATCGAGAGCGAGGAGACCGGTCGCGTCAACGGACTTGATGGTGTGTTCGGCCTGGGAAATGCCATCACGGGTAAAGGAAACATCCGGGTCTCCCGGATCAACGCTCGGGACATCACCACCCGGGTGATCGAACAGGATCTTCCCTCAGATGGCGTGGACGTGGAAGGGGTCCGGAAGCAGGTCAAGAAGTGGCAGGAGAAGGTGGGATATCACGGGGATTACGCTGCCTGGGTGAAATCCCACCGCAAGGGCTGAATCTAGCCCCTGGATACCATTCACTCCTGGTTTCGTGGCTGGTGAGGGAGGAAACCTGCTCCCAGTGCTCTCCGTCGTCGTTGGAGACGAAAAGCCCGGCCTGGGCAACACCGGCGTACAGCACATTTTCATCGGCGGGATCGAGGGCTATGGTCCAGATTCGGTTCATTCTGAACCCGGACTTCTTGGAGTAGGCAGGACGGTTTTCCGTCTTCCGCCATGTCTGCCCGAGGTCGTCAGAGACCTGGATGGCGGGTCCGAAGGCTTCATGCCTGAGACCCGCGAAAATGCGGGAGCCTTTCCGGTTATCCAGGGTCAGAGCACCCACCTCCCACCCCTTCATATGGGGACCGCTGATGGACCAGTGGCTTCGCGAGTCGTCAGAGGTGAGGAAGAAGGCACCCTTCCGGGTACCTACCATCAGGAGTATCGTGGGCATGGAAAAGAAGCGAAGTTCGATCCGTAAGAATCCGTCAGAGGATTATTCCCGGCGGAGTTCTTCGGCCAAGCTCTTGATTTCCGTTAGATCCTGAACCATTTCACTCCACCCGTACCACAGGGCGTAGTCCGGATTGGCATGAAACGTCCCTTGAAACAATCGCATACGGTGTTTCAGGTGCATCACAAACAGGCGTTGCTCGATAGGGGTGGGTGCATCATGGAACGCCAGGAGATCGGGAAAAGGGTAGGCATAACTGTCGGGTTTTTCCAGGACCCCGTCTTTGTAGAGGGCGGCCACCACCCGGATGGCCTGGGCCAGAAGCTTATCCCCTTCGCGGATGATATCATCCCCCTTGGTCAGTTCCGCCCTGGCGAAGTTCTCCGAATGGCATTGATTGCACGTGTTGATCATTTTCTCCCGTTCCACATCGAAGTCTTCCTTGGTGAGACGGGCTACCTGGAGCTGCTTGACCACATCCAGCCTTGCCGTGGGATTTCCCTCGGGGTCGAGAACACCCAGGGCCTGGAGAATGGTCACACGGTCCTGCCACCATGTTTCATCCTCCCCCGGGTAGGGAGCGAGACCGTTGGTTCTTACCGCCAGGAAACCCCAGGCGGTCCGGACTTCATGATCGCCCCCGGGCATATGGCAGGTCTGGCAGGTGGGAGCGATGGTATTCTCGGGGAGGGTACCGTTCTGTTTCAAAAGGTACCTCACCCCGTGCTTTGAAGAGGAGTACATCTCCCACTGGGGATGGTCGAAACCCATATGGCAGGTCTGGCAAGCCTGGGGTTGGCGAGCTTCTACAGTGGAAAAGGTGTGCCGGGTGTGGCAGGCGTCGCAGGAGGCGACACCGAAACCTGCCCCCTGTTCCTTCAGCTGGGCAATCTCTTTTTCCGTCTTGAGTCCGATCTTATGGCAGCCACCGCAACCTTTCATACCTTCAATCAACTCCATGGGCTTCCAGTGGGTGGTGGGCATGGCATTCATGGCGGCCCAGGCGAAAGCATGTTTGCCACGGGAGAACTGTTCCATCTGAGTTTCATGGCATAACTTGCAAGTTTCAGGGGTGGGAATCTCCGCTTGGGAAACGTCCCGGTGCGAGGTGTGGCGTGTTCCGTGGCAGGCAGCGCAGTCGATGTCGTTTTCGCTGTGAAGGCTAATCTGCCAGTCGGCCACGAGGTTAGGGGTCACCTCAAGATGGCACTGAACGCATTCGGGATCGGCCACAAGGAAAGAGGTGAAAAGCAAGGTCCCGGGCAAGAGCGAAATGAGTCTGAATAACATGGAAACCCTCCTTACCTGTACTCCAGGAAATTAGGATTTGGGGGCACGCTACGCCAGAAAATTCTTCCCCTGGCGTCGGGGCTCAACTTTTTTCCCTACAGGGTCAGGTTATTCTGAGGAACGACGGTAGCCCCGGAATCCTTCATCTCTTCGATAGCCTTCCGGGAATCGCCAGGCTGGACATTGACACCCCGGATGCCGTCTTCCACTACCGTGACTTCAAATCCTTTTTCCACGCCGTCAAGAGCCGTGGCTCTGACACAGTAGTCTGTGGCCAGCCCGCAGACCACGATTCTTTCTGTGCCTTCTTTCTTGAGCCTGGAAGCCAGGTCTGTTCCATCGAATCCCGAATAGGCGTCCTTTTCGGGGGTGGTGGCTTTACTGATAAGGACGGCAGTGTCTGGCAGCTTTAGACCGGGATGGAACCGGGCCCCTTCCGTGTTCTGAACACAGTGGGGAGGCCACTGTCCCCCCTGTGCTTCGAAGCTGCAGTGATTGGCGGGATGCCAATCCCGGGTGGCGAAAATGGGCAGTCCGGCATCCTGAAACCGCTCGATGAGCCTGTTGGCTACGGAGACCACCTGGTCTCCGTCAGGAACGGCCAGGGATCCGCCGGGGCAGAAGTCGTTCTGAAGATCGACAATAACGAGTGCTGCCTTGGTCATGATTTGAGCTCCTCAATAGTGCGTAATTCGTAATGCGTAACTCGTAATGCGTAATTCGTAATGCGTAAGCCGTAAATCCCGACCCTGAAAGCAAACGGTCAAATATTGACTTTTCTCATCCGCTCATTCGGGAGATACTCCCTGCCTACTTTTGCGCACGGTTTTCCTTCCACCCGCACCACGTCCGCCGTGAAGTCATACCGCCCGGCCAGGAGGGCCGATCCCACTCCGTAGGCATCGGCGGGAACACCTTCCCTCTCAAACCGGTCGATCCGTTCCGCATCGAAACCACCTGAGACTATGATCTTTACATGTCCAAAGCCCTCTTTGTCGAGGGCTTTTCGAACGTTCCACACCAGTTGTGGGTTCACACCGGTGGGAGCCACTCTTCCCATCTGGGAAATGACGGATTTATCCACCAGCGTTGCGGAGGTATCCAGGCGCACCCCCCACAGTCGTTCCCCCAGTTCCCGGGCCACCGCCAGGGAAGTCCGTACTGAATCATTGTCGAAGTCCACCAGGGCGATGAGATTGGTGTCAGGGAAATTGAGGTCAAAAAGCTTTGCCGCCTGGACCGTATCCCGCTTGCAGGCAGCGATAAGGGCGTGGGGAATGGTCCCCGCCCCTGAGGCGCCCCACCATTCTCCCTGGGCATCGGTAGAGACAGCCTCAGCGCCCCCTATTCTGGCGGCGTAGCCGTCCCCTCCCTGAAGGGACCAGTGATCGAAGCGGGCGGGAAAGTACAGAATGGGCTTACCCCGGGCTGCGTCCACCACCCTGCTTACGTTGGTTGCCACGCGGGTGCGGCGGCCCAGTACACCGAGGTAGATAGTTTCCAGATGGACAAACTCGAACAGGGGTCCGTCGATGGTCATGACTGTCTCCCACGGACGGATCGTATCCCCATCCCGCAGAGTGTGAACCGTGAGGTCGTGGGGTGTGCTTTCCCACAGGTCGTCCAGCTGCTTCTGAAGGTCCAGTCTGCGTTTCTCAGCCTCGAGCATCTGTTCCTTTGAATTGAAATACAAGGACCGTATGGTCTTTTTGAGATCGATGTACTCGTCGAAGAGCCGGTAGGCCTTTCCGCGATCCTTGTAGTACCCTGTTCCCAGTTTCAAGAGAGCCAGCGCTTCATCCACTCCACAAAGAACAGCCTCCTTTTTCTGGAATACCTGCATGGTCACGGTCGTTTTCATGGTCGCGTTTTCCAGGGCCACCTTGCTTCTCCAGAAGTAGACATCGCTCCGGTATCCTCTGCGGATTTCGTGAACCGGGATATCGAACGTTTCAGGTGGAAGTGGTTTCCAGGTGTCTCTTGCCATTTAGAAGGAGTAGAACT
>JBHIAI010000130.1:0-4756 GCA_046861655.1 Fidelibacterota bacterium | reverse complement strand
GGAAGTTGACTATGTGGAGGAAATCTACCGCCCGGAGGCTACTGACGTGCTCGGCCTCGAGAAGAACCAGGTAGTGGTCATCATCCACACCGGATCCCGGGGGCTGGGATATCAGGTTTGCGATGACTACCTGAAGACCGCCCAGCGGGCTGTGGAAAAATACTCCATCGATCTTCCCGACCGGCAGCTGGCCAGCGCGCCCATCAAATCCCCCGAAGGTCAGGCGTACCTGGCCGCCATGCGAAGTGCGGCGAACTTCGCCTTCGCCAACCGCCAGGTGCTCAAACATCTCGCGGAAAAAGCCTTCATGAAGGCACTGGGCCTTTCCGAGCGGGAACTCAGCATGCGGCTTATTTACGATATCTGCCACAACATCGCAAAATTCGAGGAGCACACCGTCGACGGGAAAACTCGCCGGGTGTGCGTCCACCGAAAGGGGGCGACCCGGTCCTTCGGTCCGAATCATCCCGAACTCCCCGACACATACCGATCCATCGGTCAGCCCGTACTGGTTCCCGGTGATATGGGTCGCTATTCATACCTCTGCGTGGGAACGGAAAAGGCCATGTCTGAGACCTTCGGCTCTTCCTGCCATGGAGCCGGCCGCATGATGAGCCGGAAGAAATCCAGCAAGATCAGCCGGTCCATGAATCTGATTGAGGAACTCCGTTCCAGAGGTGTGGAAATCATGGCCCGGGGAAAGAGGACCATCGCCGAGGAAATGCCCCATGCCTACAAAGACGTAGCCAACGTTGTGGACGTCATGGATTCGGCCGGGATCAGCCGCAAGGTGGCCAGATTCAAACCGGTGGGGGTCATCAAGGGCTAATAGAAAGCGAGGTAAGGAGACAACATGAGGACTGTTATCGTTCTGGCCATGCACGGTGCACCTCCCGCAGATTTTCCTGGGGATGAGATGAAAGAGTTCTTTGCGCTCGACAACCAGGTGGGACATTCTCACGGACCGTCTTCCGATCATCTTCACCAGCGCTACGTCCAGCTTGAACATAAGATGCGCACATGGCCCCGGACTCCGGATAACGACCCCTTCCATGCCGGTTCCCGTGAGCTGGGAGCCAGCCTGGAAAAGACCACTGGCAGGGACGTGGTGGTGGGCTTCAACGAATTCTGCGCCCCTTCCGTGGACGAAGCCCTGGATGAAGCGGTACACAGAGGCGGGGACAGGGTTGTGGTTATTACCCCCATGATGACCCGGGGCGGAGAGCATTCAGAAAAGGACATTCCCGCTGCCATTGAACGAGCCCGGAACAAACATCCATCCATCGAATTCACCTATGTCTGGCCCTTTGAGACTTCCCGGATCGCTGACTTTCTCGCTGAACAGACGCGGCGGGCTCTGGACGGAAAGCGGTCATCGTGACCCTCGATGCTCCCGTTCCGGCCGGCGAAAATGGTTCTATTTCTTGACTGAGACCCTCCGGAGGAAAGCCCTTTTCCTGTCCTATTTTACCGTTGGATACAACCTCCTGGAGGGGGCTGTCTCCATGGTGGCCGGCTGGCTGGCGGGAAGCATTGCCCTGATCGGATTCGCCCTGGACAGTCTGGTGGAATCCCTGTCCGGAGGGATTATGATCTGGAGATTCGGTAAACATGAAATCCGGTCTGAAGCGGAAGAACAGAAGGCTGAAACCAAAGCGGTCCGCTGGGTCGGTACCACCTTTTTTCTCCTCGCGGCCTATGTTCTGTATGAATCCGTCAAAAAGCTCTACACGGGAGAACGTCCCAACCCCTCCCTTTTCGGCATCGTCATTGCCCTCGTGTCCCTTGCAGTGATGCCCGTGCTGTTCTATCAGAAATTCAAGACAGGGAAGATGCTGGAAAGCACCAGTCTGGTGGCGGACTCCAAGGAAACCCTGGCATGCGTGTTTCTCTCAGGCTCCCTCCTGGTGGGACTGGGACTCAATTACTGGGTCGGATGGTGGCAGGCGGACCCGGTGGCGGGTCTAATCGTGGTGGGGTATCTGGTGAGAGAGGGAACCCACACCCTGAAGAAGGCGACCGATTAGATCCTGGAGGATTCCTTCACCGGTCAAGTATCCCGTTCTGGTAGTCCAAGAAAGCCTGGCGTAATTCCCCCTCCGTATTCATCACAAACGGCCCTGCTCTCACCACCGGCTCTTTCAGTGGGGTAGCCGCAAGAAAGAGAAAGGCTCCTTCCCCGGGGGCTGATACCTGGACCGTATCGCCTTGTTCGAGAATTACCAGATCTCCGGCCTTGGCGGTGTGCGAATCTGGGGACGCGCCGAAGGCCGCCTCCCCTTCATACACATAACAGAAGCACGTCATGTCGGACGAGAGTTTCTGAGTGAAACCGGCGGAACCCTGCAGGTGCGCGTCCAGGTATTGAATCGGAATGTGTGTCTGGGCCGGACCCGTTTCCCCAGCGTACTCTCCCGAGATCACTCTGACGCGCAGGCCGTCGTCCGTCACTTCAGGGATCTCATCCCCGGGAATATCCTGGTACCGGGGTTCACTCAACTTCTTTTCCCGGGGAAGGTTGACCCATAGCTGAAACCCCCAGAGCAGTCCCTCTTCGATCTCAGGCATTTCACTGTGAATGATTCCCCGGCCGGCCGTCATCCACTGGACGGATCCCGGAGTCAGAAGACCTTCGTTCCCCCTGGAGTCCCGGTGTCGGAAGCGCCCGTTCAGCAAATAGGTAACCGTCTCAAAACCCCGATGGGGATGGGAGGGAAATCCGGCGATGTAGTCGTCAGGGTTGTCACTCTTGAACTCATCCAGCAACAGGAAAGGATCCAGATAACCCAATTCCGGCATTCCCAGAACACGGGTCAGGTTTACTCCCGCCCCTTCCGTTGTGGGCCTTCCCGGGACGACCCTGGACACTGTTCGAATCATGGGTTCCTTCCTAGGCTGTTTCCGGCTTCAGGCACCCCCCGAAACCGCTGTCATGATACTAACAATTCATCATGGGAAACAACGGGTATGTTTCTTTAGATTCTGCAGTCCATAAAATGAGGTCATAAATGAGGGTATCTGATCTTTTCGTGAAGTGTTTGGAGAACGAGGGGGTCACCCACGTGTTTGGGGTCCCCGGGGAAGAAAACGAGGACCTCCTGTTCTCCCTGGAGAACTCCTCCATTCAATTCGTCCCCACGCGGCACGAGCAGGGAGCGGCGTTCATCGCCAACGTCTGGGGACGCCTTACGGGGAAGGCCGGAGTCTGCCTGTCCACCCTGGGCCCCGGTGCCACAAACCTGGTCACGGGCATCGCCGATGCCAACCTGGACAAGGCCCCCGTCGTGGCGATTACCGGCCAGGGGGGACTGTCCAGGCTCCATCATGAGAGCCACCAGTACGTGGATGTGGTGAACATGTTCCGGCCCATTACCCGGTGGAATCATGCCATATCCACCCCTGCAATCGTCACGGAAGTCATTCGCAAAGCCTTTAAGACTGCGGAAATGGAAAAACCGGGCGCCACCCACATTGAACTCTCCGAAGACATAGCCAAACGGTCCGTGGAAGGGAATCCCGAACCCCTTGTTCCCAGGAGAATCCGGCGACCGGGACCCGACTACAAAGCCATCAACCTCACTGTGGATCTTCTGAAAAAGGCCAAACGACCCCTTATCATGGCGGGAAACGGCGCCATCCGGAAGCTGGCCAGCAAGCACCTCACCAAGTTCGTCCAGAAACACCATATTCCTGTGGCTCACACCTTTATGGGTAAGGGCGCCATATCTGACAGAATGGATGAATCCCTGATGGCGATGGGATTGGGACTGAAAGATTACGTCAGGGAAGCGGTGGAAATGTCGGACCTCGTCATCACGGTGGGGTACGATATTGCGGAGGTCGCCCCCGAACGATGGAATCCCCAGGCAGACAAACCCATCGTCCACATTGACTTCGTACCGGCAGAAGTCTACACCCATTACAATCCCCAGGTGGAGGTGGTGGCCGATATTTCAGGTTCTCTGTGGGAACTGAACACCCGCCTTCAAGATGAAGATCTCCACTACGACACCGGGTGGTACCGTCCCATCCGGCAACGAATCCTTGACAGTATCGGTTCTTATGAGCTTGAAGACGGGGATGCGTTCACCATCCCCGGGACTCTGAACATCCTCAGGAGTGTTGTGAACGATGACGCCCTGGTCATCAGCGACGTGGGCAGTCACAAACTGTGGATTGCCAGAAACTTCCCCACCTACTGTCCCAACGGTGTGATCATCAGCAATGGCTTGGCCAGTATGGGCATTTCCCTCCCGGGAGCCATCGCCGCTTCCCTCATCGACCCTGAACGGCAGGTGGTGGCGGCCATGGGTGACGGCGGATTCCTGATGAATTCCCAGGAACTGGAAACCGCCAGACGCCTCGGGGTATCGTTTACCGTAATCATATTCAACGATGACGATTACGGTTTGATCAGCTGGAAACAGAGAATGTCCCGGGGCAAATCGGTGAGTACCCGGATTGGCAATCCCGATTTTCTCACCTACGCGGAGAGCTTTGGTATTCGGGGCTACAGGCCGGCCACGGTGGCCGACCTGAAAGATCAGTTGAAAACAGCCATCACTTCAAGAGAATTGTCTCTCATAGAGATCCCGGTGGATACTGGAGTCAATGATCGACTGGTAGAAGATTTGAAAACGTATTGGGAGGAAGAATCATGAGCATCGAATCCATGAATCCCGCCACTGGCGAAACCATCAAGACGTATGAGGAAATGTCCCGGCAAGAGGTGGCAGACATCGTGGAAAGGGGCCAC
>JBHIAI010000129.1:0-4859 GCA_046861655.1 Fidelibacterota bacterium | reverse complement strand
GGAGTGTAGGGTTTGAACAGGATCGAATTTAGAAACCAAAAGATGAGACGATTTCAAGACGCGACGACGAAGGAGTATGCGAGTCGGATACTTCAAGGAGGTGTAACGCAGAAAGCGACCATCTTTTGGTTTCCCTACGGGCGGGGCCCTTTGGGCCGGAAGTCTTCGTTACTCGTCGCTCGCGTATCTGCCCTGCGGGATACGTGTCACTCTTCGTGTCTCGACCCCATCCCTAATGGCCACCACTAAATCGATTCATGTTCGAACCCTACACTCCTAAAGTCTGGCTGAGGCGGTTTTCGAAGATTACCGCCACCTTTACCCTGCTTCTGGTGTTTGCGGGGGGGATGGTAACCAGTACCGGTTCGGGCCTGGCCGTTCCCGATTGGCCGAATACCTACGGACGCTTCATGCTCTTCTTTCCCCTGGACCGGATGGTGGGAGGGATTCTGTACGAACACTCCCATCGTCTCCTGGCCTCATTCGTGGGGCTATTGACAGTGGTGCTGGCCGTATGGCTGTGGCGGGTGGAGTCCAGAAGATGGGTGAAATTCGCGGGGCTGGCGGCCGTCGTAGCTGTGGTGATCCAGGGGGTTCTAGGCGGTCTGACGGTCTTGTTCTTGCTTCCTACCGCTGTATCCGTACTCCACGGCGTTGTGGCCCAGAGTTTTTTCTGCTTCACCGTTTTCATCGCCTATGCCCTGTCGAGGGAATGGCAACAATCCACACCGGACTCTGAAAAGGGACCTCGTCCTGAACGAACGTTCCGGTGGTCGGTTCTCGCCACCGGGGTCATTCTCCTCCAGCTCGTCCTGGGCGCCCTCATGAGGCACACCGGTTCGGGTCTGGCCATTCTCGATTTTCCCCTGGCCGGGGGGCAGCTGATCCCTTCCTTCAGTCAGGACTTCCTCTATTCCGTGAACGAAGCCAGATTCAATCTTGGGCTGGATCCGGTAACCCTTCCCCAGGTGGTCATCCACTTTCTTCATCGTCTGGGCGCTGTCCTGGTGACGATCATGACGGTCGGACTCTCCGTGTCCCTGTTCAAGCAGGTCGGGTACGAGAAAAGGTTTCTCGCTCTGGCGGTGTTTGTTGGCCTTCTGCTTCTCATCCAGTGGACTCTGGCCGGACTGGTGATCTGGACAGAAAAATCTCCCTGGATTACCACATCCCACCAGTGGACAGGAGCCCTCATGCTGGGAACCACCGTCCTGGTGAGCCTGCGGCTGATCCGGCTTTTTGGTCTCTCGCCGGGTCGGGCCCTGAAGGAGATCCGGTCCAGGGTCTCGGCCCTCTGGGAATTGACCAAGCCGGGCATCACCGGCCTGGTGCTCGCCACAGTGTTCATCGGTTTCTACCTGGCTGTGCGCAGCTCGGGTGCCTCTTTTTCCACGGTGACATGGCGGCTGATCCATCTCCTGGTGGGATCCGGACTGGTCTCAGGCGGGGTGGGGGCTCTCAATGAGTTTGTGGAATGGCGATACGACAGCCGGATGTACAGGACACGGAACCGGCCCATTCCCACGGGGAGAGTGACCCCCCGGGCGGCGCTCGTATTCGGACTCCTGATTTCCGTGGCAGGGATTGTCGACCTGGCCCTGGCGGTGAACGGGATCACTGCCCTTCTGGCCGCGGCCACACTCGTCCTTTACATCGGTGTGTACACTCCAATGAAGCGCAGGACGAACTGGAATACCCTCATCGGGGCCATTCCGGGAGCCATGCCACCCCTGGGTGGATGGGCAGCCTTCACCGGTCATCTTCATCCCGCTGCCTGGATTCTTTTCGCCATTCTGTTCCTGTGGCAGATTCCCCACTTCTTTTCCATAGGAAGAATCTACCGGAGGGACTACGGCCGGGCCGGATTCAAAATGCTTCCTGTAAGCGATGAAAAGGGTACGGCGACCTTTGCCTGGATCCTTATCTCCTGTCTGGGCCTGGTTGTCTTCAGTCTTCTCCTTTTTACCACAGGTCTCGCCGGAGCGGTGTACCTGGCAGGAGCAACCCTGCTGGGGCTCGCGTTCCTGGTGGTGGGCACCGACGCGGCCATCCACAGGACCAACGTCACCGCCAAACGGCTGCTGCTGGCTTCCGTCTTCTACCTTCCGGCCCTTCTGGCCGTACTGGTGCTTGACCGCGGCCTCTTCGGTTGACATCCGCACCGCATAACCCGTAACGTTCTACGCATTACGAATTACCCATTTTGTTTTCCTTTCGTAATATCTCTGTGGCCTCTGTGGTGAAAACTCAAACGTAAACTGACATGCCCCTTTTGACCCGCTGGTTCATCAAGCTGGGACTGGTCTACCTGGTCCTTTCCCTGGCTCTGGCTGTCCTCCTGGCGGGTCGCGGCCTGCTGGACCTGCCGGCCTCCGTTCTGGCCCTGGTCCACGTGTTCCTTCATCTTTTTATGGTGGGGTGGGTGACCCAGCTCATTTTCGGCGTCGCCCACTGGATGTTCCCCAAATACTCCCGGGAGAAACCGCGGGGAAATGAATCCATCGGATGGGTGAGCCTGGTGACCCTGAACCTGGGCCTTGTGATGAGAGCCGTGGCCGAACCGGCATACGATCTGGGGTATCCAGGTCCCTTTGGCGTTCTCCTGATCTTTTCTTCCTTTTTTCAATGGCTGGGGGCCGCGGCTTTCGTGGTCAACCTATGGGGACGGGTAAAGGAGAAGTGAGATGCCAAGATTAAGCGTCTGGTTCGTCCGGGCCTCCCTTGTTTACCTGATCGTTGGGTTCACCTTCGGATCCATGATGCTGGTGTATAAAGTTCAACCTCTGCATCCCCTTCTGTGGTGGGTGCGACCCTCCCATATCGATTTCCTTCTGTTTGGCTGGACCCTGCAGTTGGCCATGGGGGTAGCCTTCTGGATTCTTCCCAGGTTCCAGGGGAGCGCCCGGAGGGGAAACGTCCCCCTGGCCTGGACGGCGTTCTTCCTCATCAACGCGGGGACCCTCGTCGCAGGTCTCGTTCCTGTTGTCCCTCTTCCACCTTGGACCTTTCTTACTGGACGCACCCTGGAATTCGCGGCCGTCCTGGCCTTCGCCATTCACGCCTTTCCGCGAGTAAAACCGTTCCGGGAAACCCGGGAGGGAAAACCGTAGCGACAACGGACGCGCCCTCATAACTTAGCCACGGACCGGTCATTAGACGCTGACATGCAGAGGGTGACAAAATGGGGATAACTTCAAGAAAACCCGGAGTAAGAGTTCTGCTCTACGTTCTGTTCGGGGTTGTCATTGCTGCGGCTGCCCTGGTGAGACTGTCCCGTCGGCCTCCTGAGCCACCGCCCGTACTGGGGATCCTTCCTCCGTTTCATCTCGTCGATCAAAACGGCGAGGGTTTTTCCCGGGACGATCTTCTGGGGAAACTGTGGCTGGCAGACTTTATCTTCACCACCTGCTCTGGTCCCTGTCCGGTCATGAGTGGCCAATTCGCCCAATTTCAAAAGCGTTTTTCCCCAATGCGGGACTTTCGGCTCCTGTCCATTTCGGTGAACCCCGAATACGACACCCCTGCCATCCTCCGGGAGTACGGAAATCGTTTCGGTGCCGACCACACCCGCTGGACCTTCCTGACGGGAGACCCCGGCGCCATTCACCGCCTGGCTGTGGACGGATTCCATGTGGGTTCCATCGAGAAACCCATGTTCCACAGCACACGATTCGTTCTGGTCGATTCAAAAGGGCAGATCCGCGGCTACTACATCAGTTCGGAAACCCAGGAAATGGCCCGGCTGGAACGGGACCTCAAGTCCCTGGCGGCCGGTTCCTGATCCACCCTACCTCCAGCAAAGAGGATATCGATGTCTTTTTTTCTTGCCACCCTGCCGGTCCTTTCATATTTTGTATCCTTGAGATCATGTTTTCTGTCGTCAGCAAGAGAGGAATCACATTATGAGTCATCCAAGATTCGAAACTCTGGATGGAAATGAGGCGGTAGCCCATGTGGGCTACCGCACCAATGAAGTCATCGCCATCTATCCCATCACCCCGTCTTCACCCATGGGGGAGTGGGCGGATGATTGGGCGGCCTCGGGGATACCCAACCTCTGGGGGACCGTTCCCCACATCATGGAAATGCAGAGTGAAGGGGGGGCAGCCGGGGCTATTCATGGTGCCGTGCAGACCGGAACCCTGGCCACAACCTTCACGGCCTCCCAGGGACTTCTCCTAATGCTTCCCAATATGTACAAAATCGCCGGGGAGTTAACGCCCACGGTGTTTCACGTAGCCGCCCGCACCGTGGCCTCCCATGCCCTTTCCATATTCGGGGACCACAGCGATGTCATGGCCGCCCGGGGCACCGGCTTTGCCCTTCTGGCCTCCGCGTCGGTCCAGGAGGCCATGGACATGGCGCTGATCGCCCAGAGCGCCACCCTGAACTCCCGGATTCCCTTTCTCCATTTCTTCGACGGATTTCGCACGTCTCACGAAGTGGCCAAGGTGGAAATGATCTCTGAGAAGACCATGAGGAAGATGATCGATGAGAACCGGGTGAGTGAACACCGCAGGCGTGCCCTTTCCCCGGATCATCCTGTTCTTCGAGGAACAGCCCAGAATCCGGACGTGTTCTTCCAGGCGCGGGAGACGGTGAATCCTTACTACGCCGCCTGCCCGGATATGACCCAGGAAGCCATGGATCGCTTTGGCGAATTGACGGGGCGGCACTACCGGCTCTTTGACTACCGCGGACATCCCGAAGCGGAACGGGTGATCGTGCTCATGGGTTCCGGATGCGACGCCGCCCATGAGACGGTGGATCATCTGGTGGAGTCGGGGGAAAAGGTGGGGTTGATAAAAGTTCGCCTGTACCGTCCCTTCTCGCCGCAGCACTTGATGGCGGCACTGCCA
>JBHIAI010000020.1:0-20314 GCA_046861655.1 Fidelibacterota bacterium | reverse complement strand
ACGTAACCATAACGTAACCACTTTGGAAACGCTACAGTTCACATGACTTCGTCCAACTACATAAGAAAAGACCCCGACTTCTCGTCGAGAAATCGGGGTCTTTCCTCAGTAGCGGGGGCTGGATTTGAACCAGCGACCTTTGGGTTATGAGCCCAACGAGCTACCAGACTGCTCCACCCCGCAACAAATATTACAAAATGCACGGGAAATGAACAAGAACAGCGTTAGGAGTCAGTCGGCAGAAAAAATGAGCAGGCAAGCTCATGCTTCGACAGGAGGACCTATCCGTTGGAATAAAACTAGGACCGGCGAAAGGAGAACTTCAGCGGAACCCCCTCGAAATCGACCTCCTCCCTCAATCGGTTCTCCAGATACCCCTTGTATCGATCCGGAACCAACCCGGGAAAATTGCAGAAGAATGCGAACGACGGCGGTGCCACACCCACCTGAGTGACATACTTGATGCGAATGTTCTTTCCTCTCACCGCCGGAACCTGAAAGGACCCCAAAGCGTCCCTCAAAACCCGGTTCAACACCCCCGTGGGTACCTTCCTCTGGTACCGGCTGAAAACCTCCCGGGACTCAGGGAGCAACCGGGAAATCCGCCTGCCTGTCTTGGCCGATACAAAAACGAACGGATAATACATCAATGAACTGAATGATCTGATGATCTGACTCCTAACCCACTCGGGAGTAATCCCGGCGTCCACCAGGTCCCATTTGTTCACCGCAACCACCAATCCCCTTCCCGCATCCAACACCCGCCGGACGATCTGCTGATCCTGCCGCCCGAATCCCTTGGCGGCGTCGACGATCACCATCACCACGTGAGCCCGGGTGATGGCCCTTTCCGCCCTGAGTGAACTGTAGTACTCTAAAGGCTCTTTCACCCGGGCCTTTCTGCGCAATCCCCCGGTGTCAATGAGAACATACGTCTTCCCGTAAAACTTCAACCGGGAATCCACAGCATCACGGGTCGTGCCGGGAATGTCGGTCACGATGGATTTTTCCTGGCCGAGTATCCGGTTGGCCACGGATGACTTTCCTACGTTGGGCATCCCCACGATGGCCACTCGAACCGCCTCCTCTCGAACCCTGGGCCCCGTCTTCCCAGTCTCACCCAGGATCTCCACAACCCTGTCCAGAAAATCCCCCACCTTCCTCCCCTGCGCCGCCGAGAGAGTAACCAATCGGTCAAACCCCAGGGAGAAAAAATCAGCGGACATTTCTTCATTCGCTTCGCTGTCAATCTTATTCACCACCAGAAGGGAGGGCTTGCCGGACTGCCCAACCATCCGGCCCAAGAACGCATCATCCGGATGGGCACCGTGACGCCCGTCCACCATCAACACCACAAGATCCGCTTCGTCCATGGCGATTTCGACCTGCTTCCTCACGGCGGTGTCCATGACATCGGCCCTGTCGGGAATGTATCCGCCCGTGTCCACCACGGAGAATCCGATTCCCTTCCATTCCACCTCCCCGTAGATCCTGTCCCGGGTAACGCCCTCCTGGCTGTCAACGATGGCCTCCCTGCGTCCGACAAGACGGTTGAAAAGGGTGGATTTTCCCACATTACGCCGTCCGATGATGGCTACGATGGGTGGTGTCATCTCTTACAGGAAATTACAGCAAAGAAGATGGAAACGGACTCGAGCGCTCGAGGGGAATCGAACCCCCATGGCGAGCTTGGGAAGCTCGAATGTTACCATTACATCACGAGCGCGACTGACCCAGCAAATTTAATGGAATTCCCTTCCAGGACAAAGACAAGTTGTTCTTTCGCAACCCTCAGTGAGGACCGGAAATGCGTGATTCGTAATGCGTAATGCGTGATGCGTAGTGCGTAATACGGGGGAATACGGAACCGGTCCAATGCCCTCTCCCTCAATAAACAAGGTGAAGAAAACATGAAAGCTTCTCCCTTAGAGTGAGAAGGATCCCCACGGTCTCCCGAAGCTTCGGGACTCGCAGTGACAGCAGTATTGTACGCCCATTTGATGAAAAATACCGCCACGTGCCAAAAAGTGAAAAAGACCCTTCTTTAAGTCTTGACTGTCTGAAATCCGGCGTCTATATTCTCAGAGCCAACTCGCGGGACGACCGCCTCTTGCCGACTACTTCCTGGCGTTACGCCAACACCGTTTCATAGATTCTGGGGGTCTGTTATGGCTGAAGCATTCCAGTTTGAAATACCGATTCCAGGCTCAGGTGAGACATCCTCGGAACGGGTCATCCCAAAGGTCATCCGGGAGGAAAAGCGGCGACCCACCACCCACCTGCCGGAAGTCCTGGGTGAGTCCACACCCGAGGAGTACAGTCTTGAGAAATACTACGAAGAAGATGATCTGGGGAGAGAAGTTCTTAACAACAAATACCTGGCCCCCTGGGAAAAGGGCCCCTACGACATGTGGAAGCGGATCGCCAAAGCCATGGCTTCTGTGGAGAAGGAGGAGGAAATCTGGTACCAGAGATTCTTTTCCATCCTGGAGGATTTCCGGTTCGTTCCCGGCGGCAGGATCATGCACGGCGCGGGACGGGAGGACATCACCTCCACCCTGAACAACTGCTACGTGGTGGCTATCAGGGATGATTCGATCCAGGCCATTTACCAGGCCATCCAGGAAGAGGCCCTGACCTACAAGTACGGAGGAGGATGCGGACATGATCTCTCCGGGCTCCGCCCCAGCGGATCGCCTATCGAAGGGACAGGAGGAGAGTCGTGCGGACCCACGGGGTTCATGAATCTCTTCAGCGAAAACACCAACACCATCGCCCAGCATGGACGCCGGGGAGCGAACATGCAGACCCTGAGGGTGGATCATCCCGATATCGAAAAATTCATCGATATCAAACGGGATCTGAACATGGTGAAATATTCCAACATTTCTGTGCTTTTGACCCATGAGTTCATGGGGGCCACTGAGAATGACGGCGATTTTGAGTTGAAATGGGGAGGAAAAGTTTACAGGAAAGTGCGGGCCCGGGATCTCTGGGATAAGATCATCAACGCGGCCCACGCCAGCGCCGAACCGGGGATCATCTTCTGGGACACCATGAAGGATTTTCACAACGCCGAATACTGCAGTCCCCTCATCTCCACGAACCCCTGTGCCGAGCAACCCCTGCCCGACGGCGGGTGCTGCAACCTGGGTTCCGTGAATCTTGAGCGGTTCGTGGACGAGGACGGCAATTTCCAGAAAGATGCCTTCCGGGAGTGTGTGGCTATCGCCACGCGGTTCATGGATAACGTCGTGGACTATAACATGGACCGCCACGCTCTCCCGGTGCAAAAAGAGAACGCCATGAACGACCGCCGGGTGGGACTGGGACTCCTGGGTCTGGGGGACATGTTCGTGAAGATGAAGATTCCCTATGACAGCGATGAAGCCCTGGAGGTGGTCGATTCTATCTGTACAATCATGCGCGATACGGCTTATGAGACCTCCATTGACCTCGCAAAAGAAAAGGGTCCCTTTCCCAATTTTCAATGGGAGGGGTACTCCCGAAGCGGTTTTGTAAAGAACCTGCCGGAAACCCTCCGGGAGAAAATCCGCAAGCACGGGACACGGAACGCTACCCTGATGACGGTCCCTCCCACTGGCAGCGGGGCGATTGTGGCCCGGGTGACCTCCGGTATCGAACCGATTTTCCAGCTCTCCTACACCCGCCGGGTGAAAAACAACGACGGGTACGGAAACACGTTCAAGGAATACAAGGTCTACCATCCCATCGTGAAGAAGCTCTTCGGAACGGACAAAGACCTTCCAGGTTACGTGGTCACGGCTCACGATATCGATCCCTATTTCCGGGTGAAAATGCAGGGAGCCATCCAGAAGTACGTGGATAGCTCCATCAGTTCCACTGTCAATCTGGCTTCCGATGTCTCCCCGGAGACCGTGGCCGACATTTACCTCACAGCCTATAAGGCCGGACTGAAAGGAATAACCGTCTACCGGGAGAACGCCCGGGAAGGCATCCTGATCTCCGACGAACCGGTGATGCCGGCTGAGGACATCTTCAACGCCGGTTCCCGGGAGAAAGAGCTGGACCGGCCGGTCCGGAAAACTGGGGGATCCCCGAGAAAGCCCAGGATTCGTCCCGGGGAAACCTACGGGGTGACCAAACGCGTACGCACGGGGGAGGGATCCCTGTACATCACCATCAACAAGGACGAACGTGGACTGTGCGAGGTTTTTACCACCATCGGAAAAGCCGGCGGCAACGCCGCCGCCCAGTCTGAAGCCATCAGCCGTCTCATTTCCCTCGCTCTGCGATCGGGTATCAATCCCAGGGAGGTGGTAAAACAACTCAAAGGCATCAGCGGTCCCTACCCCACCTGGGAAAATGGACAGCTCATCCTTTCCACTCCCGATGCCATCGGGAAGGCCCTGGAGGAATACCTGGACGGGGGCGATGAATATGGCGACAGTGAACTGCAGGCCAACAAGTCCTCCGGCGGCACCCGGTTCACTCTGGAGGACGATTCAAACCTGGCCGCCGGCGAGACGTCACACAACCCCAAAATCATATCCACCTGCCCCGACTGCGGCAGTACCATGATCCACGACAACGGGTGTGTGACCTGCCCCAGCTGCGGGTATTCCACCTGCGACTGACCCCCACACTACGCTCCTTAGATACCCGTCTCCAGTTGACATTGAACTGACCCTGCGAAGCGGTCAGCTCCTGACCTGGGAAAGGATTCCCGGCGAAAGCCAATACATCCTGTTCCACAGGAAGAGCTTGCTCCGGGTGACAACTTCCTCCCCCACCTCCCTCCGAATTCAGGTGGAAGGACTCCCCTTAAACAGGGAAGAAATCAGGAGTATCATGGGGGTCGACCAACACGGTACGTCCATTCCCACTTTCCTGGAAGACGACCCGTTTCTGGCTTCTTTATTCAGGATCTACCGGGGCCTGGTGTTCTTGACACAGGACCCCTACGAGTGCCTGATCTCTTTCATGTCCTCAGGGATGTCCACCATGAATCGAACCCGGGGAAACCTGGCCGTCCTTCGCCGAAAACTGGGGGTCCCGATCGGGGAAACGGACTACTGCTCCCTTCCCTCAGCCCGGACCATCGCCGGTCTGAAAGAACCTGAAAGGGAGCTCAGGAATATGGGGTTCGGCTACCGGGCCGCTGCCATCGCTGAAACGTGCAGACTCTTAACTCTGGAGAGGATAGACCTCAGAGATCAGTCGATCCTGGAGGACGACGATCTGAGAAAGTGGCTGATGTCTTTTCCCGGCGTCGGTCCCAAAATAGCGGAATGCGTCCTTCTTTTCGGTTTCGGCAGAATGGAGGCCTTTCCGGTGGACGTGTGGGTGATGAGGGCCCTTCAATCCCGGTGGCCTTCCCGCTCAAGAAGGTCACCGGAGGACTTCAGCCGGTGGGCAAGGGAAAAATGGGGGCCCCAGGCGGGTCTTGTCCAGCAGTTGCTGTTCCTGTGGGCCCGGGAGACCCTTTAAAGAGAAGCCTATTCCTCCAGGATCTCCCTCTCCTTATTCTCCAGAAGTTTGGTCAAATCTTGAATGTAGCCGTCAGTTACTTTCTGGACTTCGTCCTGGGCCAGGTGGAGGGCATCTTCAGACAGATCGTGAGACCTCTCCAGTTCCCGGAGTTGATTGTTGATGTCCTTTCTCACATTTCTCACCGAGATCCTTCCCTCTTCAACCAGATTATGGACGAACCGTACCAGTTCCTTCCGCCTTTCCTCTGTGAGCGGAGGGATGGGAATGCGGATCACCGTTCCGTCGTTGGAGGGATTAAGCCCCAGATCGGCTGCCTGAATGGCCCTCTCCATATCGTAGATAAGGTTTTTGTCATACGGTTGAACCACCAGGAGGCGGGCCTCCTGGGCCAGGACGTTTGCCAGGGATTTTAGGGGGGTGGGCGACCCGTAATAGGGAACTTTCACTCCATCCAGAAGGGCGGGTGAGGCCCGGCCCGTCCGGATCATGGCCAGTTCATGGCGGCAATGCTCCACGGCCGCTTCCATACGCTGCTTTGCGTCGTCATAGAATTTCCGGACGTCCTTCATGTCCCCCGCACCAGGGTCCCCACTTTTTCACCGGACAGAATCCTGACCAGGTTTCCTTCCACGTTGATGTCAAACACGATGATAGGAAGATTGTTCTCCTTGCACAGGGTAACCGCGGTAAGGTCCATGACCTTCAGACCATCTTCGATGACTTTCTGAAAGGTCAATTCCTCATACCTCTTCGCGCCATGGGAAGTTTTTGGGTCCCGGTCGTATACACCGTCAACTTTGGTCCCCTTCAAGACCACATCCGCCTCGATTTCCGTAGCCCTCAGGGCGGCAGCGGTGTCCGTACTAAAATAAGGATTTCCCGTCCCCCCCGCAATGATGATCACCCTCCCCTTCTGAAGATGACGGAGTGCCCGGCGGCGAATGTACGGTTCGGCCAGCTGGGAAATATTGATGGCTGTGAGGGTGCGAACGTCACACCCCTCTTCTTCCAGGGCATCCTGAAGGGTGATGGCGTTGATGATGGTGGCCAGCATTCCCAGGTAGTCGGCGGATACCCTGTCCATCCCCCGGGCAGCGGCTTTGTTTCCCCGGATGATGTTGCCCCCACCGATGACGACGGCCATCTGAACGCCCAGATCCCGGGCCGAACTGATTTCCTGGGCCAGCCCCTTGGCCCTGGTGGGATCCACACCAAAATGGCGAGCCCCGGCCAGGATTTCACCGCTCAGTTTGAGCAGTATCCTGCCGAACGGTGGCTTAGGCATGGAAGCTAGTAAGGGGTCGGAGTTAGGCCTCTCCGTCGGGAGATGAATTCTCCCCGACTTCGAAGCGGGCAAAACGGGCTATGGTGATATTCTCTCCCAAACTGGCGATGGTCTCGGTTAGAACGTCCTGGACGGACTTCTCGTGATCCTTGATGAATGGCTGTTCCAGAAGGCAGTTCTCCTGGTAGAATTTCTCCACTTTACCGTTCACGATCTTCTCAATGATAGTATCGGGTTTATTCCCCATGGAGAGGGCCTGCTCCTTGTAGATCTCCCTTTCTCGATCTATCACATCAGAATCGATAGCGTCCCGGGACACGGCAAGGGGATTGGTGGCGGCGATCTGCATGGCCATATCCCTGGCGAAGCGAAGGAAATCGTCCGTCTTCGCCACGAAATCAGTTTCGCAGTTCACCTCGACCAGAACTCCTATTCGGTTCCCAGGATGCACGTAAGAAATGGCCACCCCCTGATCCGCTCTGCGACCCAGTTTCTTGTCCGCTTTGGCGATCCCCCTCTTGCGCAGGACCTCCACGGCTCTGTCCATATTGCCATCTGTGGCCACCAGAGCTTCCTTGCAATCCATGATACCTGCACCGGTGCGTTCCCGGAGAGCCTTCACCTTCATCGCATCAATCGCCATCTGTCTTCTCGCTCTCTTTCTTTTCTTCACCGGTCTCTTCCTCAACCGCCTTCGGAGCTTCAGTTTCCGACTCTGGAGCGGCTTCCGCCTCCGGTTTGCCCAGTACCACCCCGTCTTCGGGATAGGGCGTGGATCTGGCTTCGCAAACGGCCCTGGCCACCTCGCCTACGATCAGCTTGATGGCCCGGATGGAGTCATCGTTGCAGGGAATGGGATAGTCCACCTGCTCGGGATCGGAATTGGTGTCCACGATAGCCACAACGGGGATGTTAAGCCTTCGAGCCTCCCGGATAGCGATGGATTCATGATTGGCATCCACCACAAAAATAGCGTCGGGAAGACGCTTCATATCCTTGATTCCCCGGTGGAGATCCTGAAGCCTGATCATCTCCCGTTCCAGAGCCAGGGCCTCTTTCTTGGTGGCATTCTCATACAAAGGACTCGATTCCTTCTCCAGAAGCTGGAGACGCTTGATGCTCTTCCTGATGGTGGTAAAATTGGTGAGGGTACCGCCGAGCCATCGCTCCACGATGTAGAACATTCCGCACTTGTCGGCCTCCTCCTGAACGATGGTCCTGGCGTTCTTCTTCGTCCCCACAAAAAGGATTTCCGAACCATCGCCGGTCAGGTTGCGCAGGAAGTCCAGTGCACTTTCCAGGCCCCTCAGGGTTTCCTCAAGATTGATAATGTGGATGCCGTTCTTGGCCATCAAGATGTAGGGTTGGTAATTGGGGTGCCAGTTCCGGGTGAGGTGGCCGAAATGGGCGCCTGTACTCAGCAGATCATCGAAGGATACGTTCACGGCTATTCGCTATCTCTTGGAAAACTGGAAGGCTCTCCGCGCCCCCCGCAGACCGTATTTCTTTCTTTCCTTCACCCTGGGATCGCGGGTCAATAACCCGGCCTTCTTGAGAACCGGCTTGAACCCGGAATCCACCTGCACAAGAGCCCGGGCGATCCCGTGCCGGATCGCCCCCGCCTGCCCTGTCAACCCGCCCCCTTTCACATTGGCATACACATCATACTCCTTGTTCACGTTCAGGAGCGTAAGGGGCTCTGCCAACAGGGTTCTCTGGGACAAACGGCCGAAGTATTCCTCATGATTGTTCCTGTTCACCGTGATGTTTCCCTTGCCAGGAGTCAACCGGACACGGGCCACCGATGATTTTCGCCGTCCAACAGCAGCGTATACGGGGATATCTGCCATACCTAGATCTCCAATTCCTCCGGACTCTGGGCCTGGTGGGGATGGTCCGGACCCGGATAGACCTTCAGGTGTCTCAACATGGCCCTGCCCAAACGATTCTGAGGCAGCATCCCTTTCACGGCCTGCCTCACCACCCGCTCCGGATGAGATTTTAGCAGGGTCTTGAGGTCCTTGAATCTTGCCCCTCCGGGATAACCGGAATGGCGAAAATAGGTCTTGTCGGTCAGTTTCTTACCCGATACACGGATCTTGCCGGCGTTGACAACGATGACAAAATCCCCCATGTCCATGTGAGGGGTGAAATCGGGTTTGTGCTTTCCCCTGAGAATCTGGGCTATTCGCGAAGCAAAGCGGCCCAGGGTCTGACCGGAAGCGTCAGCGACGTACCAGCGCTTATCGATTTCCGACTGCTTTACGAATGTGGTTTTCATCCGTTTTTTTCACCGAGCAAAGTGTGGAAATTTACCCCCACTCCCCCAGTCAAACAACCCTTTTCCCCACGGTATCCTAGGGGTTCGCCTCCCGTGCGAATGAAAACAACTTCCCCCGGGAAATGACGGTAAGGATCCTTCCCTTCAGAGTTTCCCCCACAAAGGGGGTGTTCCTCGATTTGGAGTAAATGTCATCCCGTGAAAACGACCATTCAACATCTGGATCGAGGACGGTGAGCTCGGCTCTTATCCCCTCCTGGAACAGGTTGGGCTCGAACCCCATGACGGTCCGGGGCTTCACCGTGAGAAAGCGGATAAGTTCCGCCAGGGGGACGGATTCAGCGCTTAACACCTTCCAGGCGGCTCCAAAGGCGGTTTCGAGGCCAATCATCCCCCAGGGCGCCCAATCGAAGGGAGATTCTTTCTCCTCCACCGTATGGGGCGCATGGTCGGTTGCGATACAGTCAATGGTTCCCTCTTTTAGAGCTTTGATGAGGGCCTGGCGATCCTTTTCACTCCTTACGGGAGGTGCCACTTTGAGGTCCGTGTTGAACGATTCCAGGGCAGAGTGATTGAAGGTGAGATGATGGGGCGTGACCTCGGCTGTGACATGGGCACCCACTGCCCTTGCGTGCTCGATCCATGTCAACGTTTTCCGACTGCTCAAATGGGGTACGTGTAGCCGTCCCCCGGTGTATTCCGCGAGTTGTACATCGCGGGCCACCATCACCGACTCACTCACATCGGAAATCCCTGCCATGCCAAGGCGGGTGGACCATTCTCCTTCGTTCATCTGCCCGTCCCCTTTGAGCGCCAGGTCTTCAGAATGGTTGATGAGGGGTACCCCCAGAGGCCTGGCATATTCCAGAGCCCTTTTCATGACTCCGCCGTCCATGACGGGTACTCCGTCGTCAGAAAACGCCACCGCTCCCTCTCTTACCATGGCCCCCATTTCCGTAAGTTCCGTTCCTTTCAGTCCCACTGTGATGGCCCCGATGGGATGAATTCTTACGGGCAGGTCCTGTGATTTTTCCACCACAAACCGGATGGATTCGGGTCGATCCAGAGGAGGATTTGTGTTTGGCATGACGCACACCGTGGTGAATCCTCCGGCAAGGGCCGCCCTGGCCCCCGTTTCCAGGGTCTCTTTGTCCTCCCGGCCCGGTTCCCTGAAATGAGCGTGGATATCGCAAAACCCATGGGTGACGATCTTTCCCCCCATGTCCAGTTCCCGGGCACCGTCAGTTTGTACTTTTTCCCCTACTTCAACGATCCTGCCATTCTTCAGGCGGATCTCTCCGGGAAATTCCGTCCCTGAAACCGGATCCAGGATGACGGCGTTCCGGATCAGGCTGTGGCGGGGCAGGGAAGTAACCTGAAGGGTCTTGTTGCCTGTCATTCTGCTCCGCCTGTTAATCTTCTGCCCCGGGGGGTTTGTCCCCCAGGAGCAAGTACAGAACGGACATCCTGACCGCCACGCCGTTCAGCACCTGCTCCAGAATGATGGCATTGTCACTATCTGCCACATCGCCGTCAATCTCCACTCCCCGGTTCATGGGACCGGGATGCATGATGGTGATAGGTCTGGACAGTTTCTCGATCCGTTCCCGGGTGATTCCGAACAGGTCCCGGTATTCGCGAACGGACGGGAAAAAGCATACTCCCTGGCGTTCTCTCTGGATTCTGAGGACGTTGATGGCGTCGGCCCAGTTCAACACCTTCTCCAAACGGTACTCTACCTCCACCCCCAGTTGCTGGACTGCGATCGGCATGAGGGTGGGGGGACCACACAGAAGGACCTGGGCTCCCAGCTTTTTCAGTCCGATAATGTTTGAACGGGCCACCCGGCTGTGGGCAATATCCCCGATAATGGCCACCTTCAGGCCCCTTATTTCCCCGAACCTTTCCCGGAGGCTCATGAGGTCGAGAAGGGCCTGGGTGGGATGTTCGTGTCCCCCGTCGCCGGCGTTGATGACCACGGCCCTGACGAATCGGGTCAGATGAACCGGGGCCCCGGGCACGGGGTGGCGCATAACGATACAGTCTACTTTCATGGCCTCGATATTCCGGGCGGTGTCCTTGAAACTTTCCCCCTTGACGATGCTGCTGGTGTTGACGGAAAAGTTCACCGTATCGGCCGACAGTCTTTTCTGGGCAAGTTCGAAGGAAATCCTCGTCCGCGTGGAGGGTTCAAGGAATAGATTGACGACGGTCTTCCCCTGGAGAGTCGGGACTTTCTTGATGGGGCGTTCCAGGACTTCCCTGAAGGTAAACGCGGTATCGAGAATACTCCGGATATCTTCCGCCGGGATCCGGGCCAGCCCAAGAAGGTGCTTTTCTTTCAGGAATCCCATGTCTAGTCGTATTTCACCAGGTACACACCGTCCTGGTCGTCTACTTCCTTAAGTCTTACAAGAACGTGTTCCTTTTCCGCCGTAGGGATATTCTTGCCCACGAAATCGCCCTTGATGGGCATTTCCCGGTGACCCCTGTCCACCAGGACGGCCACCGCCACCCGGGCAGGGCGGCCGAAATCCATGATTTCATCCAGGGCCGACCGGATGGTTCGACCGGTGTACAGAACATCATCTACCAGGATTATGGTCAACCCGTCGATGAAAAAGGGGATATCGGTCCCCTTGACCTGAGGTTGAATCAAGCGCTCCCGAAAATCGTCGCGGTAAAAGGTGACATCGAGAAAGCCTATGGGGACGGTGTGACCCGTCAGCTCCTTCAGTTTGGAGGCGACCCGGGAAGCGATGAATTCGCCCCGGGTTCGGATTCCGATCAATCCCACCTCCTCGATGGACGAGTACCGCTCCTTGATTTCGTGGGCCAGACGGGTGAGGATCCGGTCGATTTCGTCGGTATTCAGAAGACGGGATTTTTTCGAGGGGGTCACGCCGAATAGAAAAAATCCCCCCTTGATGGGAGGATTTCCGGATCATTCTGTCCTTGCCTTCTCACAGGAATCGTTTAAAGGACAATTCCTTCGGTCCCAATTTACACGTAAGTATCAAACCCTCAAATTCTTTTTCACCCGCTCTATGATGACAGGGATAACGGAATCGAGGGAGGTGTTCCAGGAAAGTTCCACCTGGAAGTCTACGGGCTCGCGATCGAACCACTTCACCTGTTTTCGAGCATACTGGCGGGTGGCAATGTTGATCCTTTCCACCATTTCTTCATGACCGAGGCGGCCCTCCAGGTAATGGATGATTTCCCTGTATCCCAGGCTGTCCATGGGTGCCCGGGCGGGATCGAGCCCCTTTTCGAGTAACTGTCTGGTTTCGTCGATCCATCCGGCTTCCAGCATGGCCTGCGTGCGCCTCCGGATTTTCTCATCCAGAAAGTCCGGGTTCGCCCGCAGATAGACCGTGAAATAGTGAAACGGGGATTCTTTCTTCTGCTGCTGCTTGAAATGCTCCGTTGGGGGACGGCCCGTGATTTCGAAGATCTCCAGGGCTCTCAGAAGCCGCTTGTGGTTGTTGGGGTGGACGATCCGGGCGTATTCGGGATCGATCTCCTCAAGCCTGGACAGAAGCTCCTGGGCCCCCTTCTCAGCGAGCTCACGCTTGAGCTTTTTCCGGATCCCAGGGTCCGAGCGGCTTCCTTCAAACAGTCCCCGGGTCAGGGCCCGGTAATACAGTCCACTCCCTCCGCACACGATAGGCACACGCTTCCTTCTCAGGACCTCTTCGACCGTTTTTTCCACCAGATGGGCGACCTCCCCTGCGGAGACCGGTTCACCAGGATCCCGGAACCCGTAGAGGTGATGTTCAATCCTCTTTCGATCCCGATCCCGAGGCTGGGCAGTCCCGATGGGCATATCCCGGTATACCTGCCGGGCATCCAGGCTGATGATTTCCCCGTTAAGATGGGAGGCCACTTCCACCGCGACGGCGGACTTCCCCGCTGCCGTGGGACCGACGATGGCCACAACCTGAGGAACCTGAGGATCAGGTCCGCTCAAACCGCCGGTCCAGTTCGTCCAGGGTGAGATTGATGATGATGGGTCGACCGTGAGGACAATAATAGGGATGTTTCGTGGCGAAAAGCCTGTCCACCAGGGTTTGCATTTCCTCCCGGGTGAGGGAATCCCCGGCTTTCACCGCCGCCCGGCACGCGAAAGAGGCCGCCACCGCCTCCCGGTACGAAGGGAATTCCTTGCGGTCCGACCGGTAGGAATCGATGATTTGCTTCAGAATCTCCTTTTCGTTCCCCCACGTCATTTCCGGAGGAACGCCCTCAATGAGGACGGTATTCTTCCCGAATTCCTTGATTTCGAACCCTATGTTCCGCAGGTGAGGAAACAGATCCACCAGGAGTGAATAGTCGTCCGGAGGCAGTTCGGCAACCTGGGGAAACAGGAGGGTCTGGGTGGCCGTGGCCGCGGTCTCCATTGCTTGAAGGGCGTTTTCGAACAGGACACGTTCGTGGGCCACATGCTGGTCGATGAGGACGAGACCGCTCTTGATTTCCGAAACGATGTACTTGTTGTGGATCTGCCACAGGTTGTCAAGGTCAACCCTTCCACTTTCAGATGTCCGGACAGCGATGGATTTCACGTATTCCTTGGCCCTCTCCACGCTCTCGGGGGTACGCCCCCTGCTCCGGGGGAGGCCCCCGCTTTGAACGACATCCCTTCCTGATCCCGAGTCGCTGACGCCGCTTGACCCTCCAGATTCCGTTCGAATCCCGGGATGGTCCTGAGAATGTCCGACAGGCCGCGGGCGACAGAAGATTTCAACAGGTGGTACACCCGCCACTGGTCCCGGAATCTTACTTCTATCTTGGTGGGATGGACGTTAACGTCCGCCTGGTCGGGCGGAATGTCCAGGTGTATGATAAAGAATGGGAACTCGCCCCTGGAAATGAGGGACTCATAGGCCGAATACACGGCCGAGTTCATCAACCTGTCTACGATATACCGGCCGTTGAGAAACAAGAATTGCTCGCCTCTTCGTTTCCGGACCATGTTCAGATTCCCCACGTACCCATGAATCGTCACCGGGTCTTTTCCCCCGTCAACGGCGATGAGATTCTTTGCATAGGTGGGGTCGAACACTCTGGCAATCCGGTCTTCCAGCGACCCGGGCTCCAGGTTGAATACTTCCCGGTCATCGGAAACCAGTCGAAAGGCGATACCAGGATAGGCCAGGGCATACCGTCTGATGGTCTGGATGATGTGCCTGATTTCTGTCTGGGGACTTTTCAGGAACTTACGCCTGGCCGGGACGGAGAAAAACAGGTCCCTCACTGTGACGGACGTTCCAGCGGATACGGGCGCAGGTTCCGGAGGGGATATCCTTCCTCCGGTCACCGTAAGTTGATGTCCCTTTTCGGGACCATCTGGAGTGGAGAGGGCCGTGACCTGTGACACGGAAGCCATGCTGGCCAGAGCCTCCCCGCGAAATCCCAGGGTGTGGATTTTTTCCAGGTCTTGAGCGGTGGAAATACGGGATGTGGCATGCCTTTCAAACGCCAGGGTCAAATCATCGGCCGTCATCCCCTCACCGTTGTCCACCACCTGAACGGACACGTTGCCGCCCCCTCTGACGATGATCTCGATTTCCGTTGACTGGGCGTCGATACTGTTTTCCACCAGCTCTTTCACCACTGAGGCGGGACGTTCCACCACCTCACCGGCCGCAATCTTATTCCTTACATCACTGTGGAGCCGGTGGATTCTGCCCATCACATCTTCTCGATAACGGACTGAACCGTCCGGGCCACATTGACCTGAAGATCCCGGGCTTGAGACTCCAGATCATCGATGATCTCCCTCATTTCCCGGCAGAAATCGTCATCCTCGATGGCCGGGAGATTGATGAGTACATTCAAACGGGCGCCTTTCAACCCGGCATAGGCAGCATCGGCGGCCACCCCTGCGTCGCTGACGGAACTTGGATTGCCTTCCCGGGCCACCACCTGGGACAGCTCCAAAACCTCCAGGCATGCCCGGCCCACATCGAGGGGCACCAGGGCGGCTTTCCTGGTGGCAGCTTGAACGGTCCGGTGACGCTCTTTCTTCTGTTCCTCGGTCTTGCGTTTCATTCTCATGGCAGCCATCATGGCGTTGAAGGCCTCTGTATCCTCCTGCACGAGTCCCACCAGACGGTCCTTTAGATCCTGGGCTTTCCGGCCGATCTCTTCCATCTTCTGTTGACTTGATTCCATTCCTTTTTTTCCGTGAGTCAGGGCGGCCACCATGCTCACAAGGGCACCTCCCAGGGTGCCCATCAGGGCAGACACCGATCCGCCCCCGGGAGCGGGACTGCCAGTTGACAGCTCATGGGCAAAATCCACTACAGTCATGGCCGTAAGAGGGGAAGCCTGGGCCACACGGTATTCCACTATCTTCTGTCCCGGATCGAAGGGAGCCACATCCTCCAGACCCATGGACTCCACGGCAACCCTGACCAGTTCTTTCTCGGGAACGGCAGACGTTTTGCCCTGCTGCCTGAGATAATACGTTCCTGCCATCAACATGGCCTCCAGGGGAACCAGGCCCACGATTTCACTTCCGGTAACTCTCAGACCCCTTTTCCGGGCTTCCTCCCGGACGGTTTCGAACGCCACATGAACCGGTGTCACCCGGAAGTTGGTTAGATTGATGGAGACCTGAGCCTTGCCGTATTCCTCAATGACCCATCCCACTGCCTTGCACTCCTTGAGCCGGCCGGGAACGCGAATGATCCTCCCCTGGTCGTCGCGGGCGATTTTTCCCTCGTCATCCCGTTTGGCCCTCCCTTTTTCTCGAATATCCAGGGCAATGTCGCTGGCCCATTTCATATCCCGCGTATTCAGGTTCACGTTGTAGGCTATGAGGAATTCACGAACGCCGATCACGGTGGCCCCGCTCTTGGGGTTGAAGGTGGCCTCCCCAAAATCAGGCTTCCAGTGCTCGTCTTTGAGCTTTTGCTCCAGGCCTTCGTATTCCCCTTTCCGTATGTTGGCAAGGTTTTTTCGCTCCGGACTGGTTGCGGCATATTCGTACAGGTAAACGGGGATTCCCAGCTCCCGGGCGACGCGTTCGCCCACTTCCCGGGCAATGGTCACGCATTCGTCAATGTCCACACCCCTCACGGGAATGAAAGGACAGACGTCGGTGGCGCCCATCCGGGCGTGGGCACCGGAATGCTGCCGCATATCGATGAGGTCCGAGGCCGTTCGGATGGCCCGGAAGGCGGCCTCTTTGACCCCCTCCGGCGACCCCACAAACGTCACCACCGTCCGGTTGGTGGCATGGCCACGGTCCATATCCAGCAGGAACGCCCCGGAAACAGATGAAATGCTCTCACCGATAGCGTCGATAGTGGCCTTATTGCGTCCCTCACTGAAGTTGGGGACACACTCAATGATCTTGTCCATGACTTCTACTCAGCAATGGTTTTCAAGTAGCGAAACAAGAACAGAATCACGAAAAACAGGATAACTAACCACCACAGGGGTCTGCGGACCTTTCGCCTCTGGGTGATTCGTCTGAACCGTACCCCCCGATTAGGAGTGCAGGATCCAAACGGAATCAATCTAGCGGAGGCCATTTGGATCCTGTACTCCTGGTCACATCAGCCCAAATGTAAACAAAGACGAAAAGAAATTCACGAACGGACCGATAAACATCCAGAACACGGACACGCCGGACAGGCGTCCCAGGACGATCAATCCTACCAGCACCCACGGACCGTACATTTCCACATCATGGGCAATACCCTCATACCGGGGAGGCAGGAGTCCGTAGAGCACCTTCGATCCATCCAGGGGCGGAATGGGCAACAGGTTGAACACGGCCAGGGCCAGGTTAATCTTCAGGCTCAAAACCAGCATGGTGGTCACGGCGGCCATCCCCGCCGTATAACCGAGTCCGGACACCAGCAGACCGGTAACGGCCAGACCGGAAAGGAAGGCCAGGACCATGTTGATCACCGGTCCCGCCACCGCCACCCGCACCATTCCCTGTTTCGGATCACGGAAATACGTGGGATCCACGGGTACGGGCCGGGCCCATCCAAAATGCACCAGAAAAAACATCAGGGTTCCCACGGGGTCCAGGTGCGAAACGGGATTCAGTGTGAGCCTTCCCGCCGCCCTGGCTGTGGGATCCCCCAGCCTGAGAGCCACCCACCCGTGAGCGTATTCATGAAAGGTGATGGCAACCAGAATGGCAGGGATCAGGAGGATGAATTGATTCACCATCGGGGATGGTAGGTCCGGTGCACTTCTTTGAGATAGGTTCGGTCCAGGTGGGTATAGATCTCCGTTGTGCTGATGTCCTCGTGGCCCAGGAGCTCCTGAACCACCCGCAGGTCCGCCCCTCCCTCCAGAAGGTGGGTGGCAAAGGAATGACGCAGGGTGTGGGGACTCACCGGCTTTCTGATTCCGGCTTCCCGGGCGTATCCCTTCACGATCTTCCAGATCCCTTTCCTCGAAATGGGGTCACCCCTGTGGTTCAGGAAGACGGCGTCGGTCGCCTTCCCTTTTTTCAGAAGGGACGGACGCTGGGTGTTGATATAGGTTTCCATCCATCTGGCCGCTTCCTTTCCCAGGGGGACGATGCGTTCTTTGGAACCCTTGCCCACGATACGAATCCACCCCCTGTTGGCCAGCAGATTCAAGAGTGTCAGTCCGGTCAACTCCGACACCCGGAGTCCGGCCGAGTACATCAACTCCAGCATGGCCCTGTCCCGGATTCCCAGAGGCCGGGAGGTATCGATGGCCGAAAGCAGAGTATCCACCTCGTGGACCGCCAGGGCAGATGGAAGTCTCCGGGGCATTTTGGGGGCTTCCAGAAGCTCGGATGGGTTGGTCTCGCTGTACCCTTCATCCAGAAGAAAGCGGTGATAGGACCGGATCACGGAAAAATTCCTGCGAATGCTGCTGGGTTTCAAGCCCAGATCGTTGAGCATCCGGATGTACTCCCGGATGTGCCAGGGTTTGATAACATCCAGGGAAGCCGAGACACCCATCTGTTTTAGAAACTGAAGATACCGGGATAAGTCATGCTCGTAGGCTTCGACGGTGTGAGCAGAGAGATTTCGCTCCACCCGAAGGGAAATAAGGAAGTCCGGTACATAGCTTTCCACGGTCAATCGAGCCCGGGCCGGGCTCTTTCAGTTTCCATGATTACAGAAAAGCCTGTTCCACCAGGTCGCAGATGATGTGTCCGGCGGTAATGTGACCTTCCTGGATGCGCTGGGTGTCCCCAGAGGGGATCTGGATAACGACGTCCCCACGCTGTTTCAGTATTCCGCCGTCACTGCCGGTGAGAACGATAGTCTTGATGCCACGTTTTCTCGCCGCCTCCGCCGCCTTCAGGACATTGGTGGAATTTCCACTGGTGGAAATGGCCATCAGGACATCCCCTTCCTGGCCCAGAGCCTCCACCTGGCGCGAAAAAACCGTATCGAAGGTGATGTCGTTGGACCAGGCTGTCAACAGGGAAGAATCGGTGGTGAGGGAAAGGGACGCAACCGGCGGCCGGCTGTGGTCCCTGAGGCCCCCTACGAGTTCAGTGGATAGGTGCTGAGCCTGGGCGGCACTGCCTCCGTTGCCGCACCACAGAACCTTGGCTCCGTTCGTCACCGCCTGGATCACCAGGTTCGCTGCCTTTTGAATATCCCCGGAACAGGCTGAAACCATTTCCTCAAGGATCCGGACACTGTCCTTGAGCTGATTCTCAATCGTGTTTCGCGGGCGGCTCATGTCAGTCCCCGTGAATAGCCCTGGCAAATTCTTTGAGTAACGGGGAAACCCCCGGTTCTTCCGCCGCCGTTCCGATAACCACAAAGCTGGCTCCCGCGGCTACCTTTTCACCGGCCTCTTCCGGGGACCGGATTCCCCCTCCCACAACCAGGGGAAGTCCCACTTCCCGGGCCAACTCGGATATGGTATCTCCGGGAACGGATGAGGTGGCACCGCTGCCCGCCTCTAGATACAGGATTTTCATTCCCAAGTATTTCGCGGCGAGACCGTGGGCCACGGCGATGTCAGACCGGTTCAGGGGCAGAGGCCGGGAATTGCTCATGAATTCCACTGTGGAGTTTCCTCCCCCTTCAAACAGCATGTAGCCCGTAGGAATGGCCTCCAGACCCAGGTCCTTCACAAGGGGGGCAGCGATGACCTGTTCATTGATGAGATAATTGGGATTTCGTCCGGTAATGACCGACATGAATAGCACGGCGTCGCAGTGGGGTCCGAGCTGACTGGCGGCCCCCGGGAAAAGGATCACCGGTATGTGGGCCAGACTCTTGATGGTGGCCGCCCTTTCCTGGAACCGTCCATCCATGATGAGGCTCCCACCCACAAGCAATGCATCCGCACCACTTTCGTTCACGGCGAGGACAAGGTTCTCAAGAATGGTATCGTTTTTTCTGTCCGGATCGATCAGGACCAGGTACCCCGCCCCTTTATCACGTTTTGCGGCCATCAGGTGTTCGAAAACAGATTTCATGGGCCGAATTCCCTCAGGAATGCCACCAGGCGGTCCATATCCTCCCGGGTTGAATTCTCGGTCACCGCGATGCGCAGGAAACGGGGATCATCCTTAAGCGGCGTTCCGGGGAAAATTCCTTTGTTGACCCCTTCACGGACGATGGTCTCGGATGGTACGGGGCAGGTGACCACAAACTCCTTGAAAAAGGTTTCCCCAAAGGGGAGCGAGTACCCCGGGATCCGGGCAATTTCCCGGGCGGCATAATGACTCTTCTGAAAGCACAGATCGGCCACGTCCTTGTAGCCCTGTCTCCCCATCAGGGCCAGGTAGATGGCCGCTCTTAAGGCAACCAGGCCCTGGTTGGTGCAGATATTGGATGTGGCCCGCTCCCGCCGAATGTGCTGTTCCCGGGTCTGCAGGGCCAGCACGAAGCCCGGCCTCCCCTCCACGTCCCTCGTCGCCCCCACCAGTCTTCCCGGGATTTTCCGGACATACTCCATCCGGGAGGCGAGAAGACCGAGATAGGGTCCCCCGAAAGAGACGGGGGAGCCCAGGACCTGCCCTTCACCCGCGTATACGTCCGCACCGCACTCGCCGGGGGGGGCAAGCAAACCGAAAGCCAGGGGATCTCCCACAGCGATGAAGAGAGTGGGATGATCCGAACACAGTTTTCCCACCTCCTTCCAGGATTCGATGACACCCAGCCGGTTCGGGGACTGGACGACCACCGCGGAAACATCTTCCCCCAATCTGCCAGCCAACCAGTCAAGGTTCGCGGTTCCCCCGGAAGAGGGAATGAGTTCAATGGACACAGAGGAGTTTTGAAGATAGGAGGCGG
>JBHIAI010000128.1:0-4957 GCA_046861655.1 Fidelibacterota bacterium | reverse complement strand
TCCCTATTCGATGGTGAAGTCGAAGACTCCGGCCCCGCTGTGTGATCCGCCCGAATTGTCCGTAATAGCAATGGAAAACTGAGTGGTTGAGCCCACCTGGAACGCTACATCGTCGTCATGTCCCGTGTCCAAAGGGCGCTGCAGCTCAAGAGTCCACTCCCCGTCGGCGTACTTGCCTGCTGCCTTGACGTCATGTCGGCTTTCGCCGCTGGTTCCCGCATTGGCGTTCAGGTAGTATCCAGGGTACGTGTTCGACTGAAGGGTGGCGTCCGTTGAGTCGAACGTCTCTAAGTCATCTGCGGAACCTCCCGGGGAGATGATGATGAAATGATCATCAGTGATGGGTCCGGAAAAGAGGGGGAAATCGCCGGAACTGGTCTTGTTATTCTTGTAGGCGCTGACCGTCTTGGCATCGGATCCTCTTCCCGTTCCGTCCCACCACTTGTCATCTGCCAGGCCGATCGGGTTCGTGCGGTGTGCCTTCCAGTGCCAGACGTCAACGTGTCCTCCCCCGGTGGTGTACATGGCACCTTCACCAACATGGCACATGGTGGCGCAATCGGCCCCTTCCGACCCGTTATCTCCTGCATCAAACATGAAGAACAGGCGGTCCTCATTGCCACTCTGCGTCCATTCACCGCTCTCGTAGCTCCACAGCTTCTTGTCCACAGTTTCCGTCAGGGAGGGGTCTTGCCATGAAGCGAGAATGTAGACATCCGTGGAGGTATGAACAGACTTCAGAGTCACGTCCACTTCTCCAAAGGCGTTGGCATAGCTGCCCGACGAACCCACGGTGACCACAAACTCGTCCGCGTGGCCCCAGGCGGCGTCTGTGCCGTTTCCATCGAGAACGGGGGGTGTGGAGACGGAAGACGAGATCAGCGACGTAACTTCTTCTTCACGTTCTTCCTCGCAGGCTCCTACGAATAGGGCCACCGATATGAGAAGGAAACTCGAGGTGAGAACCGTAAGGTGTTTCATTTGGGTGCCTCCTTGCGATTGTAGCCGCATGTTTTGATTCGTTCCCAGAGAGTGTGATGGGTCCATGATCCTTCTGGGATCTCCAGGATCAAGGACCGGTCGCTCATGATTCTAGAGGTTAATCCATTCAATCGTCCGGTCTCAGATGAAGCAAATAGGCGTAGAGATGCCTCAGTTCATCAGCCGTCAGCTCGGGCCATGGGATGTTGGACGTGACAATCAGCTCCCGCATGAGGGGAACGTGGTTCCACATGGTTTTCACCAGCTCTGTGGGCGAGGTCTCCCCGGGGGACCATTCCGCCGGGGCGGGACCCAGTTCCCCTGTGGCGTGGCAGGTGGCACAGGCCTTTTCACGGAACACGCCTGACCCCATGCCTGGATCTCCCGGTGATCCCCGGTAGTCGATGAAATAGAGATAGGCGATGAGATCGGCCATTTCCGACCCTTCGAAGGTGGGCCATCCGATGTCCTCTTCTTGCATGGCCTTCCACATGGTGTTGCCATGATTCCACATGGATCCCGCGATGGCCGTCACGCTGCGGTGAAGATCGATGTCTTCCAGCCGGGTTCCAGTGGATGGTTGATCCTTCCTGGCGGCGTGGCAGTGGTTGCACCATTTGGTGACGAAGAGTTCGCGCCCGCGCTGGGGGTTCCCGGGGGACATGAACTGTCTGCGGGATGGACGCGTACGGCTGAACTCCCGGAGGTATGCACTGATATGAGTGATGTCCTGGTCGTCGAAGGTGGGCCGCTGGATCCCCAACTCATGCATTTTCTTCTGCATTTCCGGCCCGTGATTCCAGATCACCTGGGCGATGTACAGCGGGGAAGCATAGGCCTGAAGCTGATCCAGAGCTACTCCCTCCGGATTGCCTTTGTCCCCAACCCGGTGGCAGGTGAGACACCCCTTGGTTTCCAGGAGGGTTTTGCCTTTGGATACGTTTCCGGGTTCCCCCAGATACCGGAGAAAAAACAGATAGGTGACGAGCCGGTCCATTTCGTCCGTGCTGAAGATGGGCCACTCTTTCTCCAGGTATTCCGCCTTGATGGCCATCTGGGGAGCGTGATTCCATAGTCTTGAGGCCAGATCGTAGAAACTGCCGAAGAACATGTCGCGTCCTAAGTCGGGGGCCCGAGTCCCCCCGAATCCATCGATGGAGTGGCAGTCGATACACCCCTTATCCTCAAACACAATTCTCCCGGCCATGGGATTCGACGGAAACTCTTCCCGGGAAGGGGCCCTGTCCTGAGCCTGTCGAAGGGGCTTGTCCTGACCCGAAGGGGCAACCCCCAGACCCACCAGAAGGCTTATCCCCGCCCCCAGAACCAGACTTGTCCTGAGCTTGCCGAAGGAAAGAGAAGCTATTCTCCGTCCCGCCCGGGTGGGATTCCTTTTGCTGTTGTTTGGGATCATGTCTTACCCTCCCCTGAGTCCCGATGTTGTTGAAGGCCCACAAACACATACGTGAGAACACCGGCCAGAGTGAAAAAAACAGGAATGACCACGATGCTGATGGCCACAGACGCATCGGGGGCGTCCCTCAGCTTCAGCGCCACCCGGATGAGTCTCAGGATCCACCAGGTGATGCCGGAGACGAAAATCCACATAACAGACAGGCTGACCAGCTGGAGGGCGTAGATGATTCCGGGTGTCCTTGTCCTCTTGGGAGTCACGATGTTCCCTCCTGAGACCCTGCCTCCGGCTGGTAGGTCATGATCCGTCGTTTGACGGCCTCCAGTCCCTCCTTTCTACCTTCCTGTATCTCCCAGACGGAAATGACAGGAAAGAATTTCGAGAACAGGAGGAATGCCAGCGCGAACATGGTTAACCCGGCTATGAAAAGGGCCCATTCCACCAGGGATGGAATATACACCTGGTGGGGGACCGGGAGCCGGGGGCTGGCCAGGGAGGGAACGACAATGTTAAGCCTTTCCAGCCACATGCCCACGATGATCGCCACGCTGGCAAAGGTAATTCCTGAAATGGTCTTGAGTTTCCTGTTGGATAGAACGACCAGGGGGATCAGGAAATTGCACACGATCATAGTCCAGAAATAGGGAGCGTATTCTCCTGTCAGTTTGAAAAGAATCGTTTTCATCTCGTGGGGTTCGCCCCCGTAGAAACCGGTGAGATATTCGGAAAAAGTGAAGTAGAACCACAGAAGGCTCATGATCAAGAGAAGGGTCCCCAGGTACCGGAAGTGGATGGTCTTGAGGTACCCTTCCAGGTGGAAGACCTTTCGAAACACACTCATGACTACCAGGATGGCGGCGATGCCGGAGTAGATGGCTCCCACCACGAAATACGGACCGAAAATGGTGCTGTGCCATCCTGGCTGAAGGGTCATGGAAAAAATGAACGATATGACGGTATGGACGGACACGGCGATGGGAATGACAAGCACCATCAGTATGGTGATGGCCCTGTTGAGGATCGCCTGTTGCCGCAGGCTTCCGGTCCAGCCCCAGGCGAGGAACTGGTACAACCACCGGGGTTTGACGCCCATATCCCGGAGCCGGGCAATATCGGGTATCATGGGCAGGTATAGGTAAACCGTGCTTGCGGTAAAGTAGCAGGTAATGGCGGTCACATCCCAAAGAAGCGGGGACTGAAGGCGCCCGTAATAGAAGATATTCAAGAGCCGGTCCGGCCTGCCCAGATCGAGGATAGGATGCAGTCCACCGATGGCGAGCACGATGGCCGTGATGACTTCGGCCATGCGGGTGATGGGCCGTCGCCATTCTGCCTTGGAGAGCCGGAGAATGGCGGAAATGAGTGTGCCGGCATGACTGATGCCTATGAAGAAGACAAAATTCACGATATAAAAGCCCCAGGAAATGGGCCGGTTGAGCCCGGTAACGCCCAGTCCCAGGCTCAACTGTCTTGAGTACATGATCATGGTCCAGAAGAAAATGGCCAGGAGGGCTCCCCCCAGGAGATAGGCACCCCGTCCCTTCTCTACGATGGGTCGGTAAAGGGCATAGTCGGGGTCGTTTTTCCAGGCAGAGAGCGCCACGTCAGTCCTCGCGGGAGAGATACACCACTTTGGGTTTGGTACCCAGTTCTTCGTGAATCCTGAAGGCCCGGTGGGATTTTCTCAGTCTGGAAACGGTATGGTCGTCATTCTCGAAATCTCCAAAGGCAATGGCGGAGGTGGGGCAGGCCTCGGCACAGGCCGGCTGATAATCCGACTCTGTGAGGTCTCTTCCCTGAACGTCGGCCTCTTCCCTGGCGGTCTGGAGTCTGTGACTGCAGAAGGAGCATTTCTCCACCACTCCCTTCATCCTCAGACTCACGTCTGGATTGCGGGCCTGCAGGAATTCCCTGGGCCTGTCAGGCTCATACCAGTTGAACGACTTGGCGGCGTACGGGCAGGCCACCATGCAGTACCGGCACCCGATGCATCTGTTGTAGATCTGGGCCACCAGCCCTTCCTCGTTCTTGTACGTGGCCCTCACGGGACATACCCTGGTACAGGGAGGATTGTCGCAGTGGAAGCAGGGACGGGGAATGTAGTGAATTCTCACGTCCGGGTACTCCCCTGTGACTTCCTCCAGGATATCCATCCAGAAAATGGCCCGACCCAGCCGGGACTGTTTGGGTCCGACGTTGTGAACGTTATTCTCCGACCGGCAGGCAGACACACAGGCACCGCATCCGGTACATTTGTTCAGGTCTATGACCATGCCCCAGCTGGGCAAGTTAAGCCGTTCGGCCGAGCTCACGCCGAAGCCTCCCTCCGTACCGGACTCAGTTTAACCCGGGATCCGTTCCATGCCGGAGAACCCGTGAGGGCGTCAGCCGTGTCTTCAATCACGCGGGCGGCGTTCGCGCCGATACCCGTGCCGAACCGGCCGTACGAGGTATGACCCAGCCCCAGGTGAATGTGAGCCACACCGGGACGGATCCCCTGAAAAAACCTCACCTCGGCCTGGATCCTTCCGGACTGCGATTCCACCCAGACCATCTCTCCGT
>JBHIAI010000019.1:0-21063 GCA_046861655.1 Fidelibacterota bacterium | reverse complement strand
CTGAAGTTCTCAGGCCTGATTCTCGGCGTCAGGTTATTGGACACCATCAATACGTGGCCTGACGCCATATCCCGGTTCCTGACGTCCCAGCCCTTCGCTACCCAGATACTCGTCACCCTGGCCTTTTCCGTCGTGGGAGCGTTGTTCTTATCCGTGGCCCTGGGTCTCATCATCGCCTATACACACTCCCAGGAGAAGGGATCTACCCCGCGCCCCAGGACGAACATTCCTCCCTTCCTGTGGGGAATCGCCCTGGGTGCAGCGGTGGCGGGAATCTCAGCTGCGGTCTCCGCTTTGACACCTTCCCTGGCCCCCCGGTGGCCTTCCTACGCCCCGGCGTCTGCCTATATCCCCCTTCTGGGGATGGGCCTTGAATCGCTGACAAAGACCCTCGTGTACACCACCCTCTTCTTGCTCATTTTTCTGGCTGCCCATCAGTTCACCCAGAACTGGACCCGGAGAAAAACGGTGACGGGACTCCTCTGGATTTTCATGGGAATCGTCATCAGCGGATCCCTCGATCTCACCACCGTTCCCCAGTGGATCGTGGCCAGCCTGATCACCGGGGCCGTTCTGTTTCTGGCCTACTGGCTGGTCTTCCGTTACGCCCTCTTCCTGGTTCCCCTTGCCGTAGGAACCCTGATGATCATGGGGGATATCCGGGAAGCCTTGCTTCAACCCTACCTGGCGGCCATCCCTGGCGTCGTCTTCTCTGCTCTAGGTGTTGGGTTGGTGAGTTACGGCTGGTCTAAGACCCTGAAATCCTGACCGCCACCCGCCGCTGGGGACCGTCAAGCCGGTGAAGGCCCGAGCGTTGGGCCAGCTGAATGGCGTGGAACAGTTCGTCCGTCCTTACTGAACGGTTGATTTCGGAGTAGGATGTACTGTCAACCCTGTGGGCCGGCCTGTACTGGCCCATAACGTTGACGAAGGTGTCCGGCGAAATGTTTCTGGCGAGAAACTGAAAGATTTGGCGGGAATCCTCCTCCAATCCCGGCATGACCAGATGCCGCACCAGAACCCCCCGGGTGGCCAGTCCGTTTTCATCAAACTGAAGATCACCCACCTGGCGGACCATCTCTTTGATGGCCACTCTGGCGGTCTCCGGATAGTTCACCGCCTTCACATACCGTCTGGCCAGCTCCGGGTCCCAGAACTTGAAGTCAGGCATGTAGATATCCACCAGCCCATCCAGGAGCTGGAGGCTTTCGAGAGAATCAAAAGCACTGGTGTTGTAGACGAGAGGAAGATGAAGCCCCATTTCGATTGCCAGGGGAAGAGCCTCCAGAATCTGTGGAACCACATGTTCTGGAGTGACGAAGTTGATGTTATGACATCCCCTCTTCTGAAGAGCCACCATCATGCTAGCCAACTGATCCGGGCTAACATCTGCCCCCGACCCTTTCTGACTGATATGGGCGTTCTGACAGAAAACACACTTTAGATTGCAGTGTGAAAAGAAAATGGTACCGGAACCCTTCCAACCCCGGAGACAATCTTCCTCACCAAAATGGGGGGAAAAGCTGCTCACCGTGGCATACCGCCCACTCTTGCAGACCGCCCACTGGTTCTCTAACCTGTTCACACCGCAGTCCCGGGGACACACCCGGCATGACTCCAGCATCTCAAGGGCCCGACCTACCTTTTCATGGAGAACCCCCGACTCATAAGCTTCGAGATAACGGGGCCATGTCCCGGGGGACGGTCCGTCAGCCATTCCCGCCCTCCAGAATCCGAAGTTTGGCGTCGATCAGATCCTGGTGTCTGAGATCCAGCACACTGGCCAGCTTATGCATGAGATAATCCTCGTGGGCGTCCAGAATACCGTCTGAATACACGACAGACCACAACGTTTCCAGGATTCTTATCTTTTCCCCCCGGTCACAACGGTCGTGAATCAGCCGGGTAAACTGCCACAGATCTATCTTCTCCTCCCGTTCCTGCTGGGCCAGGGCCATGAGTTGGTGGATCTGTTCTGAATCCACCTCAAACTCTTCTTTCATCAGATTTATGATATCCGCCATTTCCTCCTCACCGAACTCACCATCCACATGAGCCATTTCCAGCAAAAGAGCGCACACCGCCAGGGGGACAGATTCATGCCCCCCTGAGGTGTCATCCTCGGGCACCTCCGTCACAATATGGTCATTGAAGAATCTTTGAATGGCCTTCAGCATCCGTGAAGTACGCCCCGACAACTCGCCCAATGAATCCTGAACATGGACGGATGCGTCACGAGGGTTATTCCGTACACCGGACTACCCTCCCCTACGGTTCAATGCCCAGCAGTTCCACTTCAAAAATCAGGGTGGCATCAGGAGGAATGGGACCCACACCCTTCTTGCCATAGGCCAGCCCGGGAGGAATGGTCAACCTCCGCTTACCGCCTACTTTCATGGTCATCACCCCCTCATCCCATCCTTTGATCACACGTCCCGTTCCAATGACAAACGTAAAAGGAACGTTCCTGTCCACGGAGCTGTCAAACTTGGTTCCGTCTTCCAGCCATCCGGTGTAGTGAACCGTTACCTTCTGGCCCGGTTCGGGAGAATCTCCCTGGCCTGCCACCATGTCCACGTATTTCAATCCTGTGGATGTGGTGACCCCACCGGTTGGCTTTTCCCGGGCGCATCCCATCACCATGGCCAAACCGACCATCAACACAGTCAGCCGGGTAATCATCCTCTCCTCCTTTCCATGTTCCCTTGCCACCATACTATCTTTCCTCGTCATCGCAAGGGATCCCGACCTGTGCCGGGGCACCAGGGCGATCTCCTTGGAACGCTCCATAATTTACCCACGATCGAGAGCCGATTGTTCAGAGGAAATTTATCGGTTCAGATCGCCATAATCAATGCATCCGATTGATTTTCCCTCGGTCCTGGTCTAAATTCACTCGGCATGGACAACCCACGATCTAGGTTGCCTCCCCTCGCCGACAGGGTTCGACCCAGAGGGTTTGACGATTTTGTCGGTCAACGGCATCTGGTCAAGCAGGGAAGCCTTCTCAGAGAAGCCGCGGCATACAACGAACCGTTCAGCCTCATTTTCTGGGGTCCCCCCGGAACGGGAAAAACCACCCTGGCCAAGATCATCGCCCGGGAAACGGACGCCGACTTTTACGAAATCTCCGCCGTCTCGGCCGGTGTCCGGGATGTGCGAAAGATTATCGAACAAGGTAAGACCGGTTTCAGAATGCACAGGAATACGATCCTGTTTATCGATGAAATCCACCGGTTCAACAAATCCCAGCAGGACTCCCTCCTCCACGCCGTGGAACAGGGAAGCCTCGTTTTCATGGGGGCCACCACGGACAATCCCTCTTTCGAGGTAACCCCGCCCCTCCTTTCCCGCTGCCGGGTTCTGAAGCTGGAAAGCCTCAGAGAACAAGACCTGGACACCATCCTGACCCGGGCCCAGAAGTCCGACATCCTGTTGCGGAAAAAGAAGATCCTCTTCAAGGAGGGAACCCGGAAGGCCCTGATTCGATCCGCTGGGGGAGACGCCCGGAAGATGTTGAACGCTCTGGAGGGGGCTCTTTTCCTGACGGCTTCCAAGGACCATACGCACGTCATTACTCAGAAGATTCTCGAAGAAGCTCTCCAGGCCAAGAGCGTTATCTACGACAAGGCCGGGGACTATCACTACGACACCATTTCCGCCTTCATCAAGTCCGTCCGGGGAAGCGATCCCGATGCCGCCATATACTGGCTGGCCGTTATGCTGGAGGGGGGAGAACAGCCCGAATTCATCGGCAGGCGCCTCATCATCCTGGCATCGGAGGATATTGGAAACGCCGATCCTCAAGCCCTCCCCTTAGCTACCGCCGGATTCAACGCTGTTCATGTTATCGGAATGCCGGAAGCTTCCCTCATTCTGGCCCAGGTAACCACCTATCTGGCCGCGGCCCCTAAGTCCAACGCCAGCTACCTGGCCGTTCGCCAGGCCTCGCGGAAGATCCGGCAGGACGGAACTTCCCCCGTTCCCCTCCATTTAAGGAACGCACCCACGAGACTCATGGAAACACTCGGCCATGGGAAAGATTATGAGTATCCCCATGACTTCCCCCAGCACTTCGCAAAGACCTCGTACTTTCCCGAAACGATGAAACCGACAGTCTTCTACCGCCCCACCGGGGAAGGGTACGAAGACTTCATTCGAAGGAGACTGAAACACCTCTGGGGAGAACGGTACGAAGAGGCGTGATGCCTGGCAAAACTCCGATTCTCCAACTCTCTGTCCCTCCGTCTCTCCCTGACTCCAGCTTTCCCATGCTCCAGTTCTCCATCGTTCTGTTGCTTCTCTCCTCAGCACTGTCCGGACTTCCGCCTGACCGCCTGCACCTCATTCACGCCGACGAGTTGGAGAATATCACCTCTGCCGACGGTAAAGCTGTTCAATACCTCCGGGGAAACGTCAAATTTCAAAAGGGAAAGGCGATTCTCACCTCGGACCGGGCGTACTATCGCCAGCGGGACGCCACTGCCTCCTTCGTGGATTCCGTCCGTATGGACCATGGAGAGCAGACCCTTACGGTGGATTCTCTTACGTTTGAATCCAGGCTGGACCGGATCACAGGATACGGAGGGGTCCGATTCGATGACCCCGAGTATCGCCTTACCTCTGATAGTCTGATCTACTTTCTGGAAGCGGATAGCGGCATCGCCTCCGGAAACGTCCACTTTACCCAGAAGAATCAGGTCATCACCAGCCAGTACCTCACCTACCGGAAACGAGAGAATGACACGGCTGCCAGTTACACCGCATCAGGGAACGTGGTTATCGTGGAAGACAACCGGAGGGCCACCTGCGAAAAGAGTCTGTACAATGCCACCGAGAATTTTTCCATTCTTAAGGGGAATCCTATAGTCGTCCAGGACCGGCAGACGCTCACCGGAGATGAGATTCAGCTCTATTACCAGGAGGAAGCGCTGCGCCGGGTTGTGATCCCCGGCGAAGCCCACATCGTCTACGAGACCCGGGGAAAGGTTCCCGTCGAAACGGGGAATCCCCATCCCGATACCACGGCGTACGAACTAAAGGACTTCACAGACGAAATGAACGGTGAAAGGTTGGAGGCCTATCTTGTGGACGGCAGTCTGGATTCCGTGAGACTGGAAGGCATGGCCACAACCCTTTACCACCTCTTCTCGGAAGGACCCACGGGCGAGGATTCCGTGTACCAGGGGAAGAATTTTGCTTCCGGTGATACCATTACTCTCCGTTTCGATCCCGACAGCGCCCACAGAGGCGACCTGCGACGGGTTCGGCTGGTTGGGGGATCCCGGGGAGAATATCATCCCCATGAAGGAACCCAGGATATCAAGGCCCCCGTGCTCTACCGGGCCCACAGGATCGATTATGACATTCCGAATGAGAAGACCACCCTGGTCCGGAAAGCCCGCATCGATTATCAGAACACCCGCCTGGAGGCGGGATGGGTGACAGTCACCTGGGAAGATAATCTTCTGAGGGCCTTCCCCAGCGCGGACCCATCCGAGCCGGTCGATCCCGAAGATTTCCCCACCATCCTGGAAAAGGGGAGAAATCCCATGGTGGGGCAGTCCCTCATCTACGACCTGTCCACAGGCAGGGGGAAAGTGACCCGGGGGAAAACCCGAATGGAGGACGGCTACTACACGGGGAAGGAAATCCGAAACCAAACGGAAGACATCTTCTTTGTTGAGAACAGCAGGTACACCACTTGCAACCTCGATCCCGATCCCCACTTCCACTTCCAGAGCAGACGGCTGAAAATGATCGTGAAAGACAAGATCATCGCCCGGCCCATTGTCCTCTATATCGCCGGCATCCCGGTTTTCGGCCTTCCCTTCGGGGTGTTCCCCGATCAGAGTGGGAAACGGCACTCCGGTTGGATCATGCCCTCGTACGGGGAGAACGCCAGGCAGGGTCAGTACCTCAGAGGGCTGGGATATTTCTGGGCCGCCAATGACTTTCTCAACAGCAGGTTCTCCCTCGATTTCTACGATAAGCAGGGAATCGTCTTCACCAGCCGGAACAACTACGTGAAGAGGTACGCCTTCAGGGGCGGCCTGAATTTCCGCTACAACCGCAAAATCGCCACAGGGGACATCGCCGACATCATCAGCAACCCCAACAGGGTGGATTGGTCCCTCTCATGGAACCACGACCACAAACTCCGGTACAACCAGTCCTTTCGAGTCAGTGGCCAGTATTTCAGCAGCAACGATTTCAACCGGCGGCTGGGTATCGAGAGGCAAACCCGTCTGAATCAGACCACTACTTCCCGGGCGTACTATTCAAAACGGTGGCCAGGTCCGGGCATCAACATGTCCGCAAGCCTTTCAGAAAACCGCAATCTCATGGCCCGGGAAAAGATCGATTCTACCTCTATCTACTACGCCGTCCCCACCCGCAAAGGTGAGCGGATAACCGAAAACACGTTTGTCGTTCCTACAGCCAATTTTCGAAAGGAGCGAGTTCAACTGTTCGGCGGGGGCCCGGGAAAAAGGGGGGGGCCGAGTCTGTACTGGAGCTACAACAGTACACTCGCCAACCGGGGGGTCACTTTCTACGAATCAGACTCCAGCTTCGCCCAGGGAGGTTACACCTGGGGCCCCCGGCAACAGGAGTTGGGAAGCAAGTGGATTCACAGTATGTCCATCTCTGGATCCCAGCGCCTGTTTGAGCATATCGCTGTGAGCCAGGGTTTGTCCATTCAGGAAAAATGGATTAGCCGGTATTTCGACGCCTCCATCGTGGACACCCTGGGGCGGTTTCCGGACAAGCGGGAACTGCAGGGGTTCAAGGCCCGGCACGAATTCGCGTTCTCCATGAGTGCCAACACCAAACTGTACGGAATTTTCCCCCTTCGAATAGAATCCCTCCGGGCAGTTCGCCACACGCTGACCCCCTCCGTTTCGTTCTCCTATGTTCCGGACTATTCCAAACCCTTTTTCGGATACGACTTCGGATATGTCAGAAAACTCACGGATGAACAGGGACGGACTCATCTCTTCGATCCGTTTGCCGGGACACAGATCGGTTCCACCCCATTGGGAGAAAGACGAAACCTCAATATCCAGATCAAGAACAGCTTCCAGGCCAAGATAAGAGAGGGGGATAAGGAAAGGAAAACCAGCAGCTTCCTCACCTGGAATATGAATACGGGCTACAATTTTGTGGCAGAGAAGTTCAAGTGGAGCAAACTCACATCCAGGATCCGCGCCAACATTCCGCGCCTTTTCACGCTGGATATTTCCATGGTTCACGATTTCTATGAGCTGGATGTTTCAGGAGACAAGCCCAGCCGGGTAAACCGGATTGCCACCACGTCGTGGGGAATCCCTTCCCCCCGGCTCACCACGGTGAGGGCCTCCACAGGGTTTCAGATTTCAGGGTACGCGTGGCGGCGTCCCGGGGAAGAATCAACTCCCCTGGATACCACCGCCGTGGACACCACTCTCCGTCCGGAAGATCTGACTGAAATGGGTCTGGAGGAAAGAGAAGCCGTGAAGAAATCCGCTCTCGGCACAGGAAAGCTCTGGAAGGCCGGGGTCAGTTTCAGCTACAGAATCAGCCGGGAGAACCCGCTAAATCCCATAAGCAATTTCTGGATGGGATTCAACATGAAACTGAACGCCTCAAAATCCTGGCGCGTCCAGTACTCTGCCCGGTTCGATCTCCTGGAACGATCTATCACGAGTCACGACTTCAGGATCTACAGGGATCTCCACTGCTGGGAGCTCATCTTTACCTGGACCCCCGGTGGCTTCGGACGGGGCTATTACCTGCGCGTCAACGTGAAAGCACCTTCACTGAAGGATCTGAAACTGGAATCCTGGGGCGGACGCTACGGCATCGCAGGATACTAAAGAACCCAGTCACAGGGACAGGGACAGCAGCACTTGGCAGTCTGCACTTGGCACTGTGCAGGAGGCAGTATCCAGGGACCAGAAACGTATTACGCATTACGAATCACGCATTACGAATCACGCTTTACGATTCACGCTTTACGAATCACGCTTTACGAACTACGGTTCCCATCTCTCCTATACTCCGTCTCTGTGTCCTCTGTGGTCCATCCCCCTGGAATGAACGCTTGGATTTCCAGGCATCGCGAACAAAATTCCATCACTTCTTCAGATCTTCCACACGGAGCCAATGCATGTTCTGTCCTGAATGTGAATCTGAATACAAGGAAGGCATTACTGTCTGTCCCGACTGCCGGACAACCCTTATTCCCGAACTCCCGGCTTCAGAAACCCCGAAGGAAATCCGGTGGGTTCCTCTTAAGGAACTCTCCAGCCAGATAGAGGCGGAGATGGTCAAAGAATCCCTGGACGACGAAGGGATCCCCAGCTATCTCAAGGCTGATTTCCTCACTACCACCTACGGGATCAGGGGTCTGTCCCTGGCCGGTTCCCGGGCAACCCTCTATGTGCCGGAAGATCGAGTGGAACAGGCCCGATCTATCGTTGAGGACATAACGGGAAAACCGTGATGACAGCGGAATACCGCTCCGTTCGAGGCATGAGAGATCTTCTGCCGGAAGAAACCCGCCGGTGGAGGGAACTGGAGAATTCGGTCCACGGCATCATGGCCCGGTGGGGCTACGGTGAAATCCGGACACCCGTGTTCGAACAAACCGAGCTGTTCACCAGAAGCGTGGGTGAAGACAGCGACATCGTGTCCAAGCAGATGTACACCTTTCAGGACAGGAGTAAGACCAGCCTCACGCTGAAGCCCGAATTGACCGCCCCCGTCATGCGGGCCTACATTCAGCACCGTCTCGACCGCATGGGGGTCCTCACCAAGCTTTACTACATCGATTCCCTGTTCCGCAGGGAACGGCCCCAGGCGGGCAGATTGAGGCAGTTTCGCCAGTTCGGCGCGGAAGCCATCGGCTCGCCGCATCCTGAACAGGACGCCGAGATCATCGCTCTGGCCTTCCGGATCCTGAAGGAACTGGGTCTGGAAAGCCTTACCCTCCAGATCAGCAGTATCGGTTCACCGAAAACCCGGGCCCGGTACAGGGACGTCCTCCTGCGGTTCCTGTCGGATCAGCGGGACAAACTCTCCCGCACCAGCCAGGAACGGCTGAAAACCAATCCCCTGAGGATTCTCGATACCAAGGATCCCGAGGAACGAAGAATTCTCAGGGAGGCTCCCAGTCTTCTCGATTATCTTGACCATGAAGACCTGGCCCACTACAGAACTGTGAAGGAAAATCTTACCGGTCTGGACATTCCCTTCGAGGAAGCCCCCATTCTGGTCCGGGGACTGGATTACTACTCAAGAACCACCTTCGAGATCTCCCATCCCGAACTGGGGGCCCAAAACGCCCTCTGCGGTGGCGGGAGATACGATGGTCTCATTCAGGATCTCGGGGGGGAGCCCACCCCGGCCGTGGGCTTTGCCACCGGCATTGAGCGGGTCCTTCTTGCGTTGGAAAAAACAACGCCCTCCCCGGCCGAATCTCCCCGTGACATCTATGTGGTGGCCGCCACCGGGACCGTCATCCAGGCGGTTTCGAAGCTGGCTGCCCAGTTGAGGGATGCTGGTTTCACTGCCCAATTCGATACCCTCCGCCGAAGCCTCAAGGCCCAGATGCGGGAGGCCAACCGGCTAAACTGCGCCCACGCCGTCATCATCGGGGAAGAAGAACTGGGATCAGAACAGGTTCAGGTCAAGAACCTGACCACCGGTCAACAGCTAAAGGTGAAAATGAACAGTTTGGTCAGCTACCTCGCAAATAGTGCAGGGCCACCCTCTTCTTCAGACTAAAGTTTGCCTCGTGCTTTTCTTACCGTAACAAACTGTCGGGGAAAAAGGTCTTCCCAGATACTCAAATGTGGGTGCGATTTCCCCTGTCCGGGGGAATGAATTAAACTCCTCTGCCGCCTGCGGCGGCATCGTCAGACAGGAATTCATTCTTCTCCCCGTCCAGAGTCATCCTCTTCTTCCGAAACTATTCTAAGGCCGCGTTTTTTCTTTTATGTCTTTTCGTTCTTGTCGCCTTAGGAAAATGCAGCACGGGGTTAGTTGACCCGAGCCGAGGAAGAACCATCCGTTACTGTCTGAGCCCCCGGGCTTTTCGGGGGCAAGTTTAACGGATGGCTGAGGCGACGAGGTCAGCGGTGCTGGATCTTCCTACAGCGACGGTTTTCTTGGTCCCGCCCGGGCGGGACAAAAAGAAAGGTTCTTTGGGACACACGAGTGGGGGTCTCGGGTCCCGTTCATGGAAAAGATGTTTTCGTACTTTCTTAGCGCAAAAAAGGACGGAACAAGAGTGTTTCTCAGGAGGGAAGTGGGAGGGACTCCGGGGAAGTCGCTGCCACCGTAGAAGTTGCTTGGAAACCGACAGAGGAGGGATGGGATACAAGATTAAGTTTACTAAACAACGCATCCAGCATGGCGTTTTCGAAGTCTTCATTGTTCCGGTAACAATACCCGAAAACCTTTTCCCATAACTCCCTGACCTCCATGCAGAGGTAGAAAAACACCTTCCCGTGCCAGGGCCGGAAAACCCGCCAAACTAACCCAAACATCTCCTCCTTCACGGCCATGGGATATGACATCTTGCCGGCGGCGTCCTCCATGGGGATCTGTAGCACCTTACTGGGGATCCCCAGCTGACGTAGACTCTTTATGGCTGGCTTGATGAAAGTAAGGGTTCCCAAGGATACGAAGGCGACTTCCTCTGGAGAAAAACTGTTGATGACCCTGTGGACGAGCTCTGTGTAATTATCTTTCCATCCCCGGTGAAGAATGATGGGATGAAAGTGAAAGCCCACACGGATTCCCCGGTCTGCCACCCTGCGGGCACAGGTCAATCTCTGTTCCAGCGAGGCGGTGCGGAGTTCTTCATGGTCGATAATCACCTGGGGATTCAAGGACCAGCTGACAAAGACGTTCGGGGGGACGTCCGCCTCGAGAAGATAAGCCGTGTTCTTTGACTTGGTCTTGAATTCAAGCACCACATTCGGGTTTTCCCGGGCGAATTCAAACTGGGCCTCCAGGATACCCCCTCTGTTACCCAGGAGGAGTGAATCGGAAGATTGACCCGAACCGATATGGTACCTCCTGCCGGGGTCCAGGTGAATGTTTTCAAGCTTTTGTGCCAGGTTTGAGTCCACTGCGATCTTTGCTGGATCGTAAAAAGTCTGAATGCTGCAGTAGGTGCACACGAAGCCGCATCCCTGAGCGGCATCCAGCGTTCTTAGATTACAGCAGACGGTTTTCTCCGATGCCACCGGACACATACCGTAAACACCGTTGGATTCCTGGCGCAGGATAAGCTTTTTCTTTGCCAGATTTGATATGACAGGGGCTGGTTTGGTGCGTTCATAGACGGTTTCCTGGTCACGGAAGGTCTGCCAGCGTTCCCGGAGAGCCTTCAGGAGAAGTTCCTTTCGAGCCGTTTCAGGACCGCCGTTTCCCTGTTCGAGTTCCCGCCACTGCTGCCGCACCGTAGGCTCCCCCCACATCTGAAAATCGATTCCGATTTCCATAACCTGTCTTAGCTCCTGGAATGTCAGTGCGTAAGCCAGTTCAATCTCCTGGATAAAATCCCGAGAATCTTTGTTGAGACTCTTGTAAAAGGTCTGCTTGGAAAGGGATCGGAGACGTTCCTGGGTTCGACCCCGTGCCATCTGGTGGGCGGTCCTTGTGATGACATGGAGGTTCCTTTCCATGAGGTCTTTCACTCTTGCCGCCGAAATCTTCCGGAAGGAGGACCGGTGATTGTCGGAAATGATCTTCAGCACCTGAATCCGGTCCGGCGTCGCTACCTGGCAGGCGGCGGCGTAGAAACCGCTGGCCTCCATCTCGAAGACGTCACCGTTGGGAAATGTTTCCAACGGTTCGTTCACGGTGGTAACGGAAGTACTCCGGCACGGGAGGACGACAGAGCCGGGCAGGTCCCAGGACCGGCCGGTGATGGAATCTGTGATGCGCCGGGCCAGTACGGGGGTACCCACAGGGAAATCTCTGTGCCCTGCGATACCGACGTTCAGCCATACTGTCCTGTCAGGGGAACCGGTACGGCTGGCAAGAATAGATACAGCCTCCCCGGCCGATTCCGCGCCCACGCCGGACACCACCAACCTGACGGTTTCAGAAGGGTTGGTGTAGATTGGCAAAGGAGACCGGTCATCGCTCTTGGTCAGATTGAACCGGCGGATCAGGGGCTCCGCTTCCGGCAGGAGGGCCGCCACGATGTTGAGGCTACGGCGCATTTTCGTACCGTTTCCGGTAAGCGTGGGCCTCCTGGACTTTCCCACGTTTGAGGGCTCCCTGGATGTAGACGGAGAGTTTTTTCTCCAGTTGTAGCCTGGCAGACTTCCGGTCGGTTTCGGATAGATCGACCGAAGCGAGTATCTTCTCAAGGGCCCGTATCCGGAACCTGTCCATTCCCCAGTAGCGGTGGGAGAGCTGATCGGGGTGACCGCCGTATTTCACTACCAGGGGCTTATCCACGTAGTAAACGGGAAACCTTGCGGTGATGCGCAGCCACATGTCATAATCCTCGCAGACGGGAAGACTCTCATCAAACAGACCCACCGACTGGAAGACAGCCCGGTGAATGATCACGCTGGACGGCGAGATGCAGCAGAGGGGAAGGCACCGGGAGAAGATCCAGCCTCCGCTCTTGGCGTGCCGTTTGGCGGGGTTCACACGGCAGCCGTTTCGGATCCAGATCTCGTTCGTATGGAAGATTTTCATGGATGGGTTCTCGAGAATGGCTCTTGCCTGACGGGAGAGTTTCTCCGGAAGCCAGGCATCATCCGAGTCTAGAAAGGCGATCCATTCGCCAGAGGCCGCCTGGATCCCGCGGTTCCGGGCCGCACTGACCCCGGTGTTGGGCTGGACGAGGTAGGAAACATGGGGGTACGATTCCGTGATCATCGCCGGTGTTTCATCGGTGGATCCATCATCGACAACGATGATTTCGTGGGGGTCTAAGGTCTGGGCCATGATGGAATCGAGGGCCCGTTTCAGGAGGTGGGCCCGGTTGAAGGTGGTCAGGGCAACGGAGATCCTGACCTCCCGGGCCTTGGAGATGGTCACGGCGCGGGTTGAGCCGGGGGACCGATAACAGACATAAAAAGGGCTAGAATCAACAACTGGATAAACCAGCCGATGACGCACACTCCCACGGCCCTCCAGGTACTGGTGTAGTCCAGGGCCTGCCTGACGGCGATGATCATGGCGACGAGCATCCAGATGGCTGCCACGGGATAGACTACGGGTCTCAAGAAGGGGAGGATGCCAAGGACCCGAATCAGGCCGGGGGAGCTGGCGAAGCCGATGGTTCTAAGGAGCTGGCCATAGTCTGCCCGGGTCTGGGGCTCAGGGAGGAATCTCGTTCCGATGAAATAGGTGAGGTAGGCCCAAATGAACCATCCCACCAGGGCAACGAACGATCCTGCCAGGATTCCGCCCAGACCGGCATTTTCGAAGCTTCCGAGCCCCGCGGCCACACCGGAGAGGACCACCACGGTCATGGCCTGTCGCATGGCTTCCGGGTCGGATTCCACTTCTTCGTAGAGACTGATATCGAGTCTGGCGGAACGGATGATTCGATCGGTAAAGTCGCTCATAGCTTCTCCTGAAGGTACTGACCTAGGCGGTCCGAATCCACCCTTTCCTGGTCCATGCTGTCCCTGTTCCGGACGGTGACGGTTTGATCTTCCAGGGTCTGGGAGTCCACGGTGATGGCGAAGGGCGTTCCGGCTTCGTCCTGTCTACGGTAGCGACGGCCGATGGATCCTCCATCGTCGTAGAATGCGGAGTAGTTTCCCCGGAGATGGTCGAAGATGCGCCGGGCGATGTCGGGCATGCCGTCCCGGTTCACCAGGGGGAAAACAGCCACTTTGGTAGGGGCCAGTCCGGGACTGAGTTTCAGGACCAAACGCTTTTCTCCCCTTACTTCCTCCTCGTGATAGGCGTCCGTCAGGACCATCAAAACGGGCCGGTCTACACCGGCGGACGATTCCACCACAGCCGGGGTGATGTGGGCTTCGGAGTCCGGGTTGAACCAGGTCAGTTTCTTTCCGCTGAACTCCATGTGTCTGTCGAGATCGTACGTTCCCCGGTCGGCAATACCCTCCAGTTCGGCCCAGCCGAAGGGGAATTCGTATTCCACGTCGTAGCAGCTCTTAGCGTAGTGAGCCAGTTCGTCCTTTTCGTGCTGGCGGAGTCGAAGTCTGCTTTCGGTGATACCCAGACTCCTGTACCAGTCGAACCGGGCCTGTACCCAGTAGTCCAACCACTTTCCCGATTCCTCAGGCTGGACGAAGTACTCCAGTTCCATCTGCTCGAATTCCCGGGTGCGAAACAGAAAGTTTCCGGTAGTAATCTCATTTCGGAAGGCCTTGCCGATCTGGGCGATACCGAAGGGGATCTTCATTCTGGCTGTGGACTGGGCATTGACGAAGTTGACAAAAATTCCCTGGGCTGTCTCGGGCCGAAAGTAGATAAGGGAAGAGGAATCTTCCGAAGGACCGTAATGGGTTTTCAGCATCAGGTTGAACTGACGGGGCTGGGTCCAGTCTTTGCTGCCGCATTTCGGACAGGGTTTGTCCAGGTCGACGGAATCGGCCCTGTAGCGGGATTGGCACTGTTTGCAGTCCACCATGGGATCGTGGAATTCCTCTATGTGCCCGCTGGCTTCCCAAACCCTGGGGTGCATAAGGATGGCCGAGTCCATTCCCACCACGTCCGGCCGGGAGGTCACCATGTCCCGCCACCAGATTTGTTTGATGTTGTTCTTCAGTTCCACACCCAGGGGTCCGTAGTCATAAGTTGCTTCCAGGCCCCCGTAAATCTCCGAACTCTGAAAAATGAATCCCCGCCGTTTGCAGAGTGATATCAGTTTATCCATCGTTCTGTTCATCACAAACCTTCGTCGGCTATTCTGACGGCGGAGAATCGGTAGGAGCCGTCAAATCACGTCCTCCCTACGTTCCCAGCTCTCCATCATTCAAGCTCTTCGAGCTCCCGTTCGACGATATCGTCAAAGGGTGTTTTTGTGGTTTCATCCGGCGGGGGGGGAGGTTCCGGCTCCCCGGAGCGATGTCTTATATAAACCAGCAGAATGGCCACGCCCGCAAGGAACACAAGGGCCGGCGCCAACCAGGCCGCCAGGTTGAATCCCCGGGCTCTGGGGGCAGCCAGGATACGTTCCCCGTAGATGCCCACATAATAATCTATGATATCCTGTTTTGTCTTTCCCTGGTAGACAAAATCACGAATCTCTTTTTCCATCTGTGCATTTCCGTGTTCAGCCACGGTGCCATGAAAGCAGGATGCCATCAGGGTTCTCTCGAGATTCCTGATCATGGCTTCCTCCTTTTCCGAGGCCAGGACGGCCAGTGGCAGAAGTACGGTCACCAAAGCAAGCCGTAGCGTCATGGCAATGTTCTCCTCTCCCGGTACAATCCACCGGGATCTTCGACCTCAAGGTTCACGGGCATCCTCTTCCTGAACCTTCTCGGCCAATCTTTCATTCCGGTGCTTGCATTCGGGACACAGGTAATACGTTTTCCCGTCTCAAGTGGTTCTTTCCTCCACGAAGTGATGTCCGCATTGTTCACAGGTGTGAAGAATAGGCTTGTACCAGGAGGCATAGTCGCAGTCGGGATACCGGCTGCAGCCGTAGAAAGTTTTTCTCTTCTTGCTGGTTCGCTCCACAATCTCGCCCTCACAGCCGGGCTTCGGGCACATAATGCCCGTTGAAACGGGTTCGGTGTGCCGGCATTCGGGGTAGTTGGAACAGCCCAGGTACCGTCCGTACCGTCCGGTTCTCAGCCGAAGTTGGCTTCCGCATTCGGGGCATGTCCGGTCCACGGGTTGCCCGGACCCGGCGGGATCCCCTGAAAGGGATTTCGTATTCCTGCATTCGGGGAAAGCGGAACAGGCTATGAATTTCTGGCCCCGTCGGTTCCATTTGATCACCATGGGACTGCCGCATTTTTCGCACACTTCGCCGGCAGACTCGGCGAGACTGGATTTGATTTCACGTTTGCGACCGTAGACATCCTCCATGGATGTGTGAAAGGGCCGGTAGAAGTCATTAAGAACCTGCAGATAATCCTGCTGGCCGTTCTCAATTTCATCCAGTTCTTGTTCCATTCTCGCCGTGAAGCCCACGTCAAAAATGTCCGGCAGGTTTTGGGTGAGAATATCGTTGACGATCAACCCGGTTTCAGTGGGAATGAGTTTGCCTTTTTCCTTTTTCACATATTCCCGCTTGTGCAGACGGGAAACGATCTCGGCAAAAGTACTGGGTCTTCCGATTCCTTCCTTATCCAGTTCCTTAATCAAGGAACTGTCTGAAAAGTAAGGGGGCGGTTTGGTAAAATGCTGTTCAGGTTTCACGTCCAGTCTATCCACCTGTTCCCCTTCAGAAATCTTGGACGGGATACTGGACTCCCCAGTCTTTTCCTTTGACGGATAAACCTTTCGGAATCCTTCAAACGCCACCACGGAACCCGTTGACCGGAACAGATACTCTGCAGGCCCCTCCGGGGCACGCTGGTCTGGACCGCCTTCTCCCGTCGGGACTCCCCCTTCTCCACCAGGAGCTCCTCCCGAAGCGAGCACCTGAATGGTAGTCTGGTCCAGGACCATGGGAGTCATCTGGCTGGCTATGAAGCGCTGCCAGATCAGGCGGTAGAGATTGAACTCGCTTTTTTCCAGTTTGTCTTTCAAATCCTGGGGCTTGAGGGAAGGATCGGTGGGCCGGATGGCCTCGTGAGCTCCCTGGACCGGTTTCGTCTTTCCGCCGGCCCCGCTTTTCTTGGTCCCGCGGAGTGGTGCCGGCGGATACGCCGGAGGTTTGGATGGGAGATATTCAGAGCCGAATTCACGGGTGACTACCTCCCGGGCGTTCTTTACGGCTGCGCTGGAAACGCGGGTGGAGTCAGTTCTCATGTACGTAATGAGCCCAGTAGGTTCCCCTTCCCCAATGTCTATCCCCTCGTAGAGTTTCTGGGCCATACGCATGGTCCTGGCAGGAGAGAGTCTCAAGCGGGTGGCCGCTTCCTGTTGGAGAGTGCTGGTAATGAAGGGAGGATAGGGTCTTTTCTTGACCTTTTTCCGTTCGATGGAATCGACGCGGTAGGAGAGTCCCTCCAGACCGGCGGTGATTTCTCTGACAGTCTTCTCGTCGGGAAGGTCGGGTTTTTTCCCATTCACGCGATAGAGTTGTGCGGTGAAAATCTCATTGGACCGGGTCTGAAAATCCACATCGATCGACCAGTATTCCCTGGGTTTGAAGGCGACAATTTCCCGGTGTCGTTCGCAGACCAGCCGGAGAGCAACGGACTGAACCCGGCCGGCGCTCAAGCCGTTGAACAGTACAGCCCACAGAAACTCGGACACCTTAAATCCCACCAGCCTGTCGATGATGCGACGGGCCTGCTGGGCATCCACAAGATTCATGTCCACACCCCTGAGGTTTTCCATCCCTTCCTCAATCCCCGTAGGTGTGATTTCCCGGAAAAGGGCCCGTTTGATTTTTTTCGAATCTCCGTTGAGCTCTGAGGCCAGGTGCCAGGCGATGGCTTCTCCTTCCCTGTCGGGGTCGGTGGCGATGAGCACCATGGGGGCGGTCCGGGCTTTTTCCTTGATCTGCTTAATGATGCGGGACTTTTTCGGGAGGACTACGTAGGTGGGTTTGAAGTTGTTGGGGATGTCTATCCCCAGGTGTTTTTCTGGAAGATCCTTGATGTGACCGTTGCAGGCCATGACCTGATACTGCTTTTTGAGGTACCGGGTGATGGTCCGGGCCTTCGACGGAGATTCTACGACTATGAGGGGTCGGTCGGCCATGATCTTAGTTTCGCTTCTGAGGAGCTCCTCGAAAACGCGCGAAAAATTTACGACTGCACCGAGGAAAATCCAGTTGTTAATCCTGATGGGTGGTTCGATTCCTGTGGATGTTGGGCTTTTGGGAAAATATTATCCGCCAGGGGAACCGGCACCCAGTTCGTCTCTACTAAGAAGCCATTTTTTCCGTCCCGCCCCGGCGGGACCAAACAGAAGATCCTCTCCCCCTCCGCTCACTTCAGCCGTGTTCTTCTGACTCCCCGAAGGCGACAAAACATCAGGAGAATAAGAACGCGGCCTTAAATGAGTTGGCGGAAGAGGTGTTGGCTGAGCCGCAGATTAGGACGCGTGACTGTCCGATTATCACGCATGAACTTTCACTTCTTTTTCTAATCTCTCGGAGAGCCTGTCCTCTTCAACATCCAGGTCGTAGTCCATTTGTAAACCAAGCCAAAACTGTGGGGACATGGCAAAATAGTGAGCCAGGCGAAGGGCGGTGTCCGCTGTGATTCTCCGTTTTCCCAGCACAATTTCATTGATTCTGCGGGGCGGAACACCCAGGTCGTTCGCCAGCCTGTTCTGGCTCAATCCCATGGGCTTCATAAACTCCTCAAGGAGTATCTCACCGGGGTGAACGGGCGGGATTCTCTTAGGCATCATTTGTGACCTCCTAGTGGTAGTCCGTGATTTCGACATTGATGACTTCCCCTATATTCCACTCAAAACAAATTCTCCATTGATCATTGATACGTATGCTGTGTTGTCCTTTTCTGTCTCCTGATAGGGCTTCCAGTCTATTCGAGGGGGGGACACGCAAGTCCCGGAGAGACTCAGCACGGTTGAGCATTCGCAGTTTTCGAAACGCCACCTTTTGAATGTTCTGGGGATACTTTCGGGAGAAAATCCGTTCGAATATTTTTTCCGTTTCCTTGGACTTAAACGATCTTATCACGAGGAAAAATACAGCCTATAACGTATAACGTCAATAGGAAAGACTGAATATCCCTAACTAGGACGAAAACGGTACAAAAACATCTTTTCCCTGAGGGAAATCGACACCCCTGGGGCCAGCGGAAAACTTCGGTTTTGGTTTATGAAGAAAGGAAGACCCTGGAAGGACTCAGCTTCGAAACAGCGTCTCCTCCCGGTTGAACCACTTCACACACCCCCAGATACTCAACGCCGCGATCACAAACAGCGACAGGTACACTTCCACCAGGTACACCGGGTTGATGGTTCCCGCCAGCATATCCTTGGTCGCCAGGGAAACGTTCAGGATGGGGACCAGTGCCGTCCCTGCGTCAAGCTCAATCCCCGGCAGGGTACCGATAAGGGCCGGAAAAATGATGGCGATATTGAGGGGGGCGATAATGCTCTGGGCTTCCTTGAAAGACCGGGCAAAAACGGAGAGACTTAGAATAACAGCGGCAAAAAAGGCGGCGATGGGAATCAACAGGGTCAGCACCATGAATACCATCCTGAGTCCCAGCATATCCATGATGACATCGAATATCTCCGGCGGGATTTCAGGGAACCTTCGCACCGCAGCATACAGACCTACCATGGCGATCAGGGCGGTAGCCACCCCCGCCAGCATGATCACCAGAAATTTCCCCATCACGATTTGCAGCCGGCTGGCCGGTGAAGATAGAAGCGTTTCCAGGGTCCCCCGTTCCTTCTCCCCCGCTCCCAGGTCGATCCCGGGATACATGGCTCCCATGAAACCGAAGATGATGAACAGATAGGGAAGGTATCCCCCCGCCAGTTTTCCTATCTTCTCCTTCGCGGAGGCCACATCCATTTTCTGGATGGAGATGGCGTCAAACAGGTCCCTGTCGAGATTAAGTCGTTCGATTCTCAGGGCAACAAGACTGCTGTCATAGGCTTCAATGACTTCTGACAGTTTCCTCTCTGTGGTTCCGAAAGCATCGGACGTTTTGTAGATGATCTTGATGGTCCCCTGTCTGTCACGGGCGATCCGTTGGGGAAATTCCTCCGTCACGATCACCCCGCCATCCAGCTCCCCGGATAGGGTCCTGGCCACAAGGGTATCCTCAATCCACTCTTCCATCACCGTGAATCGCCTGTCGCTTTCGAACCGCTTGTACAGCTCTGGAACGTGTTCTCTTCCGATAAAGGCAACTGTCAGGCGTTTCGCCTCCGCTTTTTCCATCTGGCCCTGCTGGATTTTCACCACCACAGTGATCAGCAGCGGCACCACCACCAGGGGCATAACCACCATCATCATGAGAGTACGCCGGTCCCTCAGGGTGTCCTTCAATTCCTTCCTGAAAATGACGGCCGTCTTCTTCATCCTAGCACCTTAGCCAGCTTCGTGTAATCCTTGTAATCCGTGGTTATGCTTCTCCAACCAGATGAACAAACTCATCCTCGAATGTCTCGTGGGTCATACTCGATTCAAATCCTTTCAGTGTCCCCTTAAAGTACAGCCTTCCCTGATGGATGATGGCCACATCGTCGCAGATCAGGTTCACCTCTCCCATCCGGTGAGTGGAAAAGATCACTGTTTTTCCACCCTCCCGGCACGACCGGATCAGATCCATGATTGCCCGGGAGGTCATGACATCAAGCCCTGAGGTAGGTTCATCGAACACCACCACGTCCGGGTCGTGAATGATGGTCCGGGCGATAGAGACTTTCTGCTTCATCCCGGAACTCAGGCGGGCGATCCTCCGCCGGGCGAATTCGTGCATTCCAAGCACCGAGAAAAGTTTCTCTTTACTCTTTACAAAATCCGGTCTACTCATGTCATGCAGATCCGCCATATACCGGATCATCTCCTCTGGTGTCAGACGGTCATACAGGGCGGTCTGACCGGTCATGAACCCGATCTGCCCTCTCACTTTCTCCGGATGGGTCTGGGTATCAAATCCTGCCACCGTAATCCTTCCTGAGGTGGGTCTGAGCATGGTGGCGATCAAGCGCAGCACGGTCGTGTTTCCCGCCCCGTTGGGTCCGATGAGTCCAAAGACTCTCCCCGGTGCACACTGAAAGCTCACATCATCCACCGCGGAAATCGTGGTGGCACTCCGGAAGTCTTCCCCCATTTCCCGGCGGACCCTCCGGGTGAGCTTGAACTCCTTCCTCAGATGCTCCACCTCAATCATACTTCACCCTTACTGTCCGATGATCTTGATCAGAACCCGCTTCCTCCGGTGACCGTCAAACTCCCCGTAGAAGATCTGTTCCCACGGCCCGAAATGGAGTTTCCCTTCCGTGATGGCC
>JBHIAI010000127.1:0-5214 GCA_046861655.1 Fidelibacterota bacterium | reverse complement strand
CAGAAGATATTGATGTCGCCGGTCGAGTGGAGTGCGTGAATCCGGTCACAGGAGAGATGATCACATCCCTGCCAGAAGCCGCCGATGCCGAGATCAGGGACAAGATCGAAAAGATCAAAGGGAGTCTCCCTTCGTGGCAGGCCCTGGGCCTGCGAGAGCGATCCCGGTTTATCACTCAAGTTCGGAAACGGCTCGTCTCCGAAATGGACCGGGTCATAGACACCATCTGTGACGAAACGGGAAAGCCCGATTTTGACGGATTCATCGAGATCTTAGTGACCTGCGAGATCTTCCGTTTCGTGGCCCGGGAGGGTCCCCGGGCCCTGAAGCCTGAAAAACGGTCCCCGGGTTTCCTGAGGTCCAAGCGGGTCTGGATTCACTACCTTCCTTACGGGGGGGTAGCGGTGATATCTCCGTGGAACTATCCCCTCATTCTCACCGCCGGTCCTATCGTTCAGGCCCTCATGGCCGGGAACGGGGTTATCCTGAAACCTTCGGAGTATGCCACGCTGACAGCTTTGAAGCTGAAAGAAATCTTTGACCGGGCCGGGTTTCCGTCCGGGATCTTTCAGGTAGTGGTGGGTTCCGGATCTGTGGGTGAGAAAGTGGTCGAAGACCGGGAAACGCGGCTGATCTCCTTCACCGGAAGCATTCCCGTGGGAAAGAAGATTGCCGTGGCCTGCGCGGAACGATTGAAGCCGGCAATCCTGGAACTGGGCGGCAAAGATCCCGTGATTGTCCTGGAGGATGCAAACCTGGACCGGGCCGCCCGAGCCGCAGTGTGGGGTGGATTCCACAACGGGGGTCAGACCTGCATTTCCGTGGAAAGGGTATTCGTGGTGGAGTCTGTGGCGGAGGATTTCATAGAAAGACTCACCGGCATGGCCCGTCAGATTCAGGTAGGTGCGGACAGGTTCCATTCGGACGTGGGAAGTATCATACATCAGCGACAACTCGATACCGTCGTTGCCCAGGTAAATGACGCCCGGAATCACGGCGCCCGGGTTCTCGTAGGCGGAGATCCCCTTCCCGGTCTGGGAGGATTCTTTCTCGAACCCACCGTAGTCACCGGAGCCCAAGACACCATGGAAATCATGAAGGAAGAGACCTTCGGACCGGTAATCGCGGTGAGCACCGTGAAAAACGCCGAAGAAGCAATGAAGAGAGCCAATTCAGGAGCTTACGGCCTGAATGCTTCCATCTTCACCGAGGATCGCTTCAAAGCCCGGCAGATGGCCGAAAGGCTTGAAGCTGGGAATATCTGCATCAACGATGTCCTCACCAACTATCTCTGTGCTTCCCTTCCCTTTGGGGGTACCAAGGAAAGTGGAATCGGACGATTGCAGGGATTGGAAGGACTCCGGAGTTTCGCCAGGACGCAGTCTGTTTGTGAGGATTGGTTGGGGTTGAAAAAAGAACCCTGGTGGTTTCCGGTGACCGACCGGGCGAAGCAGGCATTCCGGTCGTTGGTGAGAATTCGTTATGGGTGAGTCCATTGACCCGGTATGCCATTCTTGTTGACGGCGCTTTTGACTATCTGCTGGCAAAAACGGGGAATGCCATCCTTCGGTACTGTCCCCAGGAAGTGGTTTGCGTCATCGATTCTCAGACGGCCGGAAAGACAGTGGAGATGGTCCTGGGATGGGGAGGGTCGGTACCCGTCGTCGCCGGTCTGAGACAGGCCCTTGAGTATGAGCCGGATACCCTGCTGATCGGTACTGCCCCCCCGGGGGGGCGGCTTCCTGAGTCGTGGCGGAGCACCGTCCGCCAGGCCCTCAAGAAGAAACTCCGGATTGTTTCCGGACTCCACACCTTCCTCTCGGACGACGAAGAATTCGCTTCTCTGGCGAGGAAGAATCATACGTCGCTCATCGACCTCAGAAAACCTCCCAAAACCCTTCCCTTCTCCAAGGGATCCTGGCGGTGGCGAAAGACGCCGGTCGTCCTGACGGTTGGAACAGACTGCGACACGGGCAAAATGACCACGGCCTGGGAAATCAAGACCCGTCTGGAGGAGGCCGGGAAGCGAGTGTCTTTCGTGGGGACGGGTCAGACCGGGATTCTTCTGGGTGGTTTCGGTGTAGCGGTGGACGCTGTTGTGAGCGATTTTGTGGCCGGTGCCATCGAGGATCAGATCGACAAAGCGGATAGCAATACAGATGTCATTATGGTGGAAGGACAGGGAAGTCTTACTCACATGGCCTACTCCGGGGTCACTCTGGGCCTTCTCCACGGTGCCATGCCGGATATGATGATTCTCTGTCATGAACCCGGTAGGAGATTGGACACCTTCGACCACCCTATGAGACCGGTGAGGGAAATCATGGATTTGTATCTGAAGATGGTGACCGTGTTCAGACCCTCGCGGTTCGTCGGGATCAGCCTTCTCACGTACCGGATGAATGAGAAGACTGCCCTGAAGACCACCAGGGCCTACAGGACTGAATATCAGATGCCCGCTGCGGACCTGGTTCGGTTCGGAGACAAGGGAATCGCCGACGCCATCATCCAGCGGATATCCCCCAGTACGGGATGATGCGCATCGCGCAATTCGTGATGCGTAATGGGTCTGAACCGCGGCAATGAAGAATGCAAAGTGCAAAATGCACAATTAGCCAGTCTAGGAAGCCATCTACTTTTTCACTTTTCAATTTCTACTTTGAAATGAGCGGTGGAGCGTAATGCGTAATACGTGATCCGTAATGCCCTGCTGCTACGTGACCGGGGACGGGGCTGGACTTTTATTCGCTCTTCGGGCTACATTTCGTCGATGGAATTCCGGTATTCCACCTACAGGATTCATCTTCAGCACCGCTTCACCATAGCCCGAAGCTCCCACGATTATTATGACATCGTACTGGTCTATCTGACCGATGGGGGGACAACGGGTATGGGGGAAGCGGCACCTTCCGAACGGTATGATGAATCCTTTGAAGGAGTGCTGGAAATTGTGAGGGATTTCACGATGGATGAAAGCGTGACGAGCGACTCCCTGGACGAGATGCTCGATGGTATCCTGTCCCGGTGCCATGGGTGCCGCTCCCTGGAAGCCGCCTTCGACATGGCACTCCACGATCTCTGGGGAAAACGGAACGGGGAGTCCCTGGGAAAACGATTCGGTGGGCGGGCCAAAAAGGGACCCGCTACCTCCCTGACCATCGGCCTGGACCGGCTTGACGTAGTGCGGAAAAAAGTCTCCGAAGCGGGGGAGTTTCCTGTCCTTAAAGTGAAACTTGGGGGCGAACAGGATAGAGAATTGATAGAGACGGTGAGGGAGATAACCGACAAACCGCTCCGGGTGGACGCCAATGAGGGTTGGGAACTTGAAGAGGCGGTGGACATGTGCCAGTGGCTGGCTACCCAGAATGTTGAATTCGTGGAACAGCCCCTTCCCGCTGGCAGACTGGACGATACGGCAAGACTGAAAGAAGTATCCCCTCTGAAGCTCATAGCAGATGAAAACTGTCTGGATTCCTCGGACATTCCCCTCATAGCTCACGCTTTTCACGGTATCAACATCAAACTCATGAAGTGCGGAGGGCTCCGGGAAGGACTTCGAATGATCCAGGTGGCCAGGGAAAAAGGTCTGGAAGTCATGATAGGATGCATGGTGGAAACCTCCCTCGCCATTACCGCCGCATCCTATCTGGCGGGACAGGCGGATTACGTGGATCTGGATGGAAACCTGTTGATCAAGAACGATCCCTTTAGGGGCGTCGTCACCCGGCAGGGAAAACTGAGCCTGCCGTCGGGAGCGGGACTGGGCGTTCACCTGAGAAAACGGACAGCAGACCCTGTCCCGATGACAGTATGATGAAGATTCTCGGTATCGAACACCTGGCCATTGTCACCGATTCCCCGGAGGAGAGCGCATCGTTCTGGGGCGACCTTCTGGGGATTGCCCATACTGGAACGGAAGTGGTGGAATCCGAGGGTGTCACCGTCCAGATCTATGATACGGGCAAAGGGAAGATTGAGCTTCTTACCCGTTACGGAAAGGATTCGCCCATCGCCAGGTTTCTCAAGAGAAAAGGGCCCGGGCTTCATCACGTCTGCCTGGAAGTGGATGATGTTCAGTCTGCCATCGATCTGCTGAAGGCGAAAGGGATCAAGCTGGTATACGAAAAGCCCCGAAAGGGGGCGGAAGGTTACCGAATAGCCTTCGTTCATCCCAGCAGCTCCCACGGAGTTCTGGTGGAACTCTGCCAGAAAACGTAGTGTCAGGTATCGACCTCAAGAGTAAGATACGGCTGATTCCGAGGAAACCCGGTGTCTATATCTTCCGGGATAGGGGCGGCAAAATCCTCTATATCGGGAAGGCGAGAGTGTTGAGAAGCCGGGTCAGCAGCTACTTCCGAAAAGCTCCGGAATCTCCCAAATTGGCCTCTCTGGTCCGCAGGACGAAAGACGTGGAATGGATTGTGACGGGATCGGAGGTGGAAGCCCTCCTGGCCGAGGCCAATCTCGTCAAGGAGCACCAGCCGAAATACAACGTCAATCTCAAGGATGATAAGTCTTTCCCGTACATCCGAATCACCCATGAGCCCTATCCCCAGGTTCTGCTAACCCGGAACGTCGTCCGGGATGGATCGAAGTACTTTGGTCCCTACACAGAAGTCAAATCCCTCCGTGAAACTCTTAAAGTACTACATAAAGTCTTTCCCATAAGGAGCTGCAATTATCGGATAGATGAGCAGGCTATCAAGAAGAAAAGAATTTCTGTTTGTCTCGATTATCATATCCAGAAATGTGAAGGACCGTGCGAGGGGCGGGTGTCGCGGAAGGAATACGACCGAATGATTCGAAACATAATCGGATTTCTGCACGGGAAAACGGAACCTGCCCTTCAGGACCTGAGAGTCCGGATGGAGCGGGCTTCCCGGGAAATGAGGTATGAAACGGCGGCTCTTTACCGGGATCAATTGAAAGCCGTGGAATCTTTTTCCCGGCGCCAGAGGAAAGTGGCGGCAAGTTTTGACGACCAGGATGTGGTGGCTGTTGAGGCCCGTGACGATGACGCCTGCACGGTGGTGATTCGTCTTCGAAACGGGAGGATCGTGGGACGGGAAAAGGTGTACATGACCGGGGTGGACGGGGAAAACCCCGGGCGAACCCTGTCGGATTTCGTGAGGCAGTTCTATCTGGAGACCGATTCGGTGCCGGGGGAGATCATTCTCGAGTCCCGTCCTACCGATGAGAGTACTCTGAGCCTGT
>JBHIAI010000126.1:0-5229 GCA_046861655.1 Fidelibacterota bacterium | reverse complement strand
GATCCAGGGGTCCGGAAGGGTCGCCTGGCAGAGTCCAGCCCCAGGCGTATGGGTGAAGACAAACAGCGCATGCTCCATCGGTCTCAAGTGATGATCAGCCTTGAAACCATCCTGGAAGGGGTCGATCTTCTTTCTCCCGTTCCCGCAGATGTACCGGTGCAGGCCATTTCCGCCGATTCCCGCCGGATCCAGCCAGGAACGGCCTTCGTTGCGATTCCCGGCCTGATTCACGACGGAGCGGATTTCATCCCGGAAGCGGTCAGACAGGGAGCCGCAGTCATCGTCTGCAACGGCCGATCCACCACCGGAAGCGTGGCGGAAACGGTGCGCACTCCCGTGGTCCAGGTGCGCAATCCCCGCCAGGCCCTGTCCCGAATGGCAGCCAATTTCTACGGTCACCCCTCCAGGGAAATGACCATGATCGGGATCACAGGAACAAACGGAAAAACCACCACTGCCTTTCTATTGAACTCAATCCTGGACACCCACGGTCTCAAAACGGGACTGATGGGGACCCTGGGGCTCCGGGCTCCGGGGGTCAGAGCGGATTCTATTCTCACCACACCCGATAGTCTTCAGCTTCAGCAGACCCTCCGGTTCTTCCTTGACGGGGGGATCACCCACGTGATTATGGAGGTGTCGTCCCACGCCCTGGAGTTAAACCGGGTGGATACTGTTGAGTTCGACGTGGCCGTGTTTACCAATCTGTCCCCCGAGCACCTGGATTTCCACCTGACTATGGAGGACTATTTCCGGGCCAAAGCTCGCCTGTTTTCGTCTCTGGATTCCGGTGCCACGGCTGTCCTGAACGGATTGGATGACCGGTTTGAGTCGCTAAGGAAGATGACTCCGGCGAAGATTGTCCCCTACGGCAGCGAAACCTCCCCGGTGCGGTTTGAGCAGTGGGGAATGTCCCGGGACGGGATTCAAGGAACGGTACGGGTTGAAAAGGAGCGGTTCGACATCCATTCCCCTCTTTTAGGGGTTCACAACCTCGAAAACATCCTTTCCAGTATCGCCGTTGCCTGGTCTCTGGGAATCTCTATCGAATCCATTCGCGGGGGAATCGAAGCTTGCCGGTCCGTTCCCGGCCGGGTGGAACGGTTAACCGCTCCAAACGGTGCTACCGTCATTCTCGACTATGCCCATACCCCCGATGCCTATCACAAGCTCCTTTCATCGCTCAAGAATCTACTTCCACGGAACGGGCGGCTGTGGGTGATATTCGGGTGTGGCGGCGACCGGGACCGACAGAAACGCCCCCTCATGGCCCAGGCCGCCGAGGAATACGCCCATGAGATTCTTGTTACCCCGGACAATCCCCGAACGGAACCGGTGGATTCCATCAATGAGGATATCAAAAGAGGTTTTCACAAGAACACACACCGGTTCGTTTCGAACCGGGCCAAAGCCATTCGCCAGGCCATAGGTCAGTTGAAACCAGACGACATCCTGGCCATCGTGGGAAAAGGACGGGAGAATTATCAGATTGTCGGCGGCGAAAAGGTTCGTCACTCCGACTTTGAAGTTGCCAGTCAAGCCATCAGGAGTGTTGGATTCGAACATGATTCAATTTAGCGGTGGCCATTTGGGGCATAGTCACGACACGAGGAGCGACGCGTATCGGATGAAGATGAGCAAGCGACGAGTAACAAGGAGTATAACCCAAACGGCCCCGCCCGAAGGGAAGAGAAAAGATGGCCTTTTTCTGCGTTTCTCCTCCTCGAAGTATACTCTACATATACTCCTTCATCGTCGCGCCTTGAAAAATGCTGATCTCTTATTCTCTAAATTCGATTCTGATCGAATCCAACACTCCTATGAGAATTGATCTACCGGAGCCAGAACGATTCAGGGCCCTTATGACAGAGGAAACAGGACAGCCGGTTGACACTGCCCCCGGGGGCATTTCCCTCGACTCCAGGGAAGTCCGGCCCGGGGACTTGTTCGTAGCCATCCGGGGCGAGCATGCCGACGGACACGACTTCATCGGCGAAGCCGCCCGTCAGGGAGCCGTGGCCGCCCTGGTCACCAGGACCAGACCCGAAATCGATCTTCCGCAGATCGTAGTGGATGATTCTACCGAGACCCTGGGCCAGGTGGCCCGGACGTGGCGAAGCCAGTTCGATTTACCCATCATCGGGATTACCGGAAGCAATGGAAAGACAACCACGAAAGATCTTCTCGTACACACCTTTTCCGCGCGCCACACCGTTCACGGTACGCGCGGGAATTACAACACCCGCCTTGGTTTACCCCTAACCCTACTCGAGCTTACCTCCCACCACACCCTCTCCATCCTCGAAATGGGAGCCAACCAGCGGGGCGATATTGGTTATCTGTGTGCCCTATCCTTTCCCCAACATGGGCTGATAACCAATATCGCCCCCACCCACCTCACCGGATTCGGGTCGGTGGAGAACATAACCAGGGCCAAAGGTGAACTCTTTGAGTCCCTCCCGGAGGAGGGAATTGCGTTCGTGAACGGGGATGATGACCGAATAAACACCCTCACCACCCGGTCGAAGACGGTGACATTCGGTTTCAAACCCGGATACGATTTCTCCGGGGAGCTAGACAAGGATGACCGGGGCCCCTTCGTCCTTACCGTCAACGGTCGATCCCTTCCCCTTAATTCTTACAACAGAACGTATGCCCAGAATGTCCTGGCCGTCTGCGCAGTCAGCGTCACCCTGGGGATCAGCTGGGAGTCCCTTCAGGACTCCCTGGTCACGTTTACCCCAACGGAGGGACGCTGCACGGTTCGAACCCGTGGAACCGTGACCATCGTTGACGATACCTACAACGCCAATCTCGCCTCCTCGCTGGCAGCCCTGGAGTTTTTGTTTTCCCTCCCGGGAAGCGGCCGCCGGGTGGTGGTCTTTGCCGACATGCTGGAGCTGGGAGACCGGTCCCGGTCCCACCATAAACGGGTGGGAGAAGCGTGTGCGTCTACCGGCGTTGATCTTCTCCTTTGTTGCGGAACCGAGTCCAGGGCCACGGCAGAGGCGGCGGCGTCAAAGATCGATTCCCGGCACTTCCGCAGCAAGAAGGCCCTGGCGGCCGATCTGAGACGTGAACTCGAAGAGGGCGACACCATTCTTTTCAAAGGATCCCGGGATATGGCCCTGGAAACGGTCATTCACGATCTCTTCGGCCGCTGATGCTCTACCATCTTCTGTATCCCCTCCGATCGTTCATTTCTGGTCTCAACCTCTTCCAATACATCACTTTCCGATCCGCCATGGCGGCCATCACGGCCCTGGTGGTAAGCTTCCTCATCGGACCCAGGGTGATTGCGTTTCTCAGGGAAAAAAACATCGAAGAGAAGATCCGGTCCACAGGACCGGATACCCATCTGACCAAGAAGGGCACGCCAACCATGGGGGGAATCATTGTCCTGGTGGCAGTGATTCTCCCCACCCTCCTCTGGGCAAACCTCACCAATCCCTACATTCACCTCATCATTCTGGCTACGGTCTGGATGGGACTGCTTGGGTTTCTGGATGATTACCTGAAAACGGTAAAGAAAACCAAACTGGGACTGATCGCCCGTTACAAGCTCACCGGCCAGATTGCCCTGGGACTTGTGATCGGGAGCCTTCTGTATTTTAACCCGCAATTTCAGGACATCCGTTCCGTTACCTCGGTGCCATTCTTCAAGAACCTGGAGGTTGACTTTGGCACTCTCTACATTCCATGGGTGGTCGTGGTGGTCACGGCCAGTTCCAACGCCGTCAATCTGACGGACGGTCTGGACGGATTGGCCGCCGGTCTGCTGGCCATCTGCGCTACTGCCTTCGCTGGCATCGCCTACATTTCCGGCCGGGTGGATTTCAGCGACTATCTCAACATCATCTACCTTCCGGGGGCAGGGGAACTGACCATTTTTGCCTCCGCCCTGGGGGGAGCATGCCTCGGATTTCTCTGGTTCAATGCCCCCCCCGCCCAGGTGTTTATGGGGGATACAGGTGCCCTGGCTACCGGTGCTTCCCTGGGAACCCTGGCGATTCTTCTCAAGAAAGAATTCCTGCTGGTTATCGTGGGCGGCGTCTTCGTATGGGAAGCCCTTTCCGTGCTCGTCCAACTGGCCTATTTCAAATACACCAAGGGGAAAACAGGTGAGGGAAGAAGATTCTTTCTCATGGCCCCCGTTCACCACCACTACGAGATGAAAGGGTGGAAAGAAACTCAGGTGGTGATCAGGTTTTGGATTATGGGCATCCTGTTCGCTCTCATGACCCTGAGCACTTTCAAGATCCGGTGATGGACAACTTCGGCGAACACGATCTCAGTCTCAAGGGCAAACGGGTAGCGGTCATGGGGGCGGCCAGAAGCGGGGTGGCGGCCGCGAAACTGTTACTCTCCCAGGGGGCTGAAGTTTTTCTGAGCGACCGGGATCCTTCCACGGAGGAAACCCCGGAGATCGCTGAACTGGTACTGTCCGGAGTGAAAACCGAGTTCGGACGCCATTCAAAAAGGCTCCTAGAGACTGACCTGATCGTCGTCAGTCCCGGAGTCCCACAGGACGCCGATACCCTCCTCAGAGCCAGCGAGAAAGGGGTTGCGGTGGTTAGCGAAGTGGAACTGGCCAGCCGGTTTACCAACCTCCCTGTGGTGGCCGTGACCGGATCCAACGGAAAGACCACCACCGCAACGATACTGGCGGAAATGATTCGACGCGGGAACTACCTGCCCTTTCTCGCTGGCAACATCGGCGTCCCCTTCTCAAGCACGGTGCTCGGTATGTTGGGAAAGGAACCTGGCAACGGAATTCATGTCCTGGAAATCAGCAGTTTTCAGATGGAACATATCGTCCATTTCCGGCCCCGGGTCGTCGTTCTACTGAATCTCACCGCGGATCACCTGGACCGGTACCGCTCTTTCGAAGACTATGCGAGAGCCAAGTTGAGGATCCTGGAGAATATGACCGGCTCCGACCACGTGGTCTACAATAGGGACGATTCCTTCCTCTCCACAAGGATTGAAACCGACGCGGTAAGGGTCCCCTTTTCACTGGGGGACAACCCGGGGGGGAAGTTCAGCGTGAACCAGACAAAAATCTATTCCGATACTCAGGAGGTGGTGGCCTATTTGAAGGATATTCCTCTGCCAGGAAAGCACAACATTTCCAACGTGTTGGCCGCCGCCACCGCCAGCAGAATCCTGACTGTTCCCCTCGAGGGAATCAGCGACGTGATGCACACCTTCAAGGGGGTCCCTCAGAGG
>JBHIAI010000125.1:0-5268 GCA_046861655.1 Fidelibacterota bacterium | reverse complement strand
ACCAGCAATAGATAGTTCTGAAGCTTTCCTGTCTGAACAAGACGCAAACCCGATCCGAAGAAACGGGTTCCCCTTCCCAGACCATCCACCAGCCGCTGGTCCAGAACATCAAAATCCAGGCGGATACCCACCAGTTTGGAAAGGCTGGCCGTAATCCTTCCAAATCCGTTGATTATGTATTTGTCATAAAGGTCCCAATCCAGAAACCCGACTATCTTCGAGAGTAACAGGGACGGCAGCACAATGAACCGGTGATAGATTTCGTCCATATAGTACTTGTTGAAGGACAGCCTGTACGCCAGGGCCAGACGCTTCGCCATCCTGTCGGCAGAAATTCGCTTTCTTACGTAGACGGCTATGGCCAGACCGATTCCAGCAAGCGCCACCGTCATGGAAAGGAGCATGGCGGGCAGATGGGCGTGATGGAGGCCTTCCTCAATCTCCCCCGCTGTCGGGTTGATATGGCCCGGAACCGCCGATTCCCTGGCGACAACCAGGTCGGAGAACCACCCCTGATCGGAAAACGGATTCCAGTAGGGAAGAGTGTAGACCAGAAAAACCGACAGGACGGCCAGGGTCACCAGGGGAGCTGTCATCACGAACGGCGATTCCCGAACGTGGTCATGGACCTCCCGCCGGGCGGGGCTGCCGTGAAAAGTCAGGAAAATGAGGCGAAACATGTAAAAGGCGGTCAGCAAGGCGGCGCCAAAACCAAAAACAGGAAGCAGGAAGTGTCCTGGGTTTTTCGTAGCTGCCGCCACGGTCCCGGCCAGGATGGCATCCTTGCTCAAGAAACCGGAGGTTAAGGGGATCCCTGATATGGCCAGTGAGAACACCACCATGGTCCAGTACGTAACCTTCATCCTGTCCTTCAGGCCCCCCATGTTCCGCATGTCCTGGGCGTTGGATTGGTGGTCCCCCACGGCATGGTACGCATGATGCATGGCATGGATGACGCTTCCGCTGCACAGAAACAGACCCGCCTTGAACGCGGCGTGAGTCACCAGATGAAACAGACCGGCGATGTAGGCACCCGTGCCCACCGCCATGATCATGTACCCAAGCTGGCTGACGGTAGAGTAGGCCAAGACTCTTTTGATATCGTTTTGCGTCATGGCGATGGTGGCGGCGAACAGGGCGGTAAAACCTCCCGCGTAGGCAAGGGTGGTCAGTACTTGGGGAGTGAAAATGGGAAACAGCCGGACCGAAAGGTAAACGCCCGCCGCCACCATGGTGGCCGCATGGATCAGGGCACTCACCGGGGTAGGGCCTTCCATGGCATCGGGGAGCCATACATGGAGGGGAAACTGGGCCGATTTCCCCATGGCACCGGCAAAAATACAGAGCCCGGCAATGGTGAGCAGGGTGGGAGAAAATACGCCGGCGGCGATTCCCTCAAATGCATCGGAAAAAAGAAACGAACCTGTGGCAGTGAAGAAGATCAGAATCCCGATAAACATGCCGATATCACCGATCCGGTTCACAAGGAAAGCCTTTTTCCCCGCATCCGCCGCCGAATCCCGTTCGAACCAGAACCCTATCAACAGGTATGAACTCAATCCCACCAGTTCCCAGAAAATGAAGATGGTGAACAGATTGTTGGAGAGAACGATGCCGTTCATGGAAAAGGTAAACAGGGAGAGATAGGCAAAATACCGGGCATAACGGGGATCCCGTGCCATGTACCCTATGGAGTAGATATGGCACAGGCTCGATACCACCGCTACCACCAGAAGCATGACAATCGTGATGGTATCAATAAGAACCCCCACCTCCATGGTCATGGCCCCCAGATCAAACCAGGTCCAGGTGGTTTCGTACCGGATGTCGAAGTCGTAGCTGTACAGCATAAACCCGAACATGGCCAGGGCAATACATAGAGTCAGAACCACCGCCCCCACGGAGACCCAGTCCCCCTGGCGCGGCAACCTCCTGCCCAGAAAGATTTGTATGACAAAGGCCGCAAGGGGCAGAACAAGAATGAGAAGGCCGTAGAGGATCATTGTTTTTAGGAGTTCGGGACCTGCACTCCTACTGTTTCAGACTGCGAGCATCGTCGATGTTTATGGTTCCGAGGTTATTATAGATATTGATGATGATCGCCAGGGCAACGGCCGCCTCCGACGCCGCCATGATGATCACAAACAGAGCAAAGACGTGGCCCGAAAGATTCATGCCCCCGAACCTGGCAAAGGCGATGAAATTAACGTTGGCCGCGTTGAGAATCAGTTCCACCCCCATGAGTACGGCCACACCGTTTCTCCGGGTGATTACCCCGTAAAGCCCCAGACTGAACAGGACGGCCCCGATGATGAGATAGGTACCGAGACTGTTCACTATCTACCCCTTCGGGAAAGCATGGCAGCCCCCAGGAGGGCCATGAGGAGAAGAATGGAGGCCACTTCGAACGGAATCAAGTAATCAATCATCAACAATCTACCGATGCCGGCCGTCGTCCCTTCGAGCTCAACCCCCTTCTCTATGTACCAGGGCGAGGTAAGAACCATGCGGGCCAGACCGGCGAAGATCAGGATGACCACCAGACCACCCATTCCCCGCTGGAGACTGGAATGGGATATTTGAATGGTGGTGATTTTTTGGGTCAACATGATGGCGAAGATCAGAAGAACCAGAATGCCCCCCACATAGATGACAATCTGAACCGCCGCGATAAAGTCAGCCATCAAGAAGACATAAAGACCTGCAAGACCCATGAAAGTGAACAATAAGGAAAGGGCGGAATAGAGCAGTTTCCGCGACTGCACAACCATGAAGGCCGATCCCAGAGTGAGGACCACAACGGGCCAGAATATGATGGACGGTCCCACGGTTAACCAGGTTTCTCCGTCTCGGTCTTCTCCTTGTATTTCTTGACCTGGTCAGGGGGAACCTTGGCGAACCGGTAGATCATGTCGCTCCGGTCGTATTCGGAGAATTCGTAATCTATTTCGTGTTTGGATGAATTGGGTCCACCTACCATGTAGATGCACACTTCGGGACAGGGATAGGTGCACAGATTACAGTAACAGCACTCGGTCATATCGATATCGAAACGGGTGACCAGAAGCCGTTTCTGAGTGCCATGGGAGGTGATCCCTCTGTGATTGGCTTCGGGGATGTCCACCCCCTTATCCACCTTTACCGTGTCAATCTTGATGCAGTCGACAGGACAAGCCCGTTCACATTTCAGACACCCAATGCAGTCATCCATGTCCACGTGGAGACGCGAACGGATGATATTGTAACTGTCCTCACTGAACCCGATGTTTCGTTCCGGCCGGGGCCACCGTTCTATGGGATACTGAAGGGTGACAATTCCACTTCGGGCTTTGATCAAATGGGTGATGGTAACCCGGAGTCCCACTAGAAGAGTGAAAACGGCCTGCCAAACGTTCGAAAAATATCTCATCGGTTTCGTTTCACCCAACCAGAAGATCCCAGAGACCGACGCCGAGAATATTGAGGAAGGCCAGAGGAATGAAATACTTCCAACACATGGCCATGAGCTGATCCACCCTCAGGCGGGGAAAGGTCCACCGAAACCACATCATGACAAAAATCAGGAGGATGGCTTTGGACAGGAACCAGAACAGGCCCCAGAGGGGTCCATCAAAGACACCGGGAATGAGACTCTGCCATCCCCCCAGGAAGACAACGGCGGAAACCGCCGCCACCAGAAACATGTTTGCGTATTCTGAAAGAAAAAAGATGGCCCATCGCATCCCGGAATATTCTGTGTGAAAGCCCGCCACAAGCTCCGATTCGGCCTCGGGAATGTCAAAAGGAGTTCGGTTCACCTCCGCCACGCCGGATATGAAAAGAACGAAGAATGCGATAAAGGTGAAGGGATTATGAAAGACGAACCAGTTCGGAAGGAAACCCCACCGGACCCCACCCTGGGCGGCGATGATGTCCTGCATCTTGAGGCTTCCCACCAGCATGATGACCGTCAGAAGGGAAAGGGCCACCGGGATTTCGTAGCTGATGATCTGGGCGGCCGATCGCATGGCGCCGTAGAGAGACCACTTGTTGTTGGACGAGTATCCGGCCAGAATGATGCCAACCACTCCGATGGATCCCATGGCAACGATGTAGAATATGCCGATGTTGAAATCGGCAGCCACAAGATGCTGGTTGAAAGGGAGGGCCGCATAAGCGAGGAACGCGCCCAGGAAAAGAAGGAAGGGGGCCAGAATAAACAACTTCCTGTCCGCGCTGGCAGGAATGATGTCTTCCTTGATCACCAGCTTTATGGCATCCGCCACCGTCTGCAGAATGCCCCATTTGCCCGCATGCAACCCCACACCCTGACCCATGGGACCCAGACGGTCCTGCATGAAGGCGGACACTTTGCGCTCCACGTAGACAGCCGCCAGGGCATTCACCGCCAGGAAAAGAAAGATGGGAACAGCCGTAAGAGTGACGGCCAGGACGAATTGCAGACTCCCCGGAGCTGAGCTCAACCACGATACCTGGGCGAATCTATCCAGATACCAGTCAACCATTATCGATCAATTTCACCCAGGACAATGTCCAGACTGCCCAGGATGGCAATGACGTCAGAAATCATCCAGCCGCGGCCAATCTCCCCTATGCAGCCCAAGTTGCTGAACGCCGGCGATCGAAGCTTTATCCGGTAGGGTATGGGTGTCCCGTCACTGACGATATAGAAGCCAAGGTCACCCCTGGGGGATTCCGTGCGGACATAGACCTGACCTTTGGGGGGACGAATCTTTCGGGGGACAGTTTCATGAACATCCCCCTCCCGGGGCAGCTGGTCCAGGGCCTGCCGAACGATCTTGGCACTTTCTTCCATCTCCCGGACCCTGACATAGTACCGGTCCCAACAATCCCCGACCGTTCCCATGGCACCGGTGCCTACCGGAATATCGAATTCAAACCGGTCATAGACGCTGTAGGGCTCATTCCGGCGAAGGTCCCACCGGACTCCTGATCCCCGAAGATTGGGTCCGCTCACCCCGTAGTTGATGGCCACTTGGGCCGGCAGGACCCCCACGTCCGCTGTCCTCTCTATGAAAATCTTGTTGTAGGTGAGAATCTGGTTGTACTCTTCGATCTTGGGCTCGAAATAGTCGATAAACTCATACGCTTTTTCCACCCAGCCCACGGGAAAATCGTGGGATACGCCCCCCACCCAGATGTAGTTGTACAATAACCGGGCGCCGCACAGCATTTCAAACAGATCAAGAATCCGTTCCCGGTCGCGAAAACAGTAAAGAAAAGGTGTGAAAGCCCCCACATCCAGAC
>JBHIAI010000124.1:0-5280 GCA_046861655.1 Fidelibacterota bacterium | reverse complement strand
CATCCGCGGCAAGACATCCTGCGTTGTCACAGGCACGCACGGAAAAACCACCACCACGTCCATGTTGGGGGAAGTCCTCACCCACGCCGGCCTGGACCCCACCCTTGTGGTGGGAGGTGTGGTGAAAAGCCTGAACGTGAACGCCGGTCTGGGTTCAGGCGACATTGTGGTGGCCGAAGCGGATGAATTCGACCGGAGTTTTCTGCAACTGAGCCCCACCTATTCGATCATCACCAGCATCGATGTGGACCACATGGAAAGCTATGAAAACCAGGAAGACTTCCTGGGTGCATTTACTCAGTTTGCCAATGCCGTCCCCTTTTACGGATCGGCCGTGGTGTGCGCCGACGAACCCCTCATACAGGCGATTCTTCCCCGCATCAGCCGTCCCGTCATCACGTACGGGCTCACGGATGAAACCGGGTACAGCGCCGGCACCATCACCTACGAACAGGTCCATTCCCGGTTCATGCTGAAGGAGAAAGGAAAGTCACAGGGTGAGGTTCACCTCAGGGTTCCCGGGGCACACAACGTGAAGAACGCCCTGGCGGTCATCGCGCTGGGCCGGGAGATGAACATCGATTTCCCCATTCTCCAGGAGGCCCTGGAAGCTTTCACGGGCGTCAAGAGGAGGTTCGAGATCAAGGGGACATTTCAAGATATCCTGGTGGTGGACGACTACGCCCACCATCCCACGGAGGTTTCGGCTACCCTCAGGGCCATCAAGAATGGGTGGAACCGCCGCCTTGTGACCGTCTTTCAGCCTCATCTCTACAGCCGGACTAGGGAGCTGTACGAGGATTTCGGCCGGTCTCTTCTCCTCAGCGATGTGGTAATCGTTACCGAGATCTATCCGGCCAGGGAGGAACCCATTCCCGGTGTCGACGGACAGCTTATCGTCAACGCCACTCGCTCCATGGGACACAAAGACGCGTACTGGATTCCCGAGAAGGAGGACGTGGTGGGAAAACTCAAGGAGGTGGTGATCCCTGGCGACCTGGTCATCACCCTGGGCGCAGGCAACATCTGGCAAGTTTGCGATGAATACGTCACTGCCCTCAAAAAAGAATCAGTCTGACCTTGAATCGGGAGCTCTTGGAGATCTGGTTTCTACGGTGAAAGGGACCGTTCTACCCAACGAACCTCTCTCCCGGCATACCTCTTATGGAATCGGAGGTCCGGCCCTGGCCTTTATCTGGCCCCTGGACACGGACGACCTGAAAACCGTGCTCACCCAGGCCAGGACCTCGAACGTACCCGTCTTTTTCATCGGATCGGGGTCCAATCTTCTGGTAAGCGATGAAGGATTTCCCGGCATTGTGATCAGCCTGGTCAAACACTTCAAGACCATGCGAATCGATGGAACCCGGGTCTATGCCCAAACTGGGACCATGATGGGTCATTTCGTAAAAGAATGCTTCAAACACAATCTGGCCGGTGTGGAAAGCCTTATCGGCGTCCCGGGAACCCTCGGAGGCGCCATCCGGATGAATGCGGGGGCGTACGGGCGGGAAATCTCCAATTCCCTCATTTCCCTGGACGTCATGACGCTTGACGGCGAGGAGAAATCCTACAGGAAACAAGATCTGTCCTTTGACTACCGATCCTCGTCTCTCGAAGAAAATGAGGTGGTTCTGGCCGGTCATTTTGAATTCAAGAAAGGAAACTCCCGGGAAATCCAGGTTTTGCGCGACCGGGCGAGCCGTAGCCGGAAGACCACCCAACCCTTGAGGTTCCGGTCGGCGGGAAGCGTGTTCAAGAATCCATCCGCAGAAACAGCGGCGGGGTACCTCATCGATAAGGCCGGACTCAAAGGGTCCCACCGGGGAGATGCCGAGATTTCTCCCAAGCACGCGAATTTCTTTATCAATCACGGCAAGGCTTCATCGGAAGACGTGGTCTGGCTTATCCGTCTGGCCAGAAAGACTGTCAGCGAAAAATTTGGGGTCGACCTGGACCTGGAAATCAGGACTCTGGGATTTCCGGAGGGATACTTGGACCCATGACTCTGAAACGCGTACTCACCGTCGCTGGGACGTGGTCCCTGCGAGTTCTGGGAGGGGGTGCTTTGGCATTCGTCATCTTTCTGGCCTTCCGGTGGGCGGAGACTACCCAACAGTTTGACCTGGTGGACGTAAGGGTGATGGGAAACCGGTTTCTGGACAAAGGCGATCTCTCGCAGTGGGTTCAGCTTCCTGCCGATCCCGCCCTGATGGATATCGACCTGGAGTACGTTCAGACCCACCTGGAGAGCCACCCTTACATTAAGGCGGCCCGGGTAAGCCGCGATTTCCCCGGTTCCCTGCGCATTGATGTGGTGGAAAGGGTGCCCCTGGCCTACATCAACCAGTCTCCCTTTCACCTGATCGACCAGGAAGGTGTCATCCTTCCCGCCAGCGATCAGGCCTATGAGTTCGATATTCCCACCCTTTCAGGATTCAATCCTGCCCAAGAACTCTATCCCGTCGGCGAGCAGTGTCTATCGCAAAAAGTGCTGGAGGCGGTGGATTATCTGAACCTTATCCGGAACCGGTTTCCCCGTCTGTACGCTGACCTTTCAGAGGTGAGGATTAATGCCGGGGACGAATACGTACTCTACTTGTCGCACTATCCCACTGAGATTCTCCTGGGCGCAGCCCATCTTTCCCAGCGGCTCAGTCTTCTTCAACAGTTTGCCCAGACCGTCCGCGGTATCCGGTCCCTCCACGATTACCGCTACGTGGACCTTCGTTACAAGAAACAGATCGTGGTGAGAGAAAGGGGGTAACCCCAGATGGGGCAGGAAAAGGGGATTTCAGTAGGCATCGATATCGGCAGCACTAAGACCTGTTGCGTCATTTGCCAGATGGCCGATAAGGGCGGCGATTTCAAACTGATCGGAGCCGGGATCGCTCCCTGTTCGGGGATGAAAAAGGGGGTCGTGGTCAACATCGATGAAACCGTTCGTTCCATCGAGACCGCGGTTCAGAAGGCCGAAAAAATGGCGAATACCAAGGTGGACCACGCCTTTGTAGGAATATCGGGAGAGCATATCCGGGGAATCAACACACAGGGAGCCATTGCGATTTCAAAGAATGGTCACCACGTAAACTACGAGCACGAGATCACCAACAGCGACATCGCCCGTGTGCTCGATATGGCCAAGGCCATTTCACTTCCCGTGGACAGAGAGATTCTTCATATCCTTCCCCAGGAGTATGTTGTGGATCAACAAAGGGGGATCAAGGATCCCCTGGTCATGGTGGGACGACGCCTGGAAGCCCGGGTTCACCTCATCACCGGGTCCGTATCCGCCACCAAAAACATCACAAAGTGCGTCGAGGAGGTGGGGATTTCTGTCCTGGGGCTCATCTTCCAGCCCCTGGCAGCGGCCTCGGCCACTCTGGAACGACACGAAAAGGAGCTGGGTATCGCCCTTGTCGACGTGGGAGGTGGAACCACCGACCTGGCCGTATTCCACGACGGGGGTATCAAGCATTCCGCTGTCATCGGCCTGGGAGGAGACAACATTACCAACGATCTGGCCAAGATGCTTCAGGTGTCAATCGCAGAAGCGGAGGACATAAAGATCAAATACGGCTCTGCCAGGGCGGACATGGCCTCCACAGAACTGGAGATCGAGCTGGCAAAAGGTCCCTCCGAAATCAGCCGGCACGTATCCGAGCATGAAGTGTCTCGGTATGTGGAAGCCCGGATGGTGGAAATCCTGCAATTAACCAAACGGGAAATATCCCGGGCAAACGTGGAGAACCCAGTAACCTTTGGGGCGGTGCTCACCGGGGGAGGAGCGCTGCTGAGGAATGTGACCAGCCTGGCGGAAGAGATTCTCGAAGGGCCGGTGAAGCTTGGAATACCCAGGGGGCTGAGCGGAGTGGTGGATGTGGCCGTCAGTCCCATGTACTCCTCTGGAATCGGGCTACTCCAGTACGGAATAAGTGTTACCGATGAATTCAACCTCGGGGTGGACAGGGAAAACCCTGTATCAGGCTTGTTCAGGAAGGCAAGGGATTGGTTCAGTGCCCTGTTCTGAGCGGCAAACGAACCTGTATCTTCATCACACAATGAAAGGGAGGGTGTAGCATGCTATTCGAATTCGACGCGCAGGCCGATCAGAAAGCCAGGATCAAGGTCATCGGTGTGGGCGGTGCCGGGGGCAACGCCATCAATCGAATGATCGCCTCCGGACTGGAAGGTGTGGAATTCATCGCCGTCAACACGGACGCTCAGGACCTGGAAAATAACAGAGCGGAAACAAAAATCCAGATTGGAAAGAACCTGACGAAGGGTCTGGGGGCCGGTGCCAAGGCCGATATCGGCCGGGCGGCCATGGAATCAGAAAAGGAGGCCGTGGCCTCCATCATCGAAGCGGCCGACATGGTATTCGTTACTGCCGGCATGGGCGGAGGAACCGGAACGGGAGCCTCGCCCATAATCTCCCAGCTGGCCAGAGAGGCCAGCGCCCTGACGGTGGGGGTGGTGACCCGACCCTTTCACTTTGAAGGACCCAAGCGGATGAACCGGGCCGAATCGGGCATTGAAGAGATGCAAAAAAGCTGCGACACCCTCATCATCATCCCCAACCAGCGGCTCCTGAGCATCGTGGACAAGTCCACTACAGTCATCCAGGCTTTCTCCCTGGCCGATTCCATCCTCCTTCAGGCCACCCGGGGGATCTCGGACCTGATCAATGTTCATGGCTTGATCAACCTGGACTTCGCGGATGTGGACACCATCATGCGAAACATGGGAGATGCCATCATGGGTACCGGGATGGCCACGGGAGAAGAAAGAGCCGTTCTCGCCGCCCAGCAGGCTATCTCGAGTCCACTTCTTGATGAAGTGAATATCAACGGCGCCCAGGGCGTGCTGGTGAACATCACCGGAGGTGACGACCTTACCCTGATGGAAGTGGACGATGCCACATCCATCATCTTCGAAGAAGCGGGCGAGGAGGCCAACATAATCTTCGGCGCCGTCATTGACCCATCTCTGAAAGAGGAAATCAGGGTAACGGTGATCGCTACGGGATTCAGCGGAGCCATACGCCAGTTTGAGAAAGTGCCTGCCCCGGATTCCCGCTTCAAGATACCGATCCAGGAGAAGAAAAGGGAAGAGGAAGACCAGGTTCCCCGGCAGCCCCGCGAGCCCCTCATATTCAACGATGAAGACCTGGACATCCCGGCCTTCATTCGCCAGAAGCACTCCTAGGAGCGCAGGGTTCGAACAGGAGGAAATCTGGAAGTCAAAAGGGGGTCAGACTGCCTTAACCACCCTCCCCGA
>JBHIAI010000123.1:0-5281 GCA_046861655.1 Fidelibacterota bacterium | reverse complement strand
TCTCTTATTCCCTCGAGCTGTTCCAGAATTTTCTGGAGATGACCCTGGCCAGACTGGGCCCACTGGGTCCCTGAAGTCAGACGTTCCTGCCTCAAGTGCCGGGAGGCGGCCTTGAGATCCCGAGAGGTGGACGCGGAGAGGTCTGATTGGGCCAGGCGGGAGAGTTCACCAGCGGGCATTCTTGCGAAAGGTTCCATCGTCCGGGAGGCTTGACTCATGAGGTCGTGAACATTTTCGAATTCCTGAGCGTTACGTTCCTGTTCTTCGCCCAGCGTGGCCAAGTCCTCGCCAGGTTCCGTTCGGCTAAGTTTATCCAGCAGGGACTCCTGCCGTTCCAGAAGAGCCTCCGTACGGGAAACCAGTTCGTCCATGCTCTGTTCGGCCCGGATTCGTTCGAAGATGTCGATGAACCGATCCAGTTGTTCCTCCAGCTGGGCGGTATTGACCCGGAAATCCTTCAGGGCCTTCAGGAGCTGATCCGCGGTAACATCTTCCATGGCCTCGCGCATTTTTTCCAGAGATTCCATCAATTCGGGGGTCATGATATCCTGAAGGAGTGTCTGAAGACGGCGAAATTTGTCCACCAGCTCTGGAGAAAAAAGGGTGTGTTTTTCCGACTGGTCTATGATCTCTTGAACTTTCTGTCGAAGTTCCGAAATTGTGTCGAGCCTTTCCTGAACCTCCGACTGTGATTTTTTCAGGGTTTGCTCCTGCTGCCACTGGATCCGGTCGTCCTTAAGCAGTTCCAATTCCGCATCTTCCAGAGTCTTTTCCAGATCCTTAAGGTCCTCCACGATTTCCCGGGCGTCCTTCAGGATATCGTCCTGTTGTTCTTCCGTTCGGGCATACAGGTCAGCCAGGGAAGGGAAGCGAGCGATGAGAGTTTCCGAGACAGATTTCTTCGGTCCTGAGATCAGGTCGTTGTCGTACACCTCGAAGTGAAAGTGAACCTCGTCCTCGGGCATGAGACCCAGGCCGCTCACGTCCCAGGCGTAGAACACGTCCTGGGAGGTTTCCCCGGGGTCGAAAACGTCTATGGGCTGAATGCGAACCCGGTCCGGACGCCCGCGGCCGCCAGGCTGGGGAGAGGGCCCGGGAGCCAGGTAGTCGGGCTTATGCATTTCATAGACAATCTGAATACTGGAGAAGCCGAAATCGTCCTCCACATGGAGGCGGGCGGGTACGGAAAAGTCGCTTCCGAGTTCAAGGGGAGACTGGGGATCGAGCACCTGGAGCAGGGGCCACGCGTCCTGGATAACGATGAACCTGTACTGAATGGGATCGAGATTCCCGGTTCCCTTGAGGTCGAAAACATGCGTCTGAAAGGTTCCCTCCTCTACCAGGATCATCTCCGCCTGGGCCTTCTCTTCATCCACGGTCATAGGAACCACCGATTCTTTTTCGGGAGTCCCCGTTGTGACAACGGTGAGGTGGGCCCTCGACAGGGCCTTGTTGGCCGTAAGATCCACTTTCAGGGATGAGCCCTTCAGAGCCCGTATCTCCGCAATGTTTTCTCGCTGAGACATGGACTCCATATTCGCATACGGCGGGGGAGAAATGGTCACCATGAAATCCTTGATGGTCGGCCTATCCGTCACACGGATTTCATAGGTGGGGGAGGAGATTTCATCCCACGGCTGCCAGAAGTGCCGGGAACGGGCAAATCCCCGGTACCTGATGTTCTGGAGGACCCGGGGCAGAGTGTGCACGAAGCGACCCTCATGAGAGGGGGCCAGCGAAGTGAAGTGTGCTCCCTTAGCATCGATGATTTCCAGGATCACGGAATCGGGTGGGGTTCCCCTGGATTCCTCCGGAGGAACTCCCTTTGCGAGCAGGACAACCTTGGCAGTATCCCCGCCCATGATGGAGAGATTTCCAGTCGGACTGACCAGTTCAAAGGGGAGAGGAACAGGGAAGTTTACCCCTGGGTGGACCCAGTGCTTTGCTGCAGGGCCGAACTGGGGGAAGAATGCGGCCCACAGGGCCAGGGATACGGCCACCGTCCCCAGGGCCGCTGTCCGGACAGCCGGAACACGCTGATGGATCATAACCCGGGCCGGGTTGAGTCTATCGAGTTTCGATGCGATCTGGTCGACAAACTCCGCAGCCAGTTCCCGGGATGTTGGGTAGGCAGATCCTGAGTCCTCTTCCAATTGGAGGGCGTTGATGACCTGGTCCCGCTTGACAAACCCTTTCTTACCCACATCACGGGCAAGCTGGGAAAGGGAGTACCTGGGGAGCCTGTTCCGGCGGATCAACAGCAATAGGACGGCACTGACAGCCAGGGTCAAAAGACCCAGGGCGGCGAAGGCCAGCCAGAAGCCGGAACGGACCGGGATGGGAAACCAGAAAATGGCTTCCAGGGTGACCAGGACCACCGTTCCCAGTGCGAGCCCGAGAAGAAGGCCCCACCCCAGAGCTTGAAGGTCGTTCAGGAGTTTTCTGCGGCGAAAGGGAAGTAGATGGGATGACAGGGGGGCCATGTCTACTGTATTAAGGCATAAAGAAATATGTTGGTTCCCATTTTCAGGGCAGCCATCCTCTTTTCCGGCGGATCATGGTGAACTTCCGGGTCTTCCCATCCGTCCCCCAGATCGGTTTCATAGGTGTAAAACACCATCAGGCGCTCTCCGTCAAACAGTCCAAGTCCCTGAGGGGGCTTCCCGTCATGCTCGTGAATCTTCGGGAGGCCATAGGGGAAATCGTACCGTGTGTGATAGATAGGATGGTCGAATGGAATCTCAACCCAATCCTTCTCCGGGAATACTCTCTTCATTTCCCGCCGGAATGACCTGTCCAACCCGTAGTTGTCGTCGGCGTGAAGAAACGCCCCCCCCAGGAGGTGGGTTCTCAGTCGGATGATCTCCTTCTGGGAGAATCTGATGTTGCCGTGGCCCGTGAGATAGAGGTAGGGATAGCCTGAAAGGTCTTCGTCTTCCAGAGACGTTCTTGCTTCCGTGGGTGAGACGGTCACATCGGTGTTCTTGTCAATGAACGCCAGCAGGTTGGGGAGGGAACTGGGATCGCTGTACCAGTCGCCTCCGCCCGAATACTTTACCCTGCAGATGGTAAGTCTGTTCTCGTTCTTCTGGCCCAGGACGGTGGAGACCGGAAGGAGGACGGCTGTGAGACATACAGCGAGAATCTCAGTCATCCTGAGCGGGGGATTCATGGCGTTTCTTCAGTCATATAAATGGGCAGGAGAAATTACAAAATAGACGGGTTCCTCCCGTGGAAAAACTGACCGGGCCCCCTTTCCGGAGTGCCTCGTCATGGATTGGACTTGGATAATTTGGAAGGGTCAGGTATCTTGCTTCGTGATGGTTAAGGATGGTTGTCAAAGGAGGATTTCCCGAAGCTCCGTAACGGTGGCGATGGTGGTCCTGTTCGTCCTTGTTTCCCGGTCGTGGGCAAGGGACTTTTCCTTCATGGGCTACCCGGACGAAGAACGGGGACCCGTCTCCCGGGCATTCACTTGGCTCGATCGCTATTTCCGTTCCCTGGAGTTTCGCGAGCCCATCGTGACCATGCCCGTGGAAGGCCGGTATGGAATCGGTCTGTACGGATGGAGAGGGGGCAACCCCTTTCTGTTTGACTCCACTCTCATCTCCTATGAAGGGGATCCCACGGATATCCTCGGAGAAATCGCTCCGCTTGGCCGGACCGTATCCTTTGTGGAACTCCAGGGTCTTCAGACCAATCTGTCATACCTGTTGTTTAAGAAAAGCTACGTGGATATCCTGACCGGTCTCGGTTTCCGGTATTCCTCAGTTTTTTCTTTTCCCTCTATTTCCATCACTAAGCAGCAGACTGTCAAAGGCCTGCCGGAGGTTCCTTCTTCCTGGCCGGACACGTCGAAATCCTTCAGTCCCACCCTGGTGGAAGGAAACATCGTTACCTCTGTCATTCTCCAGTGGCGTCCTAAATGGTTTTTGCATTTGCAGTATTCCTACGGCATGAACTGGGCCCGGTTCTACCGGGATGATGCCATCCATCCGGATCCCTCAGGGACGGGGAGGACTGCCACGTACGCCCTGGGTATCAAATTCCTGAGGGAGTCGGAGTCGGCGGCCAGGTACGCCTGGGGCTTTGAGTTGAGGCATGTTTACCAGCGTGTGGGCACGGTCCGGGATCCAGGGGACAGTACGCCCATTTCGGCTTTCGACCTGCCCAACCTGGGTATCTTCTTTACGTTTGGCGCCTTCTACGGAGGCCGGTCCACTGTGGGAGATGAAGGGAAAGCCCTTTTTCTTAAGAAAGACTATGTTTCGGCGAAGCGGAAGCTCGGGCAGTTCGTAAACAGCTATCCCCATCATGCGAGGATACGGCGGGCCCGGAAACTGCTGAAGCTGTCGGCCCAGCGGATTCCGTACCAGCTTGTTCAGGAAGGAGAGCGGCTTGAGCTTCAGGGAAACCTGGACATGGCTGTGGACAAGCTTATCCAGGCCAAGCTCTCGGCCGACCCGGATTTCAGGGGTACTGTCGACAAGATCATCGATCGTATTGCTGAAAAATACGTGGCCAGGGCGGAGGGTCTGTTCGCTGAGCGAGAATATGACCTGGCCCTGAAGGCCCTGCGGAAGGCCGGGAGCGTATCCGAGACGGCAAAGAAAACAGGTCGGGTTTTGGAGGGCCGGGTATACCTGGAACAGGGACGGGATCTGGCATTCCGCGGTCTCTACTCCATGGCCCTGGGAAAGTATGACCAGGCCATGGAGTCGGCACCGTCCCTGAGGGTTGAGATCCGGCGGGCGCAGCTGGAAGCGGCCGCCGGTATGCTTGAGGATGTAAACGAGGCCTCGGACGAAGGGTCCGTCCGGCTGGCCCTTCACTCTCTGTACCGGGCCCGGAAAATCCTGGGAGGAACCGACGGGAAGATGGACAGGATCATTGCCGGGCTGGAGGACCAGCTCTCCCGTCTGGACCAGGGCCGCATCCGGAACCGGGTAGAAGAGTACGTGGAGCAGGCCCAGGCGAAGTTGGCCAGGAAGGATCGCCCGCGGGTAATCACGGGAATGCTGGTGGCGGAAGTGGAGGACATTCTGGGAAAGCCCGACAGGGTGGTGGGGCGGACGGACGACAGGGATCGAAACGTTCAGCTATGGATCTACGACCTGCCGGACGGGGGTAAGACTTTGTTCTATTTTGAAGACTACGTCCTGTTCAAGATCGAACGGGAATAATCCCGTCCAACATTTTATCCATCTTCGCTAGCCCACAGGTAATTCTCCGTAAACGGGGCCCGAGATCCCCATTCGTCTATCACAGAGAACCTTTCTTT